>NZ_DGMA01000011.1:0-194512 GCF_002388205.1 Achromobacter sp. UBA4530 | reverse complement strand
CCGGAGCCTTCGGCCACGAAGACGGGGTAGATCAGGTCATTGACCGTCAGTGCGTTCTCGCGCACCAGACGGCGGGTGAAGTCGTCGCGGCGCAGGCGGCGGGGGCGGGAAACCGGAAACTCAGGAGTGATGATCTGCGGGTTCATGGTACGACCTTGGGGGAAATCCAATTTTCGATGTGGGCGCCGGCTTCTTCCAGGCCGATGCGCTCGGGCGCCGAGAAGGGAATCGTGTGCAGCGCGCCGATGTCGGCCAGGTCCTTGCGGACCGAGAACACGGTGCGCATGCGCTGACCGTACGGCAGCTTGTCGGCCTTGGTCAGCAGCGCCAGCACCGGGCGGCCGGTGGGGGCAATGAAGTTCGCCAGACGCCGGTCCAGTTCTGTCACGCCGCGGCGGATGTCGATGAGCAGCACGATGCCGACGAGCGACTCACGGTCGCGCAGGTAGCCGCCCAGGATGTCCGCCCACTTTTCCTTCTCGTTGCGGGCCACGGACGCATAGCCGTAGCCGGGCAGGTCGACCAGATAGCCGATGTGGGCTTCCGGGTCCAGCGGGTCCGGCAGGCCGAACATGTTGATCAGGCGTGTGCGGCCCGGCGTCTTGCTGGAGAACGCAAGGCGGCGCTGGTTGCACAGCACGTTGATGGACGTGGACTTGCCGGCGTTGGAGCGGCCGACAAAGCAGACCTCGGGAGCGCCGGCGGGCGGCAACTGGTCGAGGCGAGCCGCGGAAGTGAGGAAGGAGGCGCGATGTAGGAGGGACACGGATGGCTTTCGATACGGTTGGTTTCGAGCCCTATTGTATAATCCGGCGTTTGCTACAGTGGTCCCCGTGCGCGGAGCCGTCTTTTTTGCTTACTGTTTAGCTGTCATCCAGCCGATAAAAGCCCCTTTCGGGCAGCGCTGACGCAGCTTCGCAGAAAGATCGCAAGCAGGACAAGCAAAACAGGTTCGATACGGTTTTACTGCGAGTGCGGGCAGGCGTGGGCGCCTTTTTGCGCCTTGATCGATGTGATCGTCGAGGTCTTCATGAAGCGTGTGCTGTCCCGGATGTTGGTTGCGAGCGGGCTGTTGCTCGGCGCCTCCGCCCTCTCTGCTACGAGTTTCGCCGCCAATGGCGCTGCGGGCCCGGCCAAACCAGATGCCGCCAAGGGCGGTCAGCTGTTTGACCAAGGCGACGCGGCCCGCGGCATTATTGCCTGTGCCTCCTGTCACGGCGCGGCGGGTAACAGCACCATTCCGGTGAACCCGAACCTGGCCGCGCAGCCGCACGAATACCTGGCCAAGCAGCTTGCCGACTTCAAGGTGAAGGAAGGCGCCAAAGCGCCTGTTCGCAACGGCCCGGGCGGCAATCCCAGCCCCATGACCGTCATGGTGCAGAACCTGACGCCGGCCGACATGCAGAACATCGCGCTGTACCTGGCAACGCAGCCGCTCAAAGAGCCCGCCACGGCTGGCCATGAGAATCTGGTTGAGCTAGGTCAAAAGATCTGGCGTGGCGGTTTGCCAGACCGCAACGTCCCGGCTTGCGCGGCATGCCATTCTGCCAATGGCGCCGGGATTCCCGGTCAGTACCCCCGTCTGTCGGGCCAGTTCCCCGTGTACATCGAAGAGCAACTGAAGCTTTTCCGTAGCGGCGACCGCAAGAACGACGTCATGCATGCCATCGCGGACCGCATGTCGGACGCCGACATCAAGGCGGTGTCGGATTACGCGGCCGGCCTTCGGTAAACGATCGGCCGCAACGTGCGCGGCCGGTCCGCGTTGATGCAACTTGCGCGTGCCGGAACCTCGTTCCGTCATGCACTGTCTATGAGGGGGGTAGCCGATAGCGCGGCCCCCCTTTTTTCATGAATTCGACTCGAACCCACTCCCGCCCCTCTTTGCGCAGCCTGCCAGGCGATCTCTTTGAACTTCTGGGTTCGATGCGTTTTGCCGTCAGCCTGCTGATGTTCATCTGCGTGGCCAGCCTGGTGGGGACGGTGCTGCAGCAGAACCGCTCGTCCAACAACTACATCGACCAGTTCGGCCCGTTCTGGTTTGAAGTGTTCGACAAGTTCTCCATCTGGCACGTCTACAACAGCTGGTGGTTCCTGCTGATCATGGGCTTTCTGGTCGTGTCGACCTCGGTGTGCCTGATCCGCAATGCGCCCAAGATGCTGCGCGACGCCCGGTCATTCCGCGAGCACGTGCGCGAGGGCAGCTTGCGCGCATTCCCGCATCGCGTGGAAACCACCGAGCCCACCGGCGTGCCGCAGACCGTGACCGGCCTGAAGGCGCTGCTGGGCCGCATGGGGTATGCGGTGCGCGTGCGCGAGGACCAGGATGGCGTCCTGCTGGCCGCCAAGAAGGGCAGCGCGAACCGCCTGGGTTATGTGTTCGCCCACGCGGCCATGGTCATCATCTGTATCGGCGGCCTGCTCGACAGTGAACTGCCGGTGCGCCTGCAGGTCATGTTCGGCGGCAAGCAGCCCATCGTCGACAACATGCTGATCTCCGAAGTGCCGGAAAGCGGCCGCCTGTCGGTCAACAACCCGAGCTTTCGTGCCAGCGTCCTAGTGCCCGAGGGCGGCCAGGCCAGCACCGCGGTCGTGATGGTGGGTGATGGCGCCCTGGTGCAGCCGATGCCCTTCACGCTCAAGCTCAAGAAGTTCGTCGTCGACTATTACTCCACCGGTATGCCCAGCCGCTTCGCCAGCGAAGTCGAGGTCACGGACCCGGACACCGGCAAGACCTTCGATTCCACCATCGAGGTCAACGAACCGCTGCGCTTCAAGGGCATGACGGTCTATCAATCGAGCTTTGACGATGGCGGCAGCACGGTCGCGCTCAAGGGTTATCCGCTGGTGGGCGCCAACGACGCCACGTTCTCGGTCGATGGCACGGTCGGCAAGACCAGCGAGCTCACCGCGCAGACGGCCAAGGGCCCGCGCAGCATGGGCATCGAGATCACGGCCATGCGTCCCATCAACGTCGAAGACCTGACCCGGGGCGACCCCAAAGGCGCCGACCAGAGCTTTGCCGAACACGTGGCATCGGTTGCCGGCAGCGCGGCCGGCAAGAAGAACGAGAACCTGCGCAACGTCGGGCCCAGCGTCGAGTACAAGCTGATCGACGATGCGGGCCAGGCGCACGAATTCCAGAACTACATGCTGCCCGTCGAGCTGGACGGCGCGGCCGTGTTCCTGGCCGGCGTGCGCAACAACGCGTCCGAGCCGTTCCGCTATCTGCGCATTCCGGCCGACGACGACAGCACCATCGCTGAATTCATGCGCCTGCGCGCCACCCTGGCCGATCCGGCCGCGCGCAAGGAAGCCGCCCGCCGCTTTGCCGAACGCAACAGCCCGTCGGGCGCGGACCGCCAACCGCTGGAGACCGCGGCAGAGCGCGCGCTGGACACCTTTGCCGCCGGCGGCCTGCAGGCCGTCGCGGCTTTCCTGCAAGCCAATACGCCCGCCCCGGATCTTGAGCGCGCGGCCGATGTCGTGATCCGCCTGATCGGCGCCAGCATGAACGAATTGCGCGCCATCGCGCGCGAACGCGCGGGTCAGCCGCCCGTGCCCGTCGAGGGCCAGGAGGGCGAACGCGCGGCGGTGTGGTCGCGCCTGGCAGTGGCGGCGCTGTCCGACCTGACCGTCTACCCCGCGCCGGTGTTCCTGTCGCTGGCCGACTTCAATCACGTGCAGGCCAGCGTGTTCCAGGTCAGCCGCACCCCGGGCAAAAACACGGTCTACCTGGGCAGCCTGCTGCTGGTCCTGGGCGTGTTCTCCATGTTTTACATTCGCGATCGTCGCGTCTGGATCTGGGTCAAGCCGCAAGGCGGCGGCAGCAGCGTCCTGGCGGCCATGACGTCTCAGAAGCGTACACTTGACTTCAATCAAGAGTTTGAACGCTTCAAGCAGGCGCTGCTGCGCCAGAAAAAAGGGTCCTGAGGTTATTTATGTCCACGACGACCACCACGCAACCCCCGTCGCCTGAAACGCTCTGGCAGGACGCCTTATCCGAAACCGGCGACAGCCGCGCGCAACGCGGCAAGCCCGACTGGACCGACATCGTCTTCTTTTTGCTGCTGGCAGCGGGCGCGGGATTCGCGCTGACCCGCTACGGGCACGCGATGGACTACTACGAGAAGATCATCCTGTGCGGCACGGTGCCCGCGGTGGCCTGGCTGGGCTGGCTGTGGCGGCCGCTGCGCCGGTTGATGATCGCCTGTGCGATCTCGTCGGGCCTGGCGCTGATGCTCTATGGCACCGACCTCGCCCGCGCCGAGCAGGTGTTCTTCCTGAAGTTTCTGTTTTCTTCGCAGTCCGCCATTCTTTGGATGAGCGCGCTGTTTGCGCTGTCGATGGTGTGCTACTGGATCGGCCTTTTCAGCCCGACGGCCGCCTGGCTGGGCACGGCGCTGAATTGGGGCGCGGTGTTTGCTGGCGTCACGGGCCTGCTCGTGCGCTGGCGCGAGGGCCATCTGATGGGTCCGGACCTGGGTCATATCCCGGTCAGCAACCTGTATGAAGTCTTCGTGCTGTTTTGCCTCATCACGGCGCTGTTCTATCTGTACTACGAACGCAAGTACGCCACGCGCGCGCTGGGCGGCTTCGTGATGCTGGTGGTCACCTCGGCCGTCGTGTTCCTGCTCTGGTATTCGTTCACGCGCGACGCGGGACAGATCCAGCCACTGGTGCCCGCGCTAAAAAGCTGGTGGATGAAACTGCACGTGCCCGCCAATTTCATCGGCTACGGCACGTTCTCGCTGGCGGCGATGGTGGGCTTTGCGTACCTGGTCAAGCAGCACGGTCAGACCACGTCGTGGGCCAAGCTGGCGCCGCTGTTCATCCTGGGCGTGTTGCTGTGTGCCGAGCCGATGGTGTTCCGCACTGATGGCTTGTCGGCCACCTGGATGCTGTACTTCGGCGTGGGCGCGGTGATCGTGGGCGCCATTCTTCTGGGCCGCCGCCGCATCGCGGAGGCGCTACCCTCGCTGGAAGTGCTGGACGACATCATGTATCGCGCCATCGCGATCGGGTTCGCCTTCTTCACGGTGGCCACCATTTTGGGGGCGCTGTGGGCGGCCGACGCGTGGGGCGCGTACTGGCAGTGGGACCCGAAGGAAACCTGGGCGCTGATCGTCTGGCTGAATTACGCGGCCTGGCTGCACATGCGGCTTATCAAGGGCCTGCGTGGCGCGATGGCTGCCTACTGGGCGCTGATAGGCCTGTTGATCACGGGGTTTGCGTTCCTGGGCGTGAACATGTTCCTGTCGGGCCTGCACTCGTACGGCCAGCTTTAACGCCGCGAACATCCTGGCAGACGAACGAAGGCCCCTGGATGCAGGGGCCTTTGTCTTTTGCGCGACGCCCGTTCAGGGTAGCAGCGATTCGCCGCGAAGCTGGTCCGCCAGGGTTTCGCGCTGGCGCACGACATAGTATTTGTCGCCGTCGACCATGACCTCGGCGGGGCGCCCGCGCGAGTTGTAGTTGCTGGCCATGGTCATGCCGTAGGCGCCGGCCGATTCCACCGCCAGCACGTCGCCCTGGCGGATGGTCAGCAGGCGCTGTTTGGCGAGCCAGTCGGCGCTTTCGCACACAGGGCCGACGAGGTCGTATTCGGCGGGGTCGCCGGCGCGCGGGTGCAGCGGTTGCACGCCATGGAACGCGTCATAGAGCGCCGGGCGCAGCAGGTCGTTCATGGCTGCGTCGACGATGGCGAAATTGCGGGCTTCGGCGTGCTTGATGTACTGGACGGTGGTGAGCAGCACGCCGGCGTTGCCGACGAGCGAGCGGCCCGGTTCCAGCACCAGTTGCAGATGACCTTGGCCGCGCGCGTTCAACCGTTCAAAAACGCGGTCGAGCAGGACGCGGGGCGAAGGCGGCGTCTCGTCCAGGTAGCGGATGCCCAGTCCGCCGCCCAGGTCCAGGTGTTCGATAGGGATGCCCGCCTGTTGCAGACTTTCGATCAGGTCCAGCAGCTTTTCGAGGGCATCGAAGTAGGGACTGATGTCGGTGAGCTGCGAGCCGATGTGGCAGTCCACGCCGACGATCCGAAGACCGGGCAGCGACTGCGCGGTGCGGTAGGCCTCGAGCGCGTCGCCGATGGCGATGCCGAATTTGTTTTCCTTCAGGCCGGTCGAGATGTACGGGTGCGTGCGGGCGTCGACGTCCGGGTTCACGCGCAGCGACACGGGGGCGCGCAGGCCCATGTGTGCCGCGACGTCGGACAGGCGGTGCAGTTCGTCGACCGATTCGACGTTGAAGCACTTTACGCCAGCGCGCAGCGCATCGCGCATTTCCCAGGCCTGCTTGCCCACGCCTGAGAACACGATGCGGGAAGCATCGGCGCCGGCGGTAAGCGCGCGATGCAGTTCGCCGCCGGACACGATGTCAAAGCCGGCGCCCAACCGCGCAAATTCGCCGAGCACGGCCAGATTGGAGTTGGCCTTCATGCCATAGCAGACGAGCACCGGACGCGGTCCGATGGCGCTGCAATAGGATTGCCACGCGGCTTTCAGCGCCGCGCGGGAGTAGACGTAAAGGGGTGTTCCCAACCGTTCGGCCAGATGGTCAAGCGGCACATCTTCGGCGTACAACACATTATTGCGGTACTGGAAGTAGGGATGGCCGGCCAGGTCTGGCGGAGTGGGGAACGGTGGCGTCATGGGAGGGTCGGGGCCGGAGGGATCTGCACCGGCGGCGCGGTCTGCTGCGTACTGGCCGGCGCCTTGCTGCCTTCAGGGGGCGGAGGCATGGAGAGCGGCCCCTTGTACCCGCAGGCCGCCACGATGCCGGTCGCCATGAGCGTGGCTACAATGCGAAGAGCCATGCGGCTGTATGCCAATTGGAACACTGGGAACTCCGTAATTCTTGCAGGCTCGATTATGACCGAAACCGAATTTCTTGCGTTGATCGACCAGGTGCTGGACAGCATCGAAAGCCAGGCCGATGACTGGGCGGCTTCGCTCGACGTCGATGTCGAAACCAGCCGCAGCGGCAATGTGCTGACCATGGTTTTCGAGGACAACACCCACGTCGTGGTGAACAGCCAGGCCGCCATGCAGGAGCTGTGGGTCGCCGCGCGCAGCGGCGGCTTCCACTACCGCTTTGATGGCCAGCACTGGAACGATACCCGGGGAGGACCGCAGCTGCCGGACGCCCTGTCTCAGATCTGCTCCGCTGCCGCCGGCGTCCCCGTGACGATACGGCTGTAAAAAAAGGCCGGCCCACTGGGCCGGCCTTTTTGCATCAGAAGGGAATCTTCTGCGACCAGGGCGTGGTGGTTTGCGTCCCCACGCCCGGCGCGACCTTGATCCGGGTGTCCTCGCTGGAGCTGCTGCTCAGGCCATTCAGGAATTCACCCAGCGTGTCGGCTTCGGGCAGTCCGAGGCGCGCCACGGCTTGTCCCGGCGGAAACTCCGAGAAGTAGAACTCGCCGTTTTCGACGAGCAGACCGTCCGGACGCGGACGCTGCTTTTCTTCCGGCACGCCCTTCAGCACGCTCTGCATGTAGTCCACCCAGATCGGCATGGCGACGCCACCGCCGGTTTCGCGCGAACCCAGCGACTTGGGCTGGTCAAAGCCCAGCCAGGCGGTTGCCGCCAGCGTCGGCGTGTAGCCCGAGAACCAGGCGTCCACGGATTCGTTGGTCGTGCCCGTCTTGCCGGCGATGTCGCCGCGCTTGAGGAGCGCCCTGGCGCGCGCCGCGGTGCCGTACGTGGTGACGCCGCGCAGGATGTCGTCCATGACCCAGGCGGTGCGCGGGTCGATGGCGCGGGCTGCCGCGTCGCCGGCCACGACCGGCTTGGATTGCATGATGACCTTGCCGCTGCTGTCGGTGACGCGGTCGATGAGATAAGGCGTCACGCGGTAGCCGCCGTTGGCGAAGACCGAGAACGCGCCGGCCAGTTGCAGCGGCGTGACCGAACCTGCGCCCAGCGCCAGCGGCAGCACGGCGGGCTGGCGTGCCTTGTCAAAGCCGAAGCGGGTCAGGTAATCCTGCGCGTACTGCGGGCCGATGGCCTGCAGGATGCGGATCGACACCATGTTCTTGGACTTGTACAGGCCTTGGCGCAGCGTCAGCATGGGCTCGTACTGGTTGCCGTAGTTCTTGGGATTCCAGGCCTTCGAGCCGGTTTGCGCGGCGGTCAGTTCGAACGGCTGGTCCGAGATCTGCGTGCCCGGCGTCAGGCCGCGTTCCAGCGAGGCGGCGTAGATGAAGGGCTTGATGTTCGAGCCCGGCTGGCGCCATGCCTGTGTCACGCGGTTGAAGTTGCCGCGGTAGAAATCGAAGCCGCCGACCATGGCACGGATGGCGCCGTCCTGCGGCGACAGCGCGACGAAGGCTGCCTGCACCGACGGCAAGTTGATGATTTCCCAGTTGTCGCCGAACTTGCGGATGTAGACCACGGAGCCGCGCTTGATGCGCTGTTCGGGCTTGGCCTTGTCGTTCAGCGCGCGAGCCACGACTCCCAGCACCTTCTTGTCCGTCACGGTGATGACTTCGCGCGAGCTGCGCGCCAGCTTCACTTCGGTGGGGCTGGCCGATAGCACGACCGCGGTCAGCAGGTCGCCGCTGTCCGGGAACTTGTCGAACACGCCGTCCAGGAACTCGTCCAGCGCGGCGGGGTTGTTCTCGGTGCCGGCGGGCAGGTCCAGCTGTTCTTCCGGGCCGGGGTAGGGCGCGCGGCGCGTGTATTCCAGCACGCCTTCGCGCACGGCGCGGTAGGCGGCTTCCTGGTCCTTGGACTGCACGGTCGTGTAGATGTTGATGCCGCGCGAATACACGTTGTCCTGGTACACGTTGTAGAGGAGCTGGCGCGCCAGCTCGGCCACGTATTCGCCATGGATGGAATAGCCGCCGGCCGGGGTGCCTTCGGCGGACTTCATGACGATGGGCTGCGCCATCGCCTGCTTGTATTCGGGTTCGGTCAGGTAGCCCAGCGAGTGCATGCGGCCCAGCACGTAGCGCTGGCGGAGTTCGGCGCGGGGGCGGTTGGCAATGGGGTTGAAGCGCGAGGGGGCCTTGGGGATGCCGGCCAGCATGGCGGCTTCGGCCGGCGTGATTTCGGACAGCGGCTTGCCGAAATACGTGCGCGACGCGGCCGCAAAACCGTAGGCGCGATGGCCCAGGTAGATCTGGTTCATGTAGAGCTCGAGGATCTGGTCCTTGGTGAGCTCGGATTCAATCTTGAAGGTCAGCAGCAGTTCGTAGAACTTGCGTGAATAGGTCTTTTCGGACGACAGGTAGAAGTTGCGCGCGACCTGCATCGTGATGGTGCTGGCGCCCTGCGTCTTGGACATGTTGATCAGGTTGGTCAGGCCGGCCCGCACCACGCCCATCCAGTCGATCCCGCCGTGCTGGTAGAAGCGGTCGTCCTCGGCCGCCAGGACCGCCGATTTCATGACGTCCGGGATTTCGTTGAAGCGCAGCACGTTGCGGCGTTCTTCGCCGAACTCGCCGATGAGGACGCGGTCTGCGGTGTACACGCGCAGCGGCACCCGCGGACGGTAGTCCGTCATGGCGTTCAGGTCGGGCAGGTTGGGCCACGCGAGCGCCAGCGCCATGCCCGCGAGCAGGACGCCGCACAGGAACAGGCCGGCGAAAAGGATGCCGGTTTTAACGAAGAACCGCAGTATCGGGGAGCCGCTGCTGGCGGGCTTGTCTTTCTTGGAGGAATTCTGGGGCTTGCTCATCGCGGCGATTTTACGGGTATCTCCGGTCCCGCCTCATCGTGGCGGATCGGTTTCTGTAACAAAATAGGTCAATGTGGTGCGCGGGCAACTGCGGCAAATGTGATAATGCCGCCATGAACTTTGCCGCTAACTCATGTCCGGAGGCAGCCCCGGACCCGGCGCGCGCCGACGCCGCGCCTGAAAGCCAGCCCTGCGCCGTCGAGTGCACGGGCAAGACCGCGTCGTTGCCGCACGACCTGCCGGTATTTTTGGTCGGAATGATGGGCGCGGGCAAGACAACCATAGGCCGTAGCCTGGCGCGCGCGCTGGGGCGCGACTTTATGGATCTGGATCATGAGCTCGAGGCGCGTTGCGGCGTGCGGGTGCCGGTAATCTTCGAAATCGAGGGCGAAGCCGGTTTTCGTCGCCGAGAGTCCGCCGCCTTGGAAGAGTGTACCCAACGGCGCAACATAATTCTTGCAACGGGCGGCGGCGCCATCCTGGACGCCGGGAACCGGCAGCTTCTGCACGAGCGCGGCATCGTCGTCTATCTGCGCGCCAGCGTGGACGAATTGTTCCGCCGGACCTGCCGCGACCGCAACCGGCCCCTCCTGGCCACCGCCGACCCGCGCGGCACCCTTCGCGACCTGATGACCCGGCGCGAGCCCCTATACAAGGAAGTCGCCGACCTGGTGGTGGAAACGGGGTCAATGCCCATCCACACCCTGGTCAAGGCGCTGCTGCCGCAATTACAAGCATTCGAGAAGCGCATATGAACGTTGTTGACGTTGAAACCCCGGGCGGAAGCTATCCGATCCACATCGGACCGGGCCGCCTGGATTCCCTGGATCAATGCATTCCCGCGGACGCCACCGCGATTGCCGTCGTCACGAATCCGACCGTGGCGGCCCTGTATGCCGAACGCGCCGAAGCCGCGCTGGCGCGCACGGGCAAGCGGGTGCTGCGCATCGAACTTCCCGACGGCGAGGCCTACAAGGACTGGCAGTCGCTCAACCTGATCTTCGACGCGCTGCTGGGCAATCGCCTGGACCGGCGCTGCGTCCTGGTGGCGCTGGGCGGCGGCGTCATCGGCGACATGACGGGGTTTGCCGCGGCCGTGTACATGCGCGGCGTGCGTTTCCTGCAGGTGCCCACCACGCTGCTGGCGCAGGTCGACTCCTCGGTGGGCGGCAAGACGGCCGTGAACCACCCCCTGGGCAAGAACATGATCGGCGCCTTCTACCAGCCGATCGCGGTCGAGATCGATACCGACGTGCTGGGCACCCTGCCGGCGCGCGAGGTCTCGGCGGGCCTGGCCGAGGTCATCAAGTACGGCCTCATCCTGGATCCGGAATTCTGGCGCTGGTGCGAGGACAATGCGCAAAAGCTGCGCGCGCTGGACCCCGAGGCCGTCACCTATGCCATCCGCCGCTCGTGCGAGCTGAAGGCGCAGGTGGTGGGCAAGGACGAGCGGGAATCCGGGCTGCGCGCCATCCTGAACCTGGGTCATACGTTCGGCCATGCCATCGAATCGGGCCTGGGCTACGGCGCCTGGCTGCACGGCGAGGCCGTGGGCTGCGGCATGGTGCAAGCCGCTGAGCTGTCGGCCGATGTGGCCGGCTTTGATCCCGCCGACGTCGAACGCGTTCGCGCGCTGGTCCAGGCCATCGGCTGCCCGACCGTCGCGCCGGACCTGGGCGCCGACCGTTGGTTGGACCTGATGCAGGTGGACAAGAAGACCGAAGGCGGCTCGATCCGCTACGTGCTCATGACACGCATCGGTGAAGCCCTGATGCGGCCGGCCCCCGACGACGCGGTGCGCGCCGTGCTGGCACGAACCACCCAGTAAACGTAGTAAAGGACGGTGTTGCAGATGAATGAACTGGCTTCCTATGCTTCTCACCCGTCCCGATCGCGCGGCCGGGCGCATGCCGAGCCGCCACCCGAGAACCGCACGGAGTTCCAGCGCGACCGGGATCGCATCGTCCATTCCAGCGCCTTCCGGCGGCTGGAATACAAGACGCAGGTCTTCGTCAATCATGAGGGCGACCTGTTCCGCACACGCCTCACGCACAGCCTGGAAGTGGCGCAGATCGCGCGCACGCTGGCGCGCAGCATGGGGCTGTCCGAAGACCTGACCGAAGCCATTTCGCTGGCGCACGACCTGGGGCACACGCCGTTCGGCCATGCCGGCCAGGACGAGCTGAACGCCTGCATGCGCGAACTGGCGCCGGAGGCGGGCGGCTTTGAACACAACCTGCAAAGCCTGCGGGTGGTGGATGAGCTTGAAGAGCGCTATGCCGACTTCAATGGCTTGAACCTGTGTTTCGAGACGCGCGAGGGCATTCTCAAGCATTGCTCCGTGGCCCACGCACGGGTGCTGGGAGATGTCGGCGAACGGTTTCTGAACCGCACGCAGCCGTCGCTGGAGGCGCAGCTTGCCAACCTGGCTGACGAGATCGCCTATAACAACCACGACGTGGACGACGGCCTGCGGTCCGGGCTCATCACGCTGGATCAGCTGAAGGAAGTGTCGATCTTCGAGCGCCACCATGCGTACGTGGTGGACCGCTATCCCGGTCTGGCGCCGCGGCGCGCAGTCGCTGAAACGATACGCCGCATGATCAATACGCTGATCGTCGACCTGACCCACACGTCGCTGGCGCGCATCCGCGACGCGGCGCCGGCCAGCGCGGACGACGTGCGCCGCTCGCCGCCGCTGGCGGGGTTTTCCGACGAGATCCGCCGCGAAGCCGACACGCTGAAGAAATTCCTGTTCGACAACCTGTACCGCCACTATCGCGTGCTGCGCATGACGCGCAAGGCGCGGCGCATCGTGCGCGAGCTGTTTGCGGTGTTCCTGGATGATCCGCGTCTGCTGCCGCCCGATTACCGCCGCGCGCAGTTCAACGAACAGGCGCGCGCCATCTCGGACTATATCGCCGGCATGACCGACCGCTACGCCATCCGCGAACACAAGCGGCTGTTCGACATGGCGTAGGGTTCCGCTGTCAGCGCTGCTTGCGGTAGGGCTCGTCGGCCTCGACGAAGGTCGCTTCGGCCAGCGCGTCCCGCGTCCATTCCTGCATAGCCGGCAGCGCCAGTACAGCATCCATGTACTCGCGCACCGGACCTGCCGCGGCGATGGTGTAGGTCTTGAAACGCGAGACCACCGGCGCAAAGAAGGCGTCGGCAATGGAAAACCCGCCAAAAAGAAACGGGCCGCCCTGGCCGAACTGCACACGCGTTTCCTGCCAGATGGCCTGCACGCGCGCGACGTCCGCGAGCGCCGCTTCGGGGAAGTCGATGCCCGGCAAATCGGCTTCGACATTCATCGGCATGGCTTGGCGCAGCGCGCCGAAACCGCTGTGCATCTGCGCGGCCAGCGAACGCGCGCGGGCACGGGCCTTGGCATCTTTCGGCCACAAGGCGGCCTCCGGATGACGCTCGGCGGCGTACTCGCAGATGGCCAGCGAATCCCACACGGCGAAATCGCCGTCCAGCAGCACGGGCACCAGGCCGGCGGGCGACACCGCCGCGACACGCTTGGAAAATTCCTCGGTGAACAGGCCGACCTTCTGCTCCGTGAACGCAATGCCCGCGGCGCGCAGCGCGATCCACGGACGCATGGACCAGGACGAGTAGTTCTTGTTGCCGATGATCAGGGTGTACATGCTGGCTTTCCCATTGGATGGAGTGGGGGTGTTCAGTCGCCCGGCTTGCGGCGCAAAAGCTTGCCCAGATACTGGCCGGTATGGCTGGCCTGCGTTGCTGCCACGATTTCCGGCGTGCCTTGCGCCACGACCCTGCCGCCGCCGTCGCCGCCTTCAGGACCCATGTCGATAAGCCAGTCGGCCGTCTTGATGACGTCCAGGTTGTGCTCGATGATGAGCACCGTGTTGCCGGCGTCCACCAACTGATTGAGCACCTGAAGCAGCAGTTCGATGTCGCGGAAATGCAGGCCGGTCGTCGGCTCGTCCAGGATGTACAGCGTGCGCCCGGTGCTGCGGCGCGACAGCTCCTGCGAAAGCTTCACGCGCTGCGCCTCGCCGCCGGACAGCGTGGTCGCGCTTTGCCCCAGGCGGATGTACGACAGACCCACGTCGATCAGCGTATGCAGCTTGCGCGAGATGGCGGGCACCGATTCGAAATATTCGAGCGCCTGCTCCACCGTCAGGTCCAGCACTTCGCTGATGTTGCGGCCGCGGTAGCGGATTTCGAGCGTCTCGCGGTTGTAGCGCTTGCCGTGACAGACGTCGCAGGGCACGTACATGTCGGGCAGAAAGTGCATCTCGACCTTGACCACGCCGTCGCCCTGGCAGGCTTCGCAGCGGCCGCCCTTCACGTTGAAACTGAACCGCCCCGGGTCATAGCCACGCGTGCGCGCTTCCGGCACGCCGGCGAAGAGTTCGCGGATCGGCGTGAACAGCCCCGTGTACGTGGCGGGATTGCTGCGCGGCGTGCGCCCGATGGGGCTTTGATCCACGCTGATGATCTTGTCGAAGTTCTCCAGCCCCTGCATCGACACGTAGGGGGCGGGCTCGCTCTGCGCGTGATGCAGCTGGCGCGACACGGCCACCGCCAGCGTGTCGTTGATGAGCGTGGATTTGCCCGAACCGGACACGCCGGTCACGCAGACGAGGCGGCCGGCGGGCACGTGCAGGTCGACGTTCTTGAGGTTGTTGCCGGTGGCGCCGGTGAGCGTCAGCCACGGCAGTTCGTCGTCGACGGGGCGGCGCTTCGGGATGGCGATGGCGCGCGCGCCGCTCAGGTATTGGCCGGTCAGCGAATTGGGATCGCGCTGCACGGTCTCGGGATCGCCTTGAGCGACGACTTCGCCGCCGTGCTCGCCCGCGCCCGGTCCCATGTCCACGACCCAGTCGGCCATGCGGATCATGTCCTCGTCATGCTCGACCACAATGACGCTGTTGCCGAGATCGCGCAGGTGCTGCAGCGTGCCGATCAGGCGGTCGTTGTCGCGCTGGTGCAGGCCGATGGAGGGCTCGTCCAGCACGTACATCACGCCCGTCAGGCCCGAGCCGATCTGGCTGGCCAGCCGGATGCGCTGCGCCTCGCCGCCGGAGATCGTGTCCGCGCTGCGGTCCAGCGACAGGTAGTTCAGGCCGACGTTGTTCAGGAAGCTCAGCCGGGCCTCGATCTCGCGCACGATGCGCTGCGCGATCTCCTGCTTGGCGCCCGTCAGGTTCAGGTTGCGGAACCAGTCCAGGCAGCTGGACAGCGGCATGGCCTCGACTTCATAGATGGCCTGGCCGTGGCGTTCGCCACCGCGCGGGTCATGGCCGATCAGCACATTGCGCGCTTCGGGGCGCAGGCGCGAGCCGGCGCAGTCGGGGCAGGTCTTGATGTTGCGGTACTTGCCCAGTTCCTCGCGCACCGTCGCCGAGTCCGTTTCGCGCCAGCGGCGCTCCAGATTCGGGATGACGCCCTCGAAGGTGTGGCGCTTGACGGTGCTGCGGCCTTTTTCGTTCAAGTACAGAAACGAGATTTCTTCCTCGCCGGATCCGTACAGGACCTTGTCGCGCAACGCTTCGGGCAGGTCTTCGAAGGGCGCTTCGATGTCGAATTCGTAATGCGCGGCCAGGCTGGTCAGCAGCGAGTGCGTGAAGGCATTGCGGCGATCCCAGCCGCGGATCGCGCCGGCGGCCAGGCTGAGTTCCGGAAAGGCGACGACCCGCTTGGGATCAAAGAAGCCGACCTGTCCGATGCCGTCGCAACTGGGGCAGGCGCCCATCGGGTTGTTGAAGCTGAACAGGCGCGGTTCGAGTTCGGGCAGGCTGTGGCTGCACACCGGGCAGGCGTAGCGGCTGGAGAAGACCTGTTCGCGCTCGCTGTCCATGTCCAGCGCCAGGGCACGGCCTTCGGCGAGTTGCAGCGCCGTCTCGAAGCTTTCGGCCAGGCGCTGCTTGCTTTCGGGCTTGATGCGCAGGCGGTCGATGACGACGTCGATATCGTGCTTCTCGGTCTTCTTCAGCGGCGCCATGCCGTCGATTTCCACCAACTGGCCATCGACGCGCAGTCGAACGTAGCCCTGCGCCTGCAGGCTGGCGCATTCGTCCTCGAAGCTGCCTTTCTTGCCGCGCGCAATGGGCGCCAGCACCGCCAGCCGCGTCTCGGGCGTCCAGCCCAGCACCGCGTCCACCATCTGGCTGACGCTCTGGGCCTGCAGCGGCAGGCCGTGGTCGGGGCAGTAGGGCGTGCCGACCCGCGCGTAGAGCAGGCGCAGGTAGTCGTGGATTTCGGTGATGGTGCCGACCGTGGAGCGCGGGTTGTGTCCCGCGGCCTTCTGTTCGATCGAGATGGCCGGAGACAGGCCCTCAATGAGATCCACATCCGGCTTGTCCATCAGTTGCAGGAACTGGCGGGCGTAGGCCGAAAGGCTTTCCACGTAGCGCCGCTGGCCTTCCGCGTACAGCGTGTCGAATGCCAGCGAGGATTTGCCGGACCCGGACAGGCCGGTGACGACCACCAGTTTGTGGCGCGGCAGGTCCAGCGAGACGTTCTTGAGATTGTGGGTGCGAGCACCCCGGATGCGTATGGTCACGTCGGTATGGGTAACGTCCAGTTGCGTCGTCGATGACGCCTTTGATCCCGCGCACCCTTTGGGCGCATTTAAGCGATTTCAAAGGCCAACTTGGTACTATAGCGCGCCGAATCCTCTCGCGTTCAAGGCCGTTCATCCGGTTGGACTGGCCCGAGGCCGGCGCCGCACCGCAAGCATCAGACCGTGAGCGTATGACATGAGAAGCATGCGCGCCGCCCTAGTCATCGTTGAAATTTCCGCATGCCGGCAGATAAAAAACTGAAATTGACCCCCTCCGAGCGCCGCGCCAGCGTGGCCCTGGCCGGCCTGTTCGCCGCGCGGATGCTGGGGCTGTTCCTGTTGCTGCCGGTTTTTGCCGTTGCCGCAAGCGGCATGCCGGGCGGCGACGATCCTGCCCGCGTGGGGCTGGCGCTAGGCATGTACGGCCTGACCCAGGCGTTCATGCAGATTCCCTTCGGTCTGGCGTCCGATCGCTGGGGGCGCCGTCCGGTGGTGATCTTCGGGTTGTTGCTGTTTATCGCAGGCAGCATCGTCTGTGCGCAGGCGACGGACGTTTTCTGGATCACCATAGGCCGCGCCATCCAGGGCGCCGGCGCCATTTCCGCCGCGGTCACCGCCTGGCTGGCCGACGCCACCCGCGACGAGGTGCGCACGCGCGCGATGGCGATGGTGGGCGCATCGATCGGATTGTCGTTCGCCGTGTCCCTGGTGCTGTCGCCGGTGCTGGTGGGCTGGTGGGGGCTGTCGGGCCTGTTCTGGACCATCGCCTGCCTGGGCGTCGTCTGCCTGGCCGTGGCGCGCTTCGTGGTGCCCGTGGTGCCTCGCACGCAGGCCCGCACGATGCAGGCGGCCAAGCCGCGCGAGGTCCTGACCCATCGCGACCTGTTGCGGCTGAATTTTGGCGTCTTTGTCCTGCATCTGATCCAGGTGTCGCTGTTTGTCGTGGTGCCGGCGCTGCTGGCCAAGGTCGGCGGACTGGACGCGCGTGACCTGTGGAAGGTCTACCTGCCGGTCATCCTGGTGTCGTTCGTGCTGATGGTGCCGGTGGTCTTCGTGGCCGAAAAGCGCCGGGCGCACCGCGGCGCGCTGCGCGCGTCGGTGGCCGGCCTGGTGCTCGTGTGCGCGCTGCTGCCGGCCGCCAGCCACGGCTTTTACACGCTGGCCATCGCGCTGACCGGATTCTTCGTCGCCTTCAATGTGCTGGAGGCGCTGCAACCGTCGCTGGTCTCGCGCGTGGCGCCGCAGGCCTACAAGGGATTGGCGCTGGGCTTCTACAACACCGCGCAGGCCGCGGGCCTGTTCGCCGGGGGCGCGCTGGGCGGCTGGCTGGCGGGGCATTCGGGCGCCAGCGCCGTGTTCATCGGCGCGGCAATCCTGTCGGCCGTGTGGCTGGCGGTCACCTGGGCGCTGCGGCCCCTGGCATGACCGTTGCGGGCTTTCCCGCAGGCTTCGGAAAGTCGCGGATCTGGCCCCGAACGGCGTCCAACAGCGCCGAAATGGTTTGCCTGCGGTGATCGATTTGTCACCGATCCCGTTTGGCGCAGCGGGCGCTTTCGTCGATAATACGCATCAACACAGGCTTCACCTGGGCATCGCCGGTCATCGCTTCGATGACCGGCGAGTTTCATGAAGCCGGTCTTCAACATCGCTTTTTTATGTTGTTGCCGGCGCGCTCGCGGCAACGCTAGTCGCAGGCTGTCAACAACAGAGGGACATCGGCATGGCATCGGTTAACAAAGTCATACTCGTGGGCAATCTGGGTCGCGACCCGGAAGTCCGCTACAGCCCCGACGGGGCGGCAATCTGCAACATGTCGATCGCCACAACCTCGTCCTGGAAGGACAAGGCCAGCGGCGAAAAGCGCGAAGAAACGGAATGGCACCGCGTCGTCATGTACAACCGCCTGGCTGAAATCGCCGGCGAATACCTGAAGAAGGGCCGCTCGGTCTACATCGAAGGCCGCCTCAAGACGCGCAAGTGGCAAGACAAGGACACCGGCGCCGACCGCTACAGCACCGAAGTCGTCGCTGACCAGATGCAAATGCTGGGCGGCCGCGAAGACGGCGGCGGCGGTGGTGGCGGCAACTACGGTGGCGGCGGCTACGACGACGCGCCGCGCCAGCAGCGCGCTGCTCCGGCCCAACGCCCGGCGCCTCAGCAGCGCCCGGCTCCCGCAGCGGCCCCGGCCAGCAGTGGCGCCAACCTGGCGGACATGGACGACGATATTCCGTTCTAAGCGTCGCCCCGCGTTAGGTATGTTCAAGACCCCGGCTTTCAATGGAAGGCCGGGGTTTTGCTTTTGGGGATCACGGGGCGACGCAGCCGCGCCTCAAGGGCTAGGGACGGTCCGCGCCAGCGATTTCCTTTGCAGGACCTGGCTGAAATGCCTCGATCAGAAAATCGATAAACGCCCGCGCGCGGGCCGTCTGGTTGCGGCGCTGCGGGTAGTAAACGAACAGGTCCGCCGACGGCAGCGTGAAGTCGGGCAGCACCACCCGCAGCCTGCCGCTTTCCAGATACTTGGCCAGATCCCATTCCGACCGGATGAGGATGCCGTGGCCTTCCAGGGCCCAGCCCAGGACGATGTCGCCATCGTTGCTGGATAGTCCGCCTTCCACCTTCACCACTTCGACGCGGCCTTTGTGCGCGAATCGCCAGACGCCGTGCGCCTCGTCGTTTTGCCGGTGCAGAATGCACTGGTGATGCGCCAGGTCGGCCAGTGTTGCCGGCGTGCCGTGCGCCTTCAGGTAGCGGGGCGACGCGCACAAAAAGCGCCGGTTGGTCATGATGCGCCGGGCGGCGAGGCGCTTGTCGGGCAGTTCGCCGAAGCGGATGGCCAGGTCGAATGCGCCTTCCACCAGGTCGACGGGCCGGTCCGTGACCTCCAGTTCAACCTGCACCTGCGGATAGCGCTTCGCAAAGTCGGAGACCAGCGGCGCGATGGTCGTGCGGCCGAACCCCAGCGTGGCGTTGACGCGGATCAGGCCGCGCGGCTGGGCGCTGCTGCTGGACACGACGTCCTCCATCTCGCGCAGGTCCGCCAGGATCCGGGTCGCATAGGCAAGGTAAGTCTCGCCTTCGTTGGTCAGGCTGATGCTGCGCGTGGTGCGGTTGACCAGCCGCACGCCAAGGCGCTTTTCCATCAGGGCCAGTCGCTTGGTGGCCGCCGGTGGCGTCAGATCCAGTTGCCGCGCCGCCGCGGACAGGCTGCCCAGCCGGGCGATCAGCACGAAGAACTGCAGCTCGGAGGCTAGGTCGGCTTTCACTGAAAGTAAATAATCAAATGAACTTGGGTGAATTCTAGGGCAGGGATGCGCCACTAATCTATCGATTCCCGATGCGACCCAACCGGAGACAAGCCATGAGAATCGTCGACATCCGCGAGCAGACCCTGCCCATCAGCTCGCCCATCCGCAACGCCTACATCGACTTCAGCAAGATGACGCTGAGCCTGGTCGCCGTGATCACCGACGTGATCCGCGACGGTAAGCCGGTGGTCGGGTACGGCTTCAATTCGAATGGCCGCTATGGACAGGGCAAGCTCATGCGCGAGCGATTCATCCCGCGCGTGCTGGAAGCAGACCCGGACACGCTGGTGGACGCCACGGGGCGCAACCTGGATCCGCACAAGGTCTGGGACGCGATGTTCAAGAACGAGAAGCCCGGCGGCCACGGTGAGCGATCGGTGGCGATCGGCACCATCGACATGGCCGTGTGGGATGCGGTCGCAAAAATCGAAGGCAAGCCGCTTTTCCAGTTGCTGGCCGAACGCTACGGCAATGGCCAGCCGGACCGGCGGGTGTTTGTGTACGCGGCCGGCGGCTACTACCACCCAGGGCAGGACCACGCCGCGCTTAAAGACGAAATGCGCAGCTATCTCGATCGCGGCTACACGGTCGTGAAAAAGAAGATCGGCGGCGCGTCGCTGGACGAGGACCTTCGCCGGATCGACTCGGTGCTGAGCGTGCTGCAGGACGGCCAGAAGCTGGCTGTGGATGCGAACGGGCGGTTCGACCTGGACACGGCGATTGCCTACGCCAAGGCGCTGTCCCAGTACGACCTCTTCTGGTACGAGGAAGCGGGCGATCCGCTGGATTTCGAACTGCAGGCGACGCTGCGCAACTACTACGACAAGCCCATGGCCACGGGCGAAAACCTGTTTTCGATGCAGGATGCGCGCAACCTGATCCGCTATGGCGGCATGCGCGCCGACCGCGATTATCTGCAGTTCGATTGCGCGCTCAGCTATGGGTTGGTGGAGTATCTGCGCACGCTCGCGATGCTGCGTCAGCATGGCTGGTCCGCGAGCCGCTGCGTGCCGCATGGCGGGCATCAGATGTCGCTGAACATCGCGGCGGGGCTGGGTCTGGGCGGAAATGAGAGCTACCCGGATCTGTTCCAGCCCTTTGGCGGCTTTCCGGACGGGGTGAAGGTGGAGGCCGGCTACGTCACGATGCCGGATCTGCCGGGCATCGGCTTCGAGGGCAAGTCCGATCTGTACGCCGTGATGCAGGCGCTGTCGGCCTGATTGCCGGAGACGGCGGTCCCGTTGGCCGCGCCAGCGGGAACCGCCGCACTGCACTGATTCAGGCCGTCACGCCGCATCCAATGTGGTTGGCCTGCATCGCGACATAAATTGTTTCACTTTACCCGCTTGCGTCGTCTATCTAGTAGTAGGTAAGATTCATCCCATCGACGCAGCGCAAACAACAAACCGCCCGGCGCCGAAATCAGAAATACAGTAGGACCGCTTTTTTATTTCCCTCGACATCTACCTACAAGTAGATAGCTAACTGAAACGCATACTGCATCTAAAACTGGAGATTGACCATGAAGACCCTCGTATCCGCCCTGATTCTTTCCGCTTCCTTCATCGGCGCTGCCCAAGCTGGCGAACTGGACTATCCGCCCGAACTGAACACCCAAAGCACGGTGACCCGCGCTCAAGTGCAGCAAGAATTGGCCGCCGCCCGCGTCAACGGTGAACTGGCATTCGGTGAAGAAGGCTACGCCGCCGCCCCGATCGCCTTCACCAGCGACAAGACCCGCGCTCAGGTCAAGCAAGAACTGGCTGCTGCCCGCGCTCAAGGTCTGACCGACGGTGGCGAACTGCACTACCCGCCCGTTCAAGGCTGATTTTTTCGACCAAACCTCTATCTATAGATAGATAGCTTCAACCCAACAACGCAACACTGCATTTCAAACCAAACTGACTGGAGATTTCTCATGAAGACCCTCGTTTCCGCCCTGATCCTTTCCGCTTCCTTTATCGGCGCTGCCCAAGCTGGCGAACTGGACTATCCGCCCGAGCTGAACACCCAAAGCACGGTGACCCGCGCTCAAGTGCAGCAAGAACTGGCCGCCGCCCGCGTCAACGGTGAACTGGCATTCGGTGAAGAAGGGTACGCCGCTGCCCCGATCGCTTTCACCAGCGACAAGACCCGCGCTCAGGTCAAGCAAGAACTGGCTGCTGCCCGCGCTCAAGGTCTGACCGACGGTGGCGAACTGGACTACCCGCCCGTTCAAGGCTGATTTTTTCGACCAAACCTCTATCTATAGATAGATAGCTTTACCCGACAACCACGCAGCAACTGCAGCAACTCAACCATTCTGGAGATTTCTCATGAAGACCCTCATTTCCGCCCTGATCCTTTCCGCTTCCTTCATCGGCGCTGCCCAAGCCGGCGAACTGGACTATCCGCCCGAACTGAACACCCAAAGCACGGTGACCCGCGCTCAGGTGCAGCAAGAACTCGCCGCCGCCCGCGCCAATGGCGAACTGGTGTCCGGTGAAGAAGGCTACGCCGCCACCGCCTTTGCCCACGCTGGCGACAAGACGCGCGCTCAGGTCAAGCAGGAACTGGCAGCCGCCCGCGCCCAAGGCCTGACCGACGGCGGTGAACTCGACTACCCGCCCGTGCAAGGCTGAAGCAGATGGCAATCAAAGCGGACCCCGGGGGCGGGATTCTTGTCCCGGCCGGAGTCCGCTGGCACGGTCGGTGACATGGAATGGCCCGCTCGGTAACTGCCGATAAGGGACCCTCCCAATGACGAACCGATCTTTTAGTAGGTAATATGCCGCCATGGATACCCCGACTTCCAATACCACTCGCGAACTGCTTCTGGCGCACGCCGAGAAGCTGATCCGCATGCGCGGATGCAACGGCTTCAGCTACCGCGACCTGGCTGAGCATGTGGGCGTCAAGACGTCCAGCATCCATTACTACTTTCCAGGCAAGGACGACCTGCTGTACGAAGCGGTCGAGGCCTACAGCACGCGCGCACTTGGCGCGGTGCGCGGAATCGACACCGCGCAGCCGGCGCAGGCGCAGCTTGAAAAATATCTGTCGATGATGGAATCCGCCGCCTGCGGTTCCGGTGAACTCTGTCTGGGCGGCATGTTGGCCGCCGACGTGATGAGTTTGTCGGAACGGGTCCGCGGCGCGCTGCAGGGATTTTTCCGCGCGCACGAAGCGTGGCTGGCCCGCGTGCTGGCCGAGGGCGCGGCGCAAGGCACGCTGAAGTTTTCCGGCACGCCCGAAGCAGCGGGGCGTGCGGTGTTCGCGACGATCCAGGGCTGTCTGCTGGTGTCGCGCCTGTTCCAGCAGCCGCCCGCGTTGTGCGAAGCGATCAGCGCGCTTTACGTTGAATGCGAAGGCAAGACGGGCCACGGCGCCTGAACGCCACGCGCTGACTTCGCTGTTCACCGTTTCACGGCCGCCTTGCTGACGCAGGCGGCCGTTGTGTTTGGGCGCGCCGACTGCGCGTCGCCGTCTTACGCCAGCGCGCGCGCCATGTCGGTGCTGGTGCGTTCCTGCACGCCGAGATCCCGCATGCGTTGCAGAAAGCTCGACTGTGCGTTCGCAAAGCCCGCGACGGGACTCATGCAGTCCGTCAGCAGCACGATGCGCGACAGGTTGCCGCCGGGCAGGTGCTCGGCCAGGTGTTCGACGGTGGCCTTGACGCAGTGGCTGCCGGCCTCGCCCGCGATCAGGATCAGATCGGCGCGGTCCAGCGAGTCCAGCAAGCCGCGGTTGAGCTGGCTGCGCGGATCGTCGGCGTCGGGCACCTCGGCCATCAGCGCGCTGTAGTGTTCGGTCCAGGGATTGGCGCCCTTGGGCACCTTGCGCACGATGAACTGGCGCTCTTCTTCCCAACGACCATACGCGGCGCGCACGTCGGGATGCACGTTATGACCCCACGTGCCGATCTCGCAATGCACCGGCCACGCCATCAGCGTGTAGCGGCCGCGTGCTTCGAGTTCATCCAGATAGTTGAGCGTGCGCGGCAGGTCGTCGTCATGGCGCGGCACGAATTCGCCGGCGCGCAATTGCGCCGCCGTGATCGGCGTGAAGGGCGCGACCGGGTCGCCATTGCCCGCGCGCCAGAATGTGGGGTGCGCAATGTCCAGACGATGATGTGAATCCAGCGTGACCGTGATCGAGGAGAGCACGGGGGCCGTGGCGTCGATGAACCGCGCCAGCCGCTGCATGTCTGCGTGGGCGCCTGCGATGGGCAGCGCGGGCGCAACCGCGAGGCCGGTCAGCGGGTCGAGGGGCCGGTACGACTCGGGCAAGTCGCAGAAATCGTTTTGCGGGTCGACGATCAGCAGGTGAATGGTGCGCGGCATGGTGGGGGGGCGGGGTCTTAGAACAGCACGAGGTGTTCGGCGCGGTCGGGCAACTGGCGCAGCAGCAAGCGCCATTGGCGCCAAAGGATGGACGATACGCCTAACGCGCCTAACGGAATAAGAATCCACATGGCCTGCTCCTGTCAATATTCGCACGGTCGTGCGAAATTAAGCGAAAGTAAAGCCGGCACAACGCCGGCTCCGGGGGATTACTCGATGTACTTGAAGCTGCGATACGTGGAGATAAGACGCTCGTAGCCGGCCTTCACGCGTTCGTGCGCCTTCGGGTCACGCAGGAACCGCGCGTCGTGCATCAGGCCGATCATCAGGCTGTAGACCTCGAACACAAGCTGTTGCGGGTCCGTGTCGGGGCGCAAGTGGCCGGCTTCGAGCGCCTGGTTCACCGTGCGCACCATCGCGGCCCGCCAGCGCTTCAGGTTGTGTTCCAGCACCGACCGCAGCGGCGAGTCGACGTCGTCGTATTCAAACGCGCCGGCCACGTAGATGCAGCCGGTCAGCGTTTCGACATTGCTGGCGCGGTCGATCCACAGCGACACCAGCGCGTTCAGGCGCGGCAGACCGCGCGGGTAGGCCATGGCAGGCGTGAAGACCGCTTCGACAAAGCGCCGGTCGTATTCGTCCAGCACGGCCTGCTGCAGGGCTTCGAGCGAGCCGACGCGCGAGAAGACGCCGCTCTTGCTGATGCCGAGCCGCTTGGCGACCTGGCCCAGCGAGAGGCTTTCCATGCCTTGCGCGGCGGCCATGTCGAGCGCCGTGTTTACGATGGCCGCGAAGGTGAGTTCGCTTTTCTCGGTTTTTGCTGTCATGGCGGAAATTTAGCACGACCGTGCGAAAACCAAGGGGTTTTTAATCGGGGAGGGATGAGGCAGCAAGACACCCCCCGCCCGGATCCAAACCCAAACCCGAAAAAAAAAGCCGGACGGCATTGCCGTCCGGCTTTGGTCAAGCGTGGCGCTGAATCAGGCGCGCGCCGCCTTGTACTCCAGGCGGTACTTGTGCAGCAGCGGCTCGGTGTAGCCGTTGGGCTGGGTCAGGCCTTCGAACACCAGGGCGCACGCGGCCTTGAATGCCAGCGACGTGTCGAAGTTGCCAGCCATCGGCTGGTAGAGCGGGTCGCCCGCGTTCTGGCCGTCGACGACCTTGGCCATGCGTTTGAAGGTCTCGGTGACCTGATCGCGGTTCGTGATGCCGTGACGCAGCCAGTTGGCGATGTGCTGGCTGGAAATGCGCAGCGTGGCGCGGTCTTCCATCAGCCCCACGTTGTGGATATCGGGCACCTTCGAGCAGCCAACGCCCTGGTCGATCCACCGCACCACGTAACCGAGAATGCCTTGCACGTTGTTGTCCAGTTCCTGCTGGATGTCGGCAGCGGACCATTTGGTGGGATCGCCGACCGGCACCGTGAGCAGGCCATTGAGCAGGTCGTCGCGCACGCTGTCCAGCTTCGTGCGTTCGAGTTCCTGCTGGACCGCTTGCACGTCGACCTGGTGGTAATGCAGCGCATGCAGCGTGGCAGCGGTGGGCGAAGGCACCCAGGCGGTATTGGCGCCGGCCTTGGGATGCGCGATCTTTTGTTCGAGCATGGCGGCCATCAGGTCGGGCATGGCCCACATGCCCTTGCCGATCTGGGCGCGGCCGCGCAGGCCGGCGTCCAGGCCCACCAGCACGTTGTTGCGTTCGTAAGCGGTGATCCACGCGCTGGACTTCATGTCGCCCTTGCGCAGCATGGGACCGGCTTCCATGCCGGAGTGCATCTCATCGCCGGTGCGGTCCAGAAAGCCGGTGTTGATGAAGGCGACGCGTGAGGCGGCAGCTTCGATGCAGGCCTTGAGGTTGACGCTGGTGCGGCGCTCTTCGTCCATGATGCCCATCTTCAGCGTGTTGCGCGGCACGCGGATCAGGTCTTCGACGCGGTCGAAGAGTTCGCTGGCGAATGCGGCTTCGGCGGGGCCGTGCATCTTGGGCTTCACGATGTAGACGGAGCCCGTGCGCGAATTGAGCTTGTGCTTGCGGTCCTGCACCGCGGCCAGGCTGGTGACGACGGCGTCGAGAATGCCTTCGGGGATTTCCTGGCCTTCGCGATCCAGCACGGCCGGGTTGGTCATCAGGTGACCCACGTTGCGCACGAACATGAGCGAGCGGCCATGCAGCGTCAGCGCCGAGCCGTCCGGCCGCGTGTAGTTGCGGTCGGCGTTGAGCTTGCGGGTGAAGGTCTTGCCGCCCTTGGTGACGTCCTCGGTCAGGTCGCCCTTCATCAGGCCCAGCCAGTTGCGGTAGATCTGCACCTTGTCGTCGCCGTCGACGGCCGCGACCGAGTCTTCGCAGTCCATGATCGTGGTGAGCGCGGCTTCGACCACCACGTCTTTCACACCCGCCGCATCGGTGGCGCCGATGGTGCTGGCGCGGTCGATCTGGATTTCGAAATGCAGGCCGTTGTTCTTGAGGAGGATCGCCGTGGGAGCGGACGCGTCGCCTTGGTAGCCGACGAATTGCGTGCCCGTCTTCAGTCCGGTCGCGCCGGTGGCAAGCGCCACGCGAAGCTGGCCGCCTTCGACCGTGTAGCCCCTGGCATCCGCATGCGAGCCCTGCGCGAGCGGCGCCGCGGTGTCCAGGAAGCTGCGCGCGCGGGCGATGACGGCGGCGCCACGTTCCGGGTTGTAGCCGCGGCCCGTGTCGCCGGGCGTGGCAGGGATGGCGTCGGTGCCGTAGAGGGCGTCGTACAGGCTGCCCCAGCGCGCGTTGGCGGCGTTCAGCGCATAACGCGGATTGGACATCGGCACGACGAGCTGCGGGCCGGCCTGCTGCGAGATCTCGGTGTCCACGTTGTCGGTGGTGGCGCGCACGGTGGCAGGCTGCGGCAGCAGGTAGCCGATGCCTTCGAGGAACTTGCGGTAGGCGGCGGGATCCGTGATGGGACCGGGATGGGCGCGATGCCAGGCATCGAGTTCTGCCTGCAGGCGATCGCGTTCGGCGAGCAAGGCCCGGTTCTTCGGCGCCAGATCGTGCACCAGGGCCGCGAAGCCTTGCCAGAAGTCGTCGGCCTCCAGGCCGGAACCGGGCAGCGCTTCCTGTTCAATGAATTGACTGAGATTGGCCGCCACTTGCAGGCCGTGGTGCTGGATGCGTTGAGTCATGCGGTTCTCTGGCGTTGAGTCAGGCTGACCGGCGCGGCGCGCCGGGTGAGGGGTGCTGACATCATCGTCCGCGACCGCGCCGATGTCCATACGGAAACCCGCTGGTCATACCAGTTTGTGCGGTGCACCCCGGGCGGATCATCAATTTTTATGGTTTGATATCAGCCACTTACCAAGGCAAGGCCGATCCGCGAGAGCGCCGACGGCGCATGGTCATACCACTGGTCGCGGAGAATGCATGCACGCGGAAACTGAAGAAAAGCCCCGTCAGGTGGCCGATGAAGTCGCCGAACGGATCGAGCGTCTGATTCTGGACGGCGTCCTCAAGGCGGGCCAGGCCCTGCCGTCCGAGCGGCGCCTGACCGAAAAGCTGGGCGTATCGCGCACGGCGTTACGCGAGGGCCTGAAGCTGCTGCGCGCCCGCGAGATCATTCACACGGCGCAGGGCAAGGGCTCGTTCGTCGCGCGCATCTCGAACGTGGACGCCGGGCCGCTGATGCACCTGTTCAATTCGCAGCCGCGCACGCTGTATGACCTGCTTGAAGTGCGGTCGCTGCTGGAGGCCGAATCGGCGCGGCTGGCAGCCATCCGCGGGACCGAAGCGGATTTCATCATGATCCGGCGCCGGTATGACGAGATGGTGTCCGCGCAGGGCGTCGCCACTGACACCGCCACCCACGCGCATCTGGACCACGCCTTTCATCTGGCGATCTGCGAGGCCTCGCACAACCCTGTGCTGGTGCATACGCTGCAATCGCTGACGGATCTGCTGCTGGGATCGGTGTTCGCGTGCGTGAACAACCTGTACCACCGCGAGCCCGAGAAGCGCCAGATCGACCGCCAGCACACGCGGCTGTTCAATGCGGTGATCGGGCGCCAGCCAGAGCAGGCGCGCAAAGCCGCGGCCGATCATGTGGACAGCGTGCGCCAGAGCCTGTCGGATATCGAGCAGGAAGAGCAGCGCCTGGTGCGCGCGACGCTGCGTCTGGAAGGCTGGACGTAGCGCCGCGCGCTGGCAGCGACGATGCCGGCTGTGATGACGGCGGTGATGACGGCCTCAGCGATCGGCCACCGCGCACCCGGCCAGCGCCAGCGGTTTGCCCGCGTAAATGCGGCCGAATCGGTTGTTGAGCAATGCCTCAAGGCCAATCGCCTCTTGCCCCACGAAGCCCTGCTGCGGCAGAACGCCGTGCGCCACCAGATCCAGGGCCGCGCAAATGCCTGCGGCCGTGGACAACTGGATTGCGCTCAGGCGGTGGCCGTCGACTTCCGCGCCGAAGACACGAATCGGATACGACTCTTCTTCCAGACGGCCGTGGCGGTAGCCGGACGCCGATGCCTGGATCACGATTACGTCCTGTTCGGTAGTGGGAATGGCCGATTCGAAGATGTCCTTGAGCAGGTCGCGGCGGTCGCGCAGGCGCAGGTCATTGAGCAGCAGCTTCATGATGTTGCAATGGCCGGGATAGCGCACTGACTTGTAATCGACGTTGCGCGCGCGGCCCAGCAGCGTCGCGGGCAAGGTGCCCAGGCCGCCGGAGGTGTTGAAGGCTTCGTACTCCACGCCGTCCAGCGCAAAGGTTTCGTAGCCTTCCAGTGCGGGCACGCTGGACAGTTGGCCGTCCACGATCGCCTCGCACGGATTGCAGTATTCGTTGATCAGCCCTTCGGTGCTCCACGTCAGGTTGTAGCGCAGGCTGTTGGACGGATAGCGCGGCAGTGCGCCGACGCGCATGCGCAGATCGAGCAAGGTGTCGAAGCGGCGCGCCAGCGCGTTGCCGACGATGCCGATGAAGCCGGGCGCCAGACCGCATTGCGGCATCAGCACGCCGCCGGTGTCATGGGCCAGCGCCTGGATCGCGTGCGTGCTGGCCACGTCTTCGGTCAGGTCGAAATAATGTACGCCGGCCTTGGCGCACAAGCCCGCCACCGCAATCGCGCGATGAAAGGGCAACGCATTGACCACCGCGTAGGCGCCTTCGATGCAGCGGGCCACGCCGGCATCGTCGCTGACCTGGCGCGTCTCGCAGCCCAGTTCGGCAAGCACGGCCAGCCTGCTGGCGTCCTGGTCCGCGACGAGGACGGAATAATCGCCGCTGCGTTCCAGCATCAGCGCGATCGCAAAACCGATTTTTCCGGCGCCCAGCAGAACGATGGGCTTGGTGTGCGTGGACATGGTGCGGCTCCTGCAATGAGAGGGAAGGGAAGTGGCCCCATCCTATGCGGGAGTGCTGTCGATTTGTAGCGGCTAAACCGTCGAATCGGCTTCAAGTCACGTCGATATGACCGTTGAAGTGGTCGAAGCGTCAAAGAAAAAGCCCTCTGGCTTGTGGCCAGAGGGCTGCCTGGTAGCGATTCACGGCCGGCGTGGCCCGTGGATCAGCTGCCCAGGTGGGGGGGATAGTCCAGGTTGCCGAAGGTCACCAGGCCTTCGGTCTTGGCTTGTGCCAGTTGCGATTCGACTTGGGCGCGGCTCAGCGACGTGGCGGAGGCCGAGACGGCGACGGGCGGGTAGTCCATGTTGCCGAAGGTCACTTGGCCGGCGTTCTTGGCCTGGGCCAGATCGGCTTGAACTTGCTGCGAGGTCAGGCTGGAGTGTTGAGCGATGGGGGCGGGGTAGCCTTCTTCGCCGAACGTGTATTGGCCCGAAACCTTGGCTTGTTGCAGCTCGGCTTGGACCTGAGCGCGGGTGGGGGCTTGGTCGGCTTCGGCGGCTTGAGCGCCGGCAGCCAGAACGGACATGGACAGCATCAGTGCGGTAGCAAGGGTTTTCATGGCAGACCTCCGAGTCTTGTGAGCTTGGGATTCGAGCCCCAGGCCTGACTGCCTGGGGCTCGCTTGCTGTGTCCCGATGAGAGGCATTCTGTGCCTAAACAACCCTGGGATAAACCCTTATTACCTGAAAACATCTTTCCAAAATCATGGCTAATCGGTTTGGATTGTCCATGTTGGCGCCATGGGTGGCGATATTTCCATTGCATGACGCGTCAGATATCCGGGCCTTGGAGGTCGGCTCGACGGTGAATGGGAGGGCGACTGGAGGAGTGGGCGCGCGGCCGGCTCGGGGCAGGCAGAGGCGGACATCGGAGGGGCGCGGCGAGGGGGCGGCCGCAGGAGAGTGGGAGATAAGCGGCGGCCAGCGCGCGCGACGCCCTGGCTCGCGGGCACGTCAGGTCAGCGGTTCAGGTCGGCCAACGCGTCGTTGTATTCGGCCTGCGCTTCTTCAAGCTTGCGTTGGGCCTTGTCGATCTTGTCCTGCTTGCCCTTGGCTTTCGCCTCTGTCAGCTCTTGCTGGCGTTCGGCCACCTTGGATTGCTTTTCGCGCACGTCGGCCTCGCGCTGCGATTGCAGGCGGCTGTCGGTGCAGCTTGCCTTGGCTTCGGACAGCGCCTTGCGCAGGCCCGCCTCGCGGCGCGAGTTGTTCTGCGCCTGCGCGGCGGCAATGTCGTTTTCGATGTGGCAGAACTTGGCCGCGCAACCGCGCAGCGGCGCGCAATCGGTGGCGGCTTGTGCGGGCAGCGTGGCGAAGAGGGCGCACACGGCGGCGGCGGTGGTCAGGGATTTGATCATTGCAGGCATGCGGTGACTCCGTGACGTGGGGCGGAAGGCCCATCATCGCCTGAGGCCGTCAATCCCGCAAATGCACGGCCTGAAAGTACCGCCCGAAAATACCGCTCGAAAGTGCCGCCCGGAAGTGCGGCCCAAAGGTGCGGCCCAAAAGCGCGGCTCGAAAGCGCGGGACGCGCAGACGTCGCCATGTCGCGCTTCCGCGCCGCTTCAACCGCGCCGCATCAGCGGATCAACGTGCCCGCCAATGCCGCGGCAACCAGCAATGCGCCCAGCCAAAGGTTGGCGCGGAACAGCATGAAATTGCGGTGCGGATGCTGGATGTCGAACACCTTCAACTGCCAGGCCAGATGCGCGGCCACAGCGACCATGCCGACCTGATAGGCCCACGACAGGCCGATGGCATAACCGCCCCAGGCCCACAGCAACACGGTGCCCAGATAGAACCCGCCGATCCAGAGCTTGCCCTGATCGCCGAAACGCATGGCGGTCGAGTGCAGGCCGACGCTGCGGTCGTCGCGCACGTCGACGTAGGCATAGATGCTGTCGTAGCCCACCTGCCACAGCACCGCGCCCAGCCACATGGCGATGGCGGCGAGCGGCACGTGGTTCTGCGTGTCCGACCAGGCCATCAGCATGCCCCAGTTGAAGCAGATGCCCAGCACGACCTGCGGCCAGTAAGTGACGCGCTTGCACAGCGGATAGATGAAGACGAAGGGCAGCACGGCCACGGCCAGCCAGCGGCTCATGTCGTTCAGAAAGAACAGCAGCGACCCGCACACCAGCAACTGGCCCAGCAGGAACCACACGGCGTTCTTCATCGACAACTGGCCGCTGGTCAGCGGACGGAAGCGCGTGCGCTCGACGTGCTTGTCGAAGTCGCGGTCGCACATGTCGTTGACGGTGCAGCCGATGCCGCGCATCAGCAGGGCGCCCAGCGAGAAGACGATAAGGCGTTGCAAGTCAGGCAGGCCGCCCGCGGCCTGGACCAGCGCGGCAATGGCCGGCAGCAGGGTCAGCCAGGTGCCGATGGGGCGATCCAGGCGGCACAGCCGCGCGTAGGGCCGCCACGACTTCGGCAGCCAGCGTTCGACCCAGTCGGTGAAGACGATGTCACTGAGATCGGCGGGGGATTGTTGCGAAGCGCTCACTGTCACGGTCACAAGTGGTCGGGAAAGCCGACAGCATAAAACAACGGCCGGGCATCGCGCCCGGCCGATCGGTCATCAAGGCATCCGCGCCGCCCCTTCAAGGGACGACGGCGGACGTTATCATTCCGCCTTCAGCAGCTTGCCCAGGATGGCGATGCCGGTGCGGATCTTGTCTTCCGGCACGGTGGCGAAACTGAGGCGCAGCGTATTGCGCATGCCTTCGCCGCTGTAGAACGGCGCGCCGGGCACGAAGGCCACGTTCTGCGCGATGGCCTTTTCGAGCAGCTTGGTGCTGTCGATGTGCTCGGGCAGCGTCAGCCAGATGAACATGCCGCCTTCCGGCTTGGTCCAGGTGACGGTGGATGGGAATTCCTTCTGGATGGCGTCCAGCATGCAGCTGCCCTGGGCGCGGTAGATCTCGCGCACGTTCGGCAGGTGCTCGGCCAGGAAGCCGTCCTTGACGATCTCGTACACGGCCATCTGGGTCAGCGTGGGCGTGTGCAGGTCGGTTGCCTGCTTGGCCTGCACCAGCTTGTTGATGAGCGCGCGGCCGCCAGCGATGTAGCCCAGGCGCAGGCCCGGGGCCAGCACCTTCGAGAACGTGCCCAGACGCACGACGTTCGCGCCGTATTCCTTGGCCAGCGCGATCAGGCCGGGCTGCGGCTCGCCGGCGTAGCGCAGTTCGCCGTAGGGATCGTCCTCGACGATGGTCAGGCCCAGTTCGGCGGCGCGCTTGACCAGCGCGATGCGGCGCTCCAGGTTGAGCGTGCGGCCGGTCGGGTTCTGGAAGTTGGGCAGGGCGTACAGGAAGCGGGCGCCGTCAGCCAGTTCGGGCGTGATGGCTTCGGGGATCAGGCCGCCTTCGTCGGTGGGCACCGGCACGAAGTTCGGCTGGTACAGGCTGAACGATTGCAGCGCGCCCAGGTAGCTGGGGTCTTCGACCAGCACCTTGCTGTCCTTGTCGATCAGCACCTTGCCCAGCAGATCCAGCGCCTGCTGCGAGCCGGACACGATCAGGACCTGGTCCGGGGCGATGTCGGCGCCGGCCGCGGTCAGGTCATCGGCGACCCATTTGCGCAGCGGCGCGTAGCCCTCGGTGGGACCATATTGCAGGGCCGCGCGGCCGTTGGTGGACAGGACCTTGTCGAATGCCGCACGCACCACTTCTACCGGGAAGCCGCCGGGCGCGGGCAGGCCGCCTGCGAACGAAATGACTTCGGGGCGCTCGGTTACCTTGAGAATCTCGCGGATGGCGGAGCTGGTGAGTTGCAGGGCGCGTTCCGAAAAGGAAAACGCAGGTTCGAGGGGCTTGTCCATGGAGTGCTTCTTGATCAAGAAGGGTGGGTCGGTTGATGCGTTTGACAACAAAGTATTGTCCCACACGGTAACAGCCCGGCCCTTTTATCGGGTGGAACCCCTAAAATCACCTGCATCGATAACCGCCAGTACAGTTACATTTTCATGTTCGAAGCCGCTCCCATCGTCGCCGATTCCAAGGCCGCCCTGTATGCCGAACTGACCATGCAGGCGCGCGCGCTGCTGGAAGGCGAACCCGACCGCATCGCCAACGCCGCCAACCTGAGCGCGCTGGCGTTCCAGGCACTGCCCGACCTGAATTGGGTGGGCTTTTATTTCTTCGACGGCACGGAACTGGTCCTGGGCCCGTTCCAGGGCAAGCCCGCGTGCGTGCGCATTCCGCTCAATCGCGGCGTGTGCGGCGCGGCCGCCAGCCAGCGTCAGACGCAGCTTGTGCCGGACGTGCATGCCTTTCCCGGCCACATCGCCTGCGACGCGGCCTCGCGATCCGAAATCGTGGTGCCGCTGGTGCACAAGGGCGAACTGATCGGCGTGTGGGACGTGGACAGCCCCGTGCCGGACCGGTTCGACGAAGACGACCGCAAGGGCATGGAAGCGCTGTGCGCGGTGTTCCTGGCGACCTTGGGCTGAACGCCAGCCCGCGTCCGCCTTGCCGCCGCGTTGACACCGCCGCGCCCGCCCGGTAGATTTCTGCATCCGCCGCATATCGCGTCCCGCTCATCCATGATTCATCAGGCCCACCAGACTGCTAGCCACCTCCGCGCCCTTGGCGTGGTGCTGGCTGCCGCCGGCCTGAAATCCAAAAAACAGCCGCTCATCTGACCGGAGCATGCTGTTCCGTCAGATGGGCGACGGAACAGCGGCCTCCTGGCGGCGCTTTGGCGCCTCCGCGCGCACCCCCTGACCTCCCGAGCACTTCTGTACGGTCCCCCAACGGTCCATACGAAGGAGTGTTCTCATGCAATCTCAACAATCTCTGTTCCAGGGCGTCTGGGTGCCGCTGGTCACGCCGTTTTCCGGCGGCCATGTCGACGGCGGGGCGCTGCGCCGCCTGGTGCGCCACTACGTGGCCGCGGGTGTGGACGGACTGGTCGTTTGCGGCAGCACGGGCGAGGCCGCGGCGCTGGACGATGCCGAACAGCTTGCCGTGCTGGATACGGTGCTGACCGAAGCGGGCGACCTGCCCATCATGATGGGGCTGGCGGGCAATCATCAGGGTCACGTGCTGCATCGGCTGACGGCGTTTGGCACGCGTCCCCTGGCCGGCATCCTGGCGCCTGCGCCGTACTACGTGCGGGCGGGCCAGGAAGGGGCCGCCACGTACTTTCGCTGCCTGGCCGATGCCTCGCGCTTTCCGCTGGTGCTCTACGACATTCCGTACCGGACCGGCACCACGCTGGAGACGCCCACGCTGCTGGCGCTGGCCGCGCATCCCAACATCTCCGCCATCAAGGATTGCGGCGGCTCGCTGGACAAGACGGTGGCGCTGATCAGCGATGGGCAGATGAATGTCCTGGCCGGCGAAGATCTGCAATCGCTGTCCGCGATGTGCCTGGGCGCCACCGGCATGATCGCCGCGGCCGCGCACGTGCGCCCCGATCTCTTCGTGGCGATGCACCGCGCGGTGCGGGCGCAGCGGCTGGACGAAGCCCGTTCGCTGTTCCATGCGCTGGCGCCGGTGATCCAACTGGTGTTCGGCGAGCCCAATCCCGGTCCGCTGAAGGCGGAGCTTGCGCGGCAGGGGCTGCTGTCGAACGAACTGCGCCTGCCCATGCTGCCGGCCAGTGAAGCCCTCGCGGCGCGATTGGGCGCCGCCGTGGACGCGCTGGACCGCCAGTTTCCGGCGCAAGGCGTCACCTTGCGCGCGGCGTGAGCGCTTTGTGGCGTCCGGATTCAATTGGTAATAAATCGCCTACCGGGAAGCTGACGGATTGCTTATGATGCGGCCATTCTTCAGGGTGAATAAAACCTTCATGGGCCAAGCTTTTGAAGCCTTGTCCGCCTGGCAGGTCATGCTGGCGGGGCTGCTCTTCTTCGGCAGCATCTACCTGGTCTTTGGCGCGGCCACCTGGTTGCTGACCCGGCACATCCTGCCGGCCCTGGGGCTGGGCCGGCCGCTCGATCCACGGCCGCTTGCGCCGGGCCAGTTGCGCCGCGAGCTGGCACAGTCAGGGCTGTCGATCCTGTTGTTCGGCACCGGCATGATCTTTCCGTGGGGCCTTCTGCAATTAGGGTGGGCGCGTCTGGACCCGGACGCGAGCTGGCAGCAGATCGTGCTGGAAATTTTGGCGCTGGTGGCCTGGAACGACGTGCATTTCTGGATCAACCACCGGCTGCTGCACACGCGGCTTCTGCGCCGCTTTCACCTGCCGCATCATCGCTCGGTCGTGACGACGCCGTTCTCGACGTACAGCTTTCATCCCATCGAGGCGCTGATGTTGGGCAACGTGATCCTGCTGCCCATGGTGGTGCACGATTTCAGCTTCTGGTCGTTGTTGTCGGTGCCGCTCTTTAGCCTGTTCTTCAATTGCATCGGTCACGCCAACTACGATTTCTTTCCCAAGGTCTCGTACGCGCACTGGTTCGCCGCCAGCCGCCGGCACCATCTGCACCACGCCTGCTACAACGGCAACTACGGCTTCCAGTTCACCTTCATGGATCGCCTGTTCCGCACGCGGCTGGGGGCGGAAGCCGCCGAGCGACAGCTGGAAGCCTATCGGCAGCGCGAGTCCGGCGCCGGCCTGCGAGGCTCCGCATAGTGGCGGCAAGGATCGGCCCGAATGGCCAGAGCGGCCCGCGGCGTGCGCTGCCCACGCTGCGCAACCGGCGGGATTGGCAGAGCCTGACCTATCTGGCTGCGCTGCCCCTGCTGGCGGCCTGGCAGTGGTTCAACGGGTTTTGGTGGCCGGCCTATGCGCTGATGCTGTTTCTGACCCTGGGCATCGGCGTCATCCATCACAACCACACGCACATCCGGATGTGGCGCGGCCGCTGGGCCAACCGCATCACCGACTTCTGGATCACGCTGCTGCAGGGCCATCCGACGTTCGTGTTCTATCCGGCCCATGTGGCCAATCATCACCGCTACAAGCATGGCGAGCGCGATGTGGCGCGCACGTACCGGTTTGGCGGCGACACCAACCATTTGTGGGGCTACGTCATCCATCCCGTGCAAGCGGCCTGGGTGCTGTATCCCCTGTTTTTCGCGTGGCTGGGCCGGCTGCGCAGACACTGGCCGGGCGCCTTTCGCTATTGCATGGCGCAGTACGGCGCGTGGCTGGGCCTGTGGGCCGGGCTGATCGCGGTGAACCCGGTCAAGGCGCTGGTGTTCGTGATCGTGCCGCAGCTGCACGGCCTGCATTGGCTGCTGGCCACCAATTATCTGCAGCACGCGCATGCGGACGGCGGACCGCGGCACGTTGCGGGCCTGAACTACGCGCGCAATTTCGAGGGGCTGGTCAATCCGCTGCTGTTCAACATCGGCCTGCACACCGCGCACCACGAGCATCCGCGCGCGCACTGGTCCGAACTGACCGGCCTGCATCGTGACTACTACCGCAGCCGCGTGCGTGCTGAATTGAACGAGCGCGGCCTCGTGCCCTATATGTTCCGCACCTTCGTGCTGGGCGCTTTCGTGCCGCGTTTTCGCAGCCGTTCCTGCATGGCGCCCGAGCACGTCCGCTAGCGCCGTACACCCCCATTTCCCAACCAGAGATCCGTCATGCCCATTGCGTTTCATCGTGTCTACCTGGAGAGCGCCGGCTATTTCATGCCGGGCGAGCCCGTGTCCAACGAAGCCATGGACGACTACATCGCGCCGCTGAACCGCATGTCCAGCCGGATCAAGAGCCGCATCCTGGCCGAGAACGGCATCAAGCAACGCTACTACGCGATCGATCGGGATGGCGCGACCGTGTTCTCGAATGCGCAGCTTGCAGCCAACGCGATTCGCGATTGCCTGCGGCGCCATGACACCGACCTGTCGGCCGTATCGATGCTGGCCAGCGGCTCGTCAGGCGGCGATGCGCTGATGCCGGGCTTTTCCAACATGATCCAGGGCGAGCTGGCCGCGCCGCCGATGGAGACGCTGTCAGTGCATGGCATCTGCGCGGCGGGCGTGTCGGCGATCCAGGCGGCCGCGCAAGGCGTCGAGTTGGGCGCGCATGCCAGCGCGCTGGCCGTGGCCAGCGAACTGCCGTCGCGCCTGTTCAAGCGCTCGCGCTTTGCCGCGCGCGGCTACGACGCCGACTTCGACGCGCATTTCCTGCGCTGGATGCTGTCGGACGGCGCCGGTGCGGTGCTGCTGGGCAATGGCCAGCGGCCGCTGCCCGGCGCGTCGCAGGGCGTGCGCTTGCGCTTGAAGTGGGTGCATCAGCGCTCGTTCTCCGGCGACTATCCGGTGTGCATGCAGCTTGGGCTGTCGGCCGACCGGAGCAAGGGGCATCTGGACTACCCGTCCTGGAACGAGGCCGAGGCCGATGGCGCGTTGTCGCTGCGCCAGGACATCCGCCTGTTGCCGCATCTGTTCGACATCGGCATCCACGAGTACGCCAAGCTGGTGCGCGACGGCTGGGTGGATCCGGACCAGGTCGATCACTTCCTGTGCCATTACTCATCGGAAAAATTCATCCCGGTCGTGGAAGACCTGATGGAGAAGGCCGGCCTGGTGATCCCGCGCGAGCGCTGGTTCAGCAACCTGGCGTGGCGCGGCAACACAGGCGCCGCCTCCATCATGATCATGCTGGCCGAGTTCCTGGAGACGCGGGAGGTCAAGCCGGGCGAACAGATCTTCTGCTACATCCCCGAATCCGGGCGCTTCATGGCGGCCTACATGCTGCTGGAAGCCGAAGCGGTGCACGCCCAGCCGGCGGTGGCCGCAGGCGTGTCGGGCGTCGCTACGCCGGGCGTCGTTACTCCTGGCGTCGCTACGCCGGGCGCCGCTGCGCGCGAAGACGCGGCGTCCGCCGACGCCGACGCTATCGCGCCGCCGCACGATCCCGACATGGCGCCGCAAGGCCTGGGCCAGCTTCTGACCGAACTCGCGGCGATCTGGCACGACTACCGCTCGCGCGTGTGGCGCACGCCGGTGATCCGCCGCCTGCGCAACCGCCAATTCCAGACCACGGATTACCTGACGTGGATGGAGAACTGGATTCCGCAGGTGCGCGAAGGCAGCAAGTGGATGCGCGAAGGCGCTGCGTCGCTGACCGAGCAATACGCGCCGCTGGCCGCGCTGATCGACATGCACGCGGGCGAAGAGCAGAACGACTTCCAGATCTTGTTCGACGACTACCGCACCGCGGGCGGCACGGTGGACAGCATCGACGCCCTGCGCCGCAATCCCGGCGGCGAGGCGCTCAATGCCTACCTGCACAGCCTGGCCGCCACGCGCGATCCGATCGGCCTTTTGGGCGCCATTTACATCATCGAAGGCACGGGGCAGCGCATCGTGCCGGCGCTGCTGCCGCTGCTCAAGGCCAGTCTGAAGCTGCCGCCCGACGCCTTCCGCTTCCTGGAATACCACGGTCACAACGATGAACACCATCTGGCGCGCTGGCTGTCGGCCGTGGAACTGGCGCTCGATTGCGACGAGGATGGCCGCGCCGAGCAGCGCATCGTCGACACCGCGCGCCGCACGGCGGCGCTTTACCTGATGCAGTTTCATCACGTGATGGAGGCGGACGCGGCATGAACAAGGAGCCTGAATTCCTTGCCCGGGAGCACGATCCGGCGGATCCCAGCCCCTGGCTCGCGTTGTACCTGGACCGCAGCACGCCGCTGCCGGACAAGGTCAAGAAGGCCTGGCTGACGGATTCCAGCTGCGCGTCGCGCCAATACCTGTTGCCGTTCCTGCGGCCGCTTGCGCGGGCCTTCATCATCCTGATCCAGATCGTCAAAACGTTCCTGCCGCGACGCTGGTCGCATTCCCGGGTGCTGCATCGCATTCTGGCGTGGGGCTTGAAACGGTTCGTGTCGCCCGAGGCCAACTGGCTGATCCTGCGGCATTTTCATCTGGGGGCGCAGGCGTTGGCGTTCATCGCGGCGAACTCGCCGGTGCCGATCACTACGACGCCGCTCGAGCCGATGACGATCGACGACCTGAAGGACGATCTGTTCGTCAAGCACGACCTGAATCTCTTCAACTTCGTCATCCGGCTGAACCAGGCGCTGCGGGATGCGGGCGTGGAGATGCACGCGCCGCAGACCGTGGACTTTTCCATGCTGCGCGACCCGCCGATCCGGCTGGAGGACATGCCGCAAGGCAAGCTGAACTTCCTGGACCTGCAAAGCGCCATCGAGCTGTTCACGCCGCTGTATCAACTGCTGCTGACCGACAACGACTTCTGGCGCGCGGCCAATTCGCTGCAGCTCGATGAGACCGTGGGCATCTATGCGGCCAAGCTGCTGGGCGCGCCGCAGCACCTGATCCTGGTCAACAACAGCCATCCGCTGGTGCCCATGTCTACGCTACGTGCAGGCTACCGGCTGGTGCTGCATGGCCTGTCCACCGAGATGCTGCACAGCCTGCTGATGGAGATGAAGGCGGCCCAGGCGGGCGCCGAACCGCCGGCCCCGATCGCGTAGAAAAGGCGGCAGGGATCAGTGTTGACCCTGCGTTACACCGGCCAGCCGCTGGGCTATATTGCGACGCTTGTCCGACAAGCCCGCCGGAACACCCCTCCGCCGGGCGTCATAGGAATTGCCGCAAATGCCCCAGACGCTAGAGGTCATCGCCACCATCCTGTTTGCCGTGGCGGTCCTCCACACCTTTTCGGTTCCCTTCTTTGCGCGCCTGGCGCATCGGGGCGGGCCGCACGCGGGCTTCTGGCATCTGTTTTCCGAGGTCGAGGCCGTCTTCGGCGTCTGGGCCTTCGCGCTGATCGTGACCATGGCCGCGCTGGCCGGTCCGTCGGCCGCCATCGACTACATGGACACGCGCAACTTTACGGAGCCGCTGTTCGTCTTTGTCATCATGGTGGTGGCGGCCAGCCGGCCGATTCTTGAGCTGGTTGGGCTGCTGGTCCGCATCGTGGCGCGGGCGCTGCCCATGCCGCGCGAGCTCTCGACCTTTTTCGTGGTGATGGCCCTGGTGCCGCTGGGCGGCTCGTTCATCACCGAACCCGCCGCGATGACGCTGGCCGCCATCCTGCTGCGCGACGCGTACTTTCGCAGCAGCGGCCGGGCCGGGTTCAAGTATCTGACGCTGGGCGTGCTGTTCGTGAACGTGTCCATCGGCGGCGTGCTGACGTCCTATGCCGCGCCGCCCGTCCTGATGGTGGCGGGCACGTTCGGCTGGGATTCGGCCTTCATGCTGCAGCACTTCGGCTGGCGCGCGGCGCTGGCAGTCTGCCTGAACGCGGGTCTGCTGACGTTCATCTGCCGCAAGGCGCTGCTCGAAGGCGCGGTGGGCACGCGCGGCGGCGTCGATGCGCCGGACGGCGCCGGCAAGCGCGCGCCGGTGCCCGCCATCGTGATCCTGGTGCACCTGGTGTTCCTGGTCGCCATCGTGCTGACCGCGCACCATCCGGCCATCTTCCTGGGCCTTTTGATGATGTTTATCGGTTTTTCCGAGGCGTACAAGCGGCACCAGGACCGCCTGATGATCAAGGAGGGCCTGATGGTCGGTTTCTTCCTGGCCGGTCTCGTGGTGCTGGGCGGATTGCAGAAGTGGTGGCTGCAAGGACTGCTTGGCGGGCTGGAGCCCTTCGTCCTGTTCTGGGGCGCGACGGCGCTGACGGCCATCACCGACAACGCGGCGCTCACCTATCTGGGGTCGCTCGTGGAAGGCACCAGCGAGGCCTGGCGCTACATGCTGGTGGCCGGCGCGGTCACGGGCGGCGGGTTGACGGTGATCGCCAACGCGCCCAATCCGGCCGGTTTCGCCATCCTGAAGAACCATTTCCCGGATGGCAGCATTTCGTCCGGGCGCCTGTTCCTGTGCGCCTTGGGACCGACCCTGGTGGCCGCCGTGATGTTCTTGCTTCCCGTGTAGGGGAAGGCCGCCCGCACCGGGCAGGCCGTGCCCCGGGCGCCGGCTTGCGGCCGGCAGGGTGGGGCGGACACCGACGCTTTATGAAAAACCGCTAAAATTCAAGACTTTCCCGTATTTTTCCGGCCTTGCCCAGCCGCCGAGCCTTGCGCCCGCGCGCGGCAGCAGGCGGAATTTGATATGCCGGGCTTGCGCCTGGGAGCCCTCGATGCCCATCTACGCCTATAAGTGCAGCGCCTGCGGCCATGCCAAAGACGTCTTGCAGAAGATTTCCGACGCGCCGCTTTCGGTTTGCCCCGAATGCGGCCAAAGCACGTTTTCCAAGCAGGTGACCGCGGCTGGATTCCAGCTCAAGGGCTCCGGCTGGTATGTCACGGACTTCCGTAACAACGGCAGCGGCAACAGCAGCAGCGGCGCCAACAGCAGCAGCCCGGGCGCCGCCCCGGCCTCCGCTGAAAGTGCCACGCCCGCCGCCGCGCCGGCTGCCGCGCCTGCCGCAGCCCCCGCCCCGGCGACGCCTGCTGCCGGCAGCGCCGCTTCCTAGAGCGCATCGCGATGCGGATGCGCGTCATCAAGAAGTACTTCATCACCGGGCTGCTGATCTGGGTTCCCCTGGTCATCACGGTGTGGGTACTGGGACTGCTGGTCGCCACCCTTGAAGGGTTCGTGCCCGGCTTCCTGTCGTCCGAATCGCTGTTCGGACTGGACATTCCCGGTTTCCGCTTCGCCCTCGTGATCGTGGTGGTGCTTCTGACGGGCGTCTTCGCCGCCAACCTGATCGGCCGCACCATGGTCGACCAGTGGGAAAGCCTGCTGGGCCGCATCCCGCTCGTGCGTTCCATCTACAACTCGGTCAAGCAGGTCAGCGATACCGTGCTTGCCCCCAACGGCCAGGCGTTTCGCCGCGCGGTGCTGGTGCAGTATCCGCGGGCAGGCGCCTGGACCATCGCTTTCGTCACCGGCACGCCCAGCGGTGAAGTGGCCGCCAGCCTGCCTGGCGACCACATCAGCCTGTACGTGCCGACGACCCCCAACCCCACATCCGGCTTTTTCCTGATGGTGCCTCGCGCCGAGGTCGTCGACCTTCAGATGAGCGTGGACGCGGCCTTGAAGTACATCGTTTCCATGGGCGTGGTCGCCCCGGTCCCGGGGGCAACGCCCGTGGTCCGGCCGGCTGCGCTCTCTCCGGCGCCGGGCGTGCAGGACGCACCCCGCGCCGATTCGTAACCCTTACACACCAAGCACAAAACGGAGTCATCCCGCATGCGTACCTGCTACACCGGCCAGGTTTGCCGTGACCATCTCGGCCAGACCGTCACCCTGTACGGCTGGGTGAACCGCCGCCGCGACCACGGCGGGGTCATCTTCATCGACCTGCGCGACCGCGCGGGCCTGGCGCAGATCGTGTTCGATCCGGACAACGCCGCCTTCGCCACCGCCGAGCGCCTGCGCAATGAATTCTGCGTCCGCGTCACCGGCCTGGTGCGCGAGCGTCCGGCCGGCACGGCCAACGCTGAACTGGCCTCCGGCGAAATCGAAGTGCTCTGCAAGGAAGTCGAGATCCTGAACGCGTCGGTCACGCCGCCGTTCCAGCTGGATGACGACAACCTGTCGGAAACCACCCGCCTGACGCACCGCGTGCTGGACCTGCGCCGTCCGCAGATGCAGCGCAACCTGATGCTGCGCTACCGCGTGTCCATCGAAACCCGCAAGTTCCTGGACGAGCTGGGCTTCATCGACATCGAAACGCCGATGCTGGCCAAGAGCACGCCGGAAGGCGCGCGCGACTACCTGGTGCCCTCGCGTGTCAACGCCGGCCACTTCTTCGCGCTGCCGCAATCGCCGCAGCTCTTCAAGCAGATGCTGATGGTCTCGGGCTTTGACCGCTACTACCAGATCACCAAGTGCTTCCGCGACGAAGACCTGCGCGCCGACCGTCAGCCGGAATTCACCCAGATCGATTGCGAAACCTCGTTCCTGAACGAATTCGAAATCCGTGAAATCTTCGAAAACCTGATCCGCCACGTGTTCAAGGTGGTGCAGGGCGTCGACCTGCCGTCGCCGTTCCCGATCATGCCGTGGACCGAAGCGATGCGCCGCTACGGCTCGGACAAGCCCGATCTGCGTGTGCAGCTCGAGTTCACCGATATCACCGACGTCATGCGCGACGTGGACTTCAAGGTGTTTGCCGCCGCCGCCACGGCGCCCGGCAGCCGCGTGGTCGCCCTGCGCGTGCCCGGTGGCGCCGAAATGTCGCGCAGCGAGATCGACGCCTACACCCAGTTCGTCGGCATCTACGGCGCCAAGGGCCTGGCCTACATCAAGGTCAACGAAGTGGCCAAGGGCCGCGACGGCCTGCAATCGCCCATCGTCAAGAACCTGCACGACGCTGCCCTGGCCGAACTGGTCAAGCGCACCGGCGCCCAGGACGGCGACATCATCTTCTTTGGCGCGGACCGCGAGAAGGTCGTCAACGACGCCATCGGCGCGCTGCGCGTGAAGATCGGCCACAGCGAGTTCGGCAAGAAGACGGGTCTGTTCACGGCCGGCTGGAAGCCGCTGTGGGTGGTCGACTTCCCGATGTTCGAATACGACGAGGAAGACGGCCGCTACACCGCTGCCCACCACCCGTTCACCAGCCCCAAGGACGGCCACGAAGACTTCCTGGAATCCGATCCCAGCAAGGCATTCGCCAAGGCCTACGACATGGTGCTGAACGGCTGGGAAATCGGCGGCGGCTCGGTCCGTATCCACCGCGAGGAAGTGCAGAGCAAGGTGTTCCGCGCGCTCAAGATCGGCGCCGAGGAAGCCCGCGAGAAGTTCGGCTACCTGCTGGACGCGCTGCAGTACGGCGCGCCTCCGCACGGCGGCATCGCCTTCGGCCTGGACCGCATCGTCACGATGATGACCGGCGCCGAATCGATCCGCGACGTGATCGCCTTCCCGAAGACGCAGCGCGCCCAGGACCTCCTGACGCAAGCGCCGTCGGAAGTCGACGAGAAGCAACTGCGCGAGCTGCACATCCGCCTGCGCAACGTCGAAAAGGCGTAAAGCCCCGGAGCGCCGTTGGCGCTCCCCCCCCGGCGGCCTTCTTCACGGGGGCCGCTGGCGGACCGGCAGCGCCGGATCCGCGGCGGTCTGCTTGAAGCACGATCCGCACTGGGCGCCACGCCCGAATCATGAGCAGGTTTCAAGTGTCTGATCAGTCAGTCTGGCGTGACCGCATGCCGCAAAGATGGGAATGCCCGGCTGAAATGGAGTAATCTGGCTAACGCCGCCAAACACGGCGGCGGCTGGCCAGAGGACCTACCGGGACCCGGCCGGTAGTTCCCAAGATTTGAAAGGCGCCATTGCTTCCATGTCGCTCATCCGAGTCGTCAGCTACAACATACACAAGGGCCGTTCGGCACTAGGCCGGCGCGACTCCCTGAATGAACTTCGCCTGGGCCTGTATGGCCTGCGCCCTGACCTGGTCTTCCTGCAGGAGGTCCAGGGCCGCAACGAGCAGAAGTCGCTGCTCGACGCTCAGCACGAGTCCCTGGCCGCGGCATTGCGGCTGGATGTGGCCTATGGCCGCAACGCCATCCGCCACGCCACCGACCACGGCAACGCGCTGCTGTCGCGTTATCCCATCCTCGACCACGAAAATCTCGACATCTCCGACCATCGCCTCGAGCAACGCGGGCTGCTGCATGCGCGCATCGACGTGGGCGATCGGGCGGTGCATTGCTTCGTGGTGCATCTAGGCCTCTTTGCCGGCAGCCGCAGCCGCCAGATCCTGGCGCTGACCGAGCGCATCAAGCGCATGGTGCCCGACGGCGAGCCCATCCTGATCGCCGGCGACTTCAACGACTGGAATGACCGGCTGGCTCCCATGTTCGTGCAGCAGCTTGGGCTGTACGAAGTGTTTTCGCACGCCCCGCGCAGCCATGGCGGCGACCTGCCGCGCCTGCGCGACTCGGTCAAGCGGCTGTCCAACGCCCTGCGCGGTTTGCCCAGCAGCGGCGTCTCGGTCATGGAGCGCAACAACCAGCTCGGCATGGACGGCAGCTCCCGGCTGCTGGCGCCGCCGCCGCGCACGTTTCCCGCCGTGTTCCCGTGGTTCCGCCTGGACCGCATCTACCAGCGCGGCTTTGCCGTGCGCAGCGCCCGGGTGCTGCGCGGCCGCGAGTGGGCCAAGCTGTCCGATCATTCGCCCTTGCTCGCGGAGCTGGAACTCCCGTGAAGGACGAGCAGGACAGGCTGGAGTGGGTGCAGGGCAACGATATCCGTCTGCTCCAGAACGGCGCCGACTTCTTTCCCGCGCTGTGCGCGGCGATCGACGCAGCCACGGTCAGCGTGCACCTGGAAACCTACATCTTCATGCTCGACCGCACCGGTACGAAGGTGCTGGAGTGCCTGTCGGCGGCCGCGCGCCGCGGCGTCAAGGTACGCGTGGTCCTGGATGGCTTTGGCAGCGCGTTGCACGGCGAGCGCGTGCGCGTTGCGCTGACCAATGCGGGCGCGCAGTGCCGCATCTTCCGGCCCGAGCCGCGCTGGTTCGCGCGCTTCGTGCCATCGCGCAGCCGCCTGCGGCGCCTGCATCGCAAGGTCACCATCATCGACGGCCGCATGGCCTTCATCGGCGGCATCAACGTCATCGACGACTACGATGACCTGGATCCCACCGACGGCCTGACCGGTCCGCGTTTCGACTTCGCCGTTCAGGTCGAAGGCCCGCTCGTCACGCAGGCAGCCCATGCGCAGGATCTCCTGTGGGTGCGCCTGAACTGGGCGCGCCTGCGGCGCCATCCGCGCGACTGGCATCGGTTGCAGCTGCTCAAGCCGCGCGATGTTCCTGCGCCGCCTGGCGGCATGCTGCGCGCCGCGCTGGTGCTGCGCGACAACCTGCGTTTCCGCAGGACATTCGAGCGTGCCTATCTGTTCGGCATCTCGCGCGCGCGGCGCGACATCCTGATCGCCAATGCCTACTTTTTTCCGGGCGTGCGTTTTCGCCGCGCGCTGGCCAAGGCCGCCGCCCGCGGCGTGCGCGTGCGGCTGCTGTTGCAGGGCAAGGTCGAATACCGGATGCAGTATCACGCCACGCGTTCGCTGTATGACAAGCTGCTGCGCGACGGCATCGAGATCTACGAGTACATGCCGAGCTACCTGCACGCGAAGGTCGCGGTGATCGACAACGTGGCGACGGTGGGGTCATCGAACCTCGACCCCTTCAGCCTGCTGCTGGCGCGCGAGGCCAATGTCGTGGTCGACAGCCAGCCGTTCGCCTGGGACCTGCAGGAGCGCTTGGAAACCGCCATCCGCGAAGGCGGACGCTTTATTCGGCCGCTGGATTACCAGCGCCGGGGTTTCGTGCGGCGGTGGGTCGATGCGGCGTCTTATGCGTTGCTGCGGATCGGCGTGGCGTTCACGGGCACGTCGGACAAGTACTGAACGCGGGTGCGCGGCGGCCGGGCAGTAAACTACGCGTTTTGGAGGGTTGCCCTCCGATCAGGCACAACGCAATGAGTATTCTCGTCACCGGGGGCGCCGGGTTCATCGGATCCAACTTCGTGCTGGATTGGCTGGCGCATGGCGATGAGGCGGTCGTCAACCTGGACAAGCTGACCTACGCCGGCAATCCCGCCAATCTCGCCGGTCTGGAACAAGATCCGCGCCATGTCCTTGTCGTGGCGGATATCTCCGACACGCATCGGATGACCGAGGTGCTGCATGCGCACCGTCCGCGGGCCATCGTCAATTTCGCGGCCGAAACGCACGTCGATCGCTCGATTGCCGGCGCCGGCAATTTCGTCCGGACGAACGTGGGCGGCGCTTTCGGGCTGCTGGAAGCCGCGCGTGCGTTCTGGAGCGGGCTGGACGGCGCCGAGCGCGATGCGTTCCGCTTCCTGCACGTCTCGACGGACGAGGTCTACGGTTCGCTGGCGCCCGCCGACCCAGGCTTCACCGAAGCCAGCCCCTATCAGCCGAACAACCCCTACGCCGCCAGCAAGGCGGGGGGTGACCACCTGGTGCGGGCCTGGGCGCAGACGTATGGATTGCCGGTGCTCATGACGCACTGCTCCAACAATTTCGGTCCCCGGCAGTTTCCCGAAAAGCTCATTCCCCTGATGATCCATCACGCCTTGGCGGGCAAGCCTTTGCCGGTGTATGGCGATGGCTTGCACGCGCGGGACTGGCTGTACGTCGCCGATCATTGCGACGGCCTGCGCCGGGTGCTCGAGAAGGGCCGGCCCGGCCAGACCTACAACCTGGGCGCGAGCAATGAACGCACCACGCTGGAAGTCGTCACGGCGGTTTGCGCCTTGCTGGATACCTTGCGCCCGCGGGCCGATGGCGGCGCATACCGGGACCTGATCGCGCTGGTCGCCGACAGGCCGGGTCATGATCGCCGCTACGCCATCGATTCGGGCAAGGCGCGGCAGGAGCTGGGCTGGCAGCCGGCCGAAACGTTTGCCTCGGGCCTGGAAAAGACGGTCCGGTGGTATCTGGATCATCCGCAATGGCTGCAGAAGGCGCCCACCCGGTCGCAGCCATTCGAAGGAGACATGCCATGACGGCAGCGGGCGCGCGCAAGGGCATCATTCTGGCGGGCGGGTCGGGAACGCGGCTGCACCCCGCGACCCTGGCGGTGAGCAAGCAGCTCATGCCTGTCTACGACAAGCCCATGATCTATTACCCGCTGTCCACGCTGATGCTGGCCGGCATACGCGAGATCCTGGTCATCTCGACGCCCGAGGACTTTCCGCGTTTTCAGCAGCTGCTGGGCGATGGCAGGCAGTGGGGACTGTCGCTGCAGTACGCGGTGCAGCCGGCGCCCGAAGGCCTGGCCCAGGCGTTCCTGATCGGGGCGGACTTCATCGGACAGTCGCCCTGCGCGCTGGTGCTGGGCGACAACCTGTTCTACGGGCATGACTTCCCCCAGCTGCTGGCTGGGGCGATGGCGCGGCAGACTGGCGCCACTGTCTTTGCCTACCATGTGCAGGACCCGCAACGCTACGGCGTCGTCGAGTTCGACGCACAGGGCAATGCGCTGCGTATCGAGGAAAAGCCGGCGTCGCCCAAGTCCAATTACGCAGTGACCGGGCTGTATTTCTACGACAACCGGGTCATCGAACTGGCGCGCCGGATTCGCCCGTCCGCGCGCGATGAGCTGGAAATCACCGATCTGAATCAGGCGTACCTCGACCTGGGCGCGCTCAACGTAGAAATCATGGGACGGGGCCATGCCTGGCTGGATACGGGCACGCACGACAGCCTGCTCGATGCATCGCAGTTCATTGCGACGCTCGAGCGCCGGCAGGGCCTGAAGGTCGCCTGCCCGGAAGAAATCGCGTTCCGCAAGCAGTGGATAGACGCGGCGCAACTGGAAGCGCTGGCGCGGCCGCTGATCAAGAGCGGCTACGGCCAATACCTGATGAACCTTCTCACTCAGGTGCCGCACTGATGCGCATCACGCCCTTGTCCCTGCCCGACGTCCTGCGCATTGATCCGGTGATGCATCATGACGCTCGCGGCTACTTCGTCGAGACCTATATTCAATCGGCCTTCGATGCGGCGGTTGGCCGTCCGGTCCCTTTTCTGCAGGACAACCAGTCGCATTCGCGGCGCCATGTCCTGCGCGGCTTGCACTATCAGACGCTGCAATCGCAAGGGAAGCTGGTGCGCGTCACCGAAGGTGAAATCTTCGACGTCGCGGTGGACATGCGCGAGGGATCGCCCACATTCGGCCAATGGACGAGCGAAATCCTGTCGTCGGAGAACCAGCGCCAGCTCTGGCTGCCGGAGGGCTTTGCGCACGGCTTCCTGGTGCTGTCCGACTACGCCAATGTGGTCTACAAGACGACGGTGCCGTACTTGCCGGCGCACCAGCATTGCGTGAGGTGGGATGATCCGGCGCTGGCGATTCCCTGGCCGGCGGCAGGCGAGCCGATCCTGTCGGATAAGGACCGTCAGGGCCTCGCCTTGGCGCAAGCACCCCGGGTCGTGTTGGGCTAGCCAGGGTCAGGTTCGGCGTTTCATCCCGACCAGTCCAAGCGCCAGCGCGGTGCCGACCAGAATGACCCCCGCGCCCGCGAGAATCGGCGCAGTGATGGCTTCGTCCAGGAACCAGGCGCCCCAGACGACCCCGAAGATCGGAACCAGAAACGTGACGCTGACCGCGCCGGTCGGGCCGACGTTCGCGATCAGCCGGAAGAACACGATGTACGCTGCGCCGGTGCACACCACGGCCAGCAGGACCGTCGCGCCCCAGGCTTCCCAGGAGACGGGCTGCGCTGGCCAGGTGACCAGGGCCGCCGGAAGCAGGACGAGAGCGGCCGACACCATGCTGCCCGTCGCGCTGGTCAACGGATCCACGCCCGTCAGGAAGCGCTTGGTCCAGTTCGCGGCGACGCCGTAGAAGACCGGCGCGGAGATGGCGGCAAGCACGGCAAAGCCGGTGCCGCCGGATTGAAAGTCGAGCTTGTCCCAGACCAGCACGACGATGCCGGACATGCCGATCAGCAGCCCCAGCGACCGGGTCCAGGGCAGCCGGTCTTTGAGCCATAGCCAGCCGATCACGGCGCCCCATACCGGCGTCACGGCGTTGGCGACCGACAGGAACCCTGCGCCCAGCGACTGGGCGGCGTATGCATAAAGCAGGAAGGGCAACGCCGCGTTCAGGGTGCCAACCACGAGAATGGCTTTCCAGCGGCGGGCTATCAATGGCAGCTTGTTGCGCCAGATCGCGGCGGGCAGAAGGAACAGCGCAGCAAGTCCCACGCGCAGCTCGATCAACGCGACGGGTCCGAACTCGGGCACGGCAACGCGCATGAAAAGAAACGAGCCGCCCCAGACGGCGGCAAGAATCATCAGGTCCAGCAGATCGCGGCGTTGCATGTTGAGCTTGGAATCAACCCTGGCTACGGCTCGTGACCAGGTTTCGCATCTTGACCCGGTGCGCCAGCAGCGCGCAGGTCAGGGACAGGACGATACACAGGATCAGCCCGGTCCGCACGCCGGAAAGCACCGTGCTGTGCGAAATCAGAATGCCGACCACGGCAGTGCCCAGCGCGCTGCCGATGGCGCGTGTGGTCTGCACCAGCGCCGAGGCCACGCCCACGTCGCGCCGCTCGCTCAGCATCTGCATGAAGAGCGTCAGGTTGGGCAACAGAAAGCCCAGCGCGCAGCCGTTGACGAAAAAGGCGGACAGGATCCACCAGGCCGACGTGCCCGGCGAAATCAGCAGCACCATGAGCGAACCTGCTGCCAGCAGGCCGCCGCCGAACACCATCAGCCGCTGCGGCTCGGTCTGCTTGGGGAACATCCGGCCGTTGATGATGCTGCCGACCGAGATCGCGGCCACCAGCGGCGTCAGCAGCAGGCCCGCCTGGCTGGGCGTGTAGCCCAGCACCTGCTGCAACAGCAGCGGACTGTAGAAGATCAGGATGAACATCACCGCGCCCACCATCATTGCCGCCACGTTCAAGAGGCGTGGGTCGCGGCCGGACAGGACGCGCAGCGGGAAGATCGGCGACTTCACCCGGCGTTCGGTCGGAATCAGGATGGCGATGGCGGCGGCGCCGACCAGCGCCAGCGTCAGGCCGAGCATGGGATGCGCGTGTTCGCCGCTGGCAAACGCCAGCTCCAGCGCGGCCAGCGGCGCACCCACCGCCAGCACGAGCAGGATGGCGCCCAGCCAGTCGATCTTGCGGCTGCCGTCGTGAATGGGCCGGATGCGCGGGAAATAACGGGCCAAGAGGAAGAAGGCGGCGGCGGCTGCGATCGGCGTGATGAAGAACGCCGCGCGCCACCCCAACGCCTGCGTGGCCGCCCCGCCCAGCACCGGGCCGATGCCGCTGGCCATGGCAAAGGCCGCGGACACCAGCGCCATCCATCTGACCCGCTGCTTGGCGTCGGGAAACAGATCCGCCGGCGCGGCGAATGCCGTGGCGATCATCATGCCGCCGCCCACCCCCTGCAGGGTGCGGAACACGATGAGTTGGGTCATGGATTGCGCCAGGCCACATGCGATGGAGCCCAGCGCGATGATCAGCACCGACACCAGCATTAAGGGCTTGCGGCCGAACATGTCGCCCAGCCGGCCGAAGATCAGGATGGAGGCCGCAGTGGCCAGCAGATAGCCCGTGCCGACCCAGGCGTAGAGCGCCATGCCGTTCAGCGCCTCGGCCACGCGCGGCAGGGTGGTGCTGATGATGGTGGAATCCAGGGCGGCAAGCACCACGGTGGCCGACACGCCCGCCATCGCCATCAGCAGGTCCCGTCTTGAACGTGTGGGATCGGTGGCTGGCTGCGGGGGCGTCGGCGGCGGATTCATGCCGTCAAGGATATCACCGGCACCCTAGGGTTATCACTTGTAAAACGTGTGATATCCCCAGAAAACCGCGATGACCAGCACGACCAGCATCCAGGACCAGCGTGAATTGGATAGACCTCGCGCCTCGGGTTCGGGAGGCGGGGGAGGGGGCGCGATACGCGGCTGTGTCGCCATGTGGTCGATGAAGGACGCGAAGAATTTCTCGATGATCTTCTCTCCGGCCTTCAGGAGAACGCCTTCCCCGCATTCGCCCAGCTTGCCGCCCGCCATGCCGGCCACCGTGTAGGCTACGCGGGTGCCCTGGTCCTTGGTGGTCAGGTTGATCTGCGCCGTGCCGATCGCCAGGCAGGCGGCCCGCCCCTTGCCTTCGAACACCAGCGTGCAGCTGTCGGGGGCGTTCATGTCGGAGAGCAGGATCTCGCCTTCGTAGTCGGTGTCGATGCCGGCGATCTTGGCGCGCAGCGTGACCGCATATTCGGTCGGGCTGCGCATGGCGACTTCGACACACCCGGGAATGCATTTCTGTAACACTCGCGGGTCGGTCAACGCATCCCATGTCTGGTGCTGCGTCGAAGGAATCCATTGGGCATCGGCAATGCGCATGGCTGTCTCCTTGTAGGGCTTATGAGTGCATTGTGGCCCTAGTGCCGGGAATTGACCACCTCACGCCTGTCCCGTCCGATGCGGACCTGAATCGCCGCGCTTGGGAACCGTGTCCTGTGACGTAACTGCAACAACGGATAAAGCGTTCTTATTCCTATTCAGGGGTATTTCCCTTTGTCGCGGCCCCTGCGGCTGGCCGCAAAACAGGCTTGGTGAATGCGCCGACGCATCGGTCACCTAATTTCTGAAGGATTTTTTGTCAAGGATCTACTCCTTATTACGCTGCCGCGCAACGGGGAAAGTGCGATAATTCGACGATTGTTCCGGACGGGGCAGGACGGGCGCTGGGCAGGTCGCGCGCAAGCCTAGGCGCTGAAGACGTCGACAGGGCATGCTCCGGCACCGGTTTTGTTTAGCCTTCCCTCATTGATCGCAGTAAAGTTTTTCCGCGGTTCTTATAGTGAAATAGCGAAATTTGCCCTATGGCTCGAATTAAGCGTGGTTGACAGCTAGGTTGCTCTGGCAAATCGTTCGAAAAACACCAGGGCGAGAAACTAGAATATTAAAACGATTATCTTGTAACGGCGCTTAAATAAAATATGCTTTATTTGCTTGTGGCGTTCATCGCGTCCCTGGTTTTCACGCTGCTAGTGCTGAGGTTTAACGCGCTTCACGGAAAATTCACCGCCGACCATGAAACCGACGGGGTGCAGAAATACCACGATAAGCCTGTGCCGCGGGTCGGAGGTGTTTCTCTGGTTTTTGCCATGGCGTGCATTTTCGTGCTGGCGACATTGCGCGAATCCTCGTTGAGCAATGAGCCGCTGACTTTGCTGGCCGTCGCGATGCCGGCGTTTCTTGGCGGCTTGGCCGAAGACATCACCAAGCGGGTAAGGGTGTTGCAGCGGTTGTCGCTGGCGATGCTGTCCGGTATGGCTGCGTATTACTTCCTTGGCGCCACGTTGACGCGCCTGGATATTATCGGGATAGATTGGCTGCTGCAGTTCGGTCCCATCTCGTTCATTGTCACCGCGGTGGCCATTGCGGGCGCGGCCAACGCCATCAATATTATCGACGGATACAATGGGCTGGCTGCGGTTGTGTCCGCGATGATATTTGCGGGGTTCGCCTACGTTTCCTATTATCTCGGCGACCGGCTGCTGCTCGTTACCTGTGTCGGAATGATCGGTGCGATTCTGGGCTTTTTGCTCTGGAATTATCCGCGCGGCTTGATCTTCCTGGGAGACGGGGGCGCCTATTTCATAGGGTTTATGATCGGCACCGTTTCCGTGCTGATGCTCGCCCGTCATCCCAACGTCTCGGCCTGGTTCCCCTTGCTTCTGTGCATTTATCCGGTGTTCGAGACCTTGTTCTCGATCTACCGCAAGAAATGGTTAAGAGGCGTTTCCCCGGGTGCACCCGACGGTGTGCATCTGCACATGCTCATCTACAAGCGCGTCGTGCGATGGGCCGTCGGATCCCGTGAATTGCGCCACCGCAACCAGCGCAACTCCATGACTTCGCCCTACCTGTGGTTGTTGTCATCCATGGCGGTGATTCCGGCGGTGCTGTTCTGGCAAATGCCTTACGTGCTGATGGCCTGCGCTGCGGCGTTTTCCATCACGTACGTGTTGCTATACCGCAAACTCGTGCTGTTTCGAATGCCGCGCTGGATGATTATCAAGAAGCGGGGCCGTCACGGTCCCGGCCGCTCTCCGCGCAAATGATATTTTTCATTCGTTCGTACATAGCCGACTTTGATGCCCGCATGGGGAAATACTTCGAAGCGCTGACCGAGGCCGGTATTCCGTTCAGTTTCATCGGGTGGAACAAGGATGGTCGGGCTGTATCGGCGCGGCCACGGTTCCATTATTTTGCCCGGCAGGCCAGATTGGGCGGAGGATGGCGCAACGCCGTCGCGTTGCTTTGGTGGAATGCCCACGTCTTCTGGCGCCTAGTGAAAGAGCGCAAGGCGGTGAGCTTGGTGCACGCGGTCGATCTGGATGCCGGATTCGCGGGCTGGTTGTTCTGCCGGCTGTTCAGACGCCCGCTGGTGCTGGATCTGTACGATAAGTACACCGCGGTGCGCAATATCAGGGGCAAGGCGGGTAAGGCTCTAGATGCTCTGGAGCGGATGGTCGCCCGCTCGGCGGCGTTGACCATCATCGCAAGCGCCGAGCGTTATGCGCAGCATGATCTGCAGCCAGGCGACGAGCGGGTGCTGGTTTTGGAAAATGTCCCGAACTCGGATCTACAGCCCGTTGCTCCCTGGGAGGCAAATAAGCCGTGGCGGATCGGCTACTTCGGGGTCCTGGAGTCGCAGCACCGCGGACTCGAGGACCTGCTCGCGGCTTGCACGGGCCGGTCGGACGTGCAGTTGCACGTTGCGGGATACGGTCGATTGGCGCCGGCTTTTTCAGCCGCGTCCGAGACCGCTTCGAACATCCACTACTACGGGGCCAAGGAAAGCGACGCGGGGTTGCGCCTGATGGCTACGATGGATATCGTCGTGGGCCTGTATTACCTGACCGTTCCGAATCACCGATATGCTTCCCCCAACAAATACTACGAGCATCTGATGCTTGGCCGTCCGCTGCTGACGACGACCGGCACCCCGCCGGGGGACAGAGTTGAACACGACGTGTCGGGCTGGGCCGTCGCCGAGGGCAGGCAATCGCTGGTCCAATGGCTCGACGGGCTATCGTCGCAGGCAGTGACCGAGCGGGGGCACCGAGCCGCGCAGTTGTGGGCGGAACGCTATGCCGCATATTATCGAACGCATTACCGGGGCGAGTACGTGAAGCGAGTGAGCCGGCTTTTCAAGGACGGACGACTCCATGAACGTTGAAGGCCGACCGCTCGTTTCGATCGTCATGCCCGCCTTCAATGCGCGGCGGTACATTGCCGAGGCGATCGGATCCGTTAAGAATCAGACCTATGGGGACTGGGAGCTGCTGGTCGTCGACGATGCTTCGACCGACGAGACGGCCGACATCGTCAGGACGTTCCAGCGCGAGGACCCGAGGATCCTGTACAGTCGCAACCCGGACAACCAGGGAGTCGTGCGCAGCCGGAACAACGCCCTGGATATGGCCCGCGGGCGGTATGTGGCGTTTCTGGATGCCGACGACGCGTGGGAGCGCTGCAAGTTGGAACGGCAGGTCTCATTCATGGAAGAGACCGGCGTCCCGATCTCCTATGGAGACTATCTCCGGGTCGACTACGACGGACATGTCGTCGGCAAGGTGGTTGCGCCGGAGATACTGCGGTACGACGATATGTTGAAGTCCAACTTTATCGGTAACCTGACCGGCATATTTCGCCGGTCGGAACTGGCCGGCCTGAGGTTCGAGGACATCAAGCATGAGGATTATCTGTTCTGGTTGAGGGCGCTTGCGCGTACCGGACCGGCCCGAGCCACGCCAGCTGGCGAACCGATTGCAAGATATCGCGTCAGCGCCAACTCCTTGTCCGCCAACAAGCTGAAGGCGGCCCGCTGGCAGTGGCGGATTTATCGATCGGGACTGGGCTTATCCGTTTTCCGCAGCATGGGTTTTTTCCTCTGCTATACGTGGTATGCCGTGGCAAAGCGTGGCATATGGCACAAACTTAATCGATGACCAATTTGTAGGAATTATTGCGCGTGTCTCAAAATTCAAAACACAGTGCATCTCCGCTGTCGCTGCTCAAAAGCCTGGCGAAGAATCGCCAGCTGACGTGGAATCTCATAAAGCGAGAAGTCGTCGGCCGGTATCGAGGTTCGGCCTTGGGCCTGTTGTGGTCGTTTTTCAACCCCGTGTTCATGCTGCTGGTTTATACCTTCGTATTCAGCGTGGTGTTCAAGGCGCGCTGGCCAGGGGGCTCTGAATCCAAGGCGGAATTCGCCCTGGTGCTTTTTGCCGGCCTGATCGTCTTCAACCTGTTCGCCGAATGCATAAATCGCGCCCCGTCGCTGATCCTGAGCAACGTCAATTACGTCAAGAAAGTCGTATTTCCCCTGGAAACCCTTCCATGTGTGTCGCTGGGGGCTGCGCTCTTTCATTTGCTGATCAGCCTGCTGGTTTGGGTGATTTTTTATTTGATCCTGTTCGGCGTTCCGCATTGGACCGTGGTGCTGTTCCCGTTGGTGGTATTGCCCTTGGCCATCATCATATTGGGGTTCAGCTGGTTCCTGGCCGCACTCGGTGTGTATTTGCGAGACGTCACGCAATTCATCGGAATCATCACCACCGTCCTGATGTTCCTGTCGCCCATCTTCTATGCGGCCGAGGCGATTCCGGAGCGATTCCGTCCGTTCCTTCACATAAGTCCGCTCACCCTCATTATTGAGCAAAGCCGGAATGTTCTGTTTTGGGGGAAGCCGATTGCATGGGATGTTTGGGCAATTTATATGGTGGTGGCGATGGTCGTTGCGGCTCTAGGATTTTCGTGGTTCCAAAAAACAAGGAAGGGGTTTGCCGATGTTCTCTGAGAAAGTTATTTCGGTAGAGAACGTCTCCAAGCGGTTCGAGATGTACTCGCAGCCGCGAGATCGTTTGCTGCAGTTCCTTTCGTTCGGCCGGCGCCAGTATTTCAAGGAATTCTGGGCGCTGCGGAACGTTTCGCTCGACGTTAAAAGGGGCGAAACAGTCGGCATTTTGGGCCGCAATGGCAGCGGCAAGAGCACATTGCTGCAGATCATTGCAGGCACGTTGGCGCCCACCACCGGCGAAGCCAGCGTCAACGGCAAGCTGGCGGCGCTGCTGGAATTGGGCTCGGGCTTCAATCCAGATTTCAGCGGCCGCGAGAACGTTTATCTCAATGGTTCGATCCTGGGCTTTTCCAAGGAGCAGATGGACGAGCGGATCGACGAAATCATCGCCTTTGCCGATATTGGGGAGCATCTGGAGCAGCCGGTAAAAACATATTCCAGCGGCATGTATGTGCGCCTGGCATTTGCGGTGCAGGCATGCGTCCAGCCCGACGTGCTGATCGTCGATGAAGCGCTGTCGGTTGGTGACGAGAAATTTCAGCGCAAATGTTTCGATTACATCGAACGTTTACGCGCGGGCGGCTGCGCCATTTTGATCGTTACCCATGCGACCTCCACCGTAGAAAAATTCTGCCAGCGGGCGGCTTTGCTGCACAAGGGCGAATTGCACGGGCTGGGGCCGGCCAAGGAAGTGGTCGACCAGTATCACGCGTTGCTTTACTCCGATGAGCGCACGTATCTGCGTTATCTAAATGCGAACGTGTCGTCGGGCGAAGCGTCGGTCGACGAGCAACGTACCGCCGCCGAACACGTTGCGACTGCGGGCACGGTGGAGCCGGGTCCGGACGACGACCCTGGTATGCGCGCGTTGATTCGCGGATGGCGAGCGCTGGACGAGGCCGGCGAGCAATGCGAAGCGTTCGAGATTGGACAGAAGGCCAGGATCGAAGTCGACGTGGAAGTGTTCGCGCCGATCTCGCTGATGCAGGCCGGATTGCTCATCCGCACGGTCGAGGGCGTATCCGCATTCGGGACCAGCACGCTGTATCACGATTCCAGCTACGCGGATGCCAAACCTGGCGATCGCCTGCGGGTCGTATTCGATCTTGAGCTGACGTTGTGCGAAGGCAATTATTTCGTCACCCTGGCGATCGCCGAAGAGGTGACCAAGGCGGGAATGGATTACCTCGACCGCAAAACCGACGTGATCATACTCAAGGTGAGCCATCGTCGTATCCGGGGGAGCGGGATCGCGGCGCTTGCGTCCAATGCCAGGGTGGAAAAGCTGTGAGCGTCGCTGTGCATTCTCTCCTTATCGTGACTGAGAGCTACGAAGTCGGCGGGCTGGAAACCTATATCGCGGGCCAGGTGCGGGCCATGGTTGCCCAAGGCTGGGCAGTGCATCTGGCTTGCGGGTCCGAGCCCGCCGCCGAATTCTTGCCGCCCGGCCTCTTCACGCTACGGTCGGGCTTGGCCCTCGGTCCCGATGCGACCGTCACCGATCTCGTGGCGACAGTGGAAGGGCTGCGTGCTCTCATTCGAGAGAAAGCCGTGACACACGTGCACGCGCATCCGTTCACGAGCCTTTTTCCAGCCATGCTTGCTGCGGCAATGGAGGGAGTCCCCTTCGTTCTTACGCTGCATGGCCCGACATCGTTGAGCTCCGGCTACGGACCCGTCAATGATTACCTGCTGGCGGCGCTGGTGTTGCCCTCGGCGAACGCCGTGCTCGCCGTTTCCGACGAGGTGGGCGATCTTGTGGCGCCCTATGTCGGGGAAGGAGCGCTGCGCATCCAACACAACGCCGTTGACGTAAACCGGTTCGGCCAGCCCGGCTCGCCGGTTCCCCAGGATGCGCCGTGGCTCGCCGTCAGCCGGCTGGACGCGGTCAAGATCCATGGCATACGGGCGTTCGTGAACGAGGCGCATGCGTTGGGCCTGGGGCGCGTCGATATCGTTGGCGACGGCCCCGGAAGGGCCACGCTGGAGGAATGGCTGGAGCAGGATGGGGTTGCCCACACCGTGCGGTTCCTGGGAATGAGGTCGGACGTGGAGAGCCTCATGCGCTCCAGCGCGGGCGTCGCGGGCATGGGCCGCGTATTGCTGGAGGGGGTGGCCTGCGGCAAGCCGGTGTGCATGGTCGGATACGACGGGGTCAAGGGGTTTGTCGATCCCGACCTGTTTCGGCGCGGCGCATATGCCAATTTCTCGGGCCGCAACTTGCCGAACGCGCCTGCCGAGGATCTGTTCAGCCAACGCGCGAAAGCGACGTCTCAACTGGCGGATTTGAGGAGCACCTTGCTTCAGTACCACTCGGAAGACGCCGTATGGTCCTCCTTCGCCAAGCAGATCTCTGCTTTTACTTACAGCGCGCAGCCTCTGGTTCGGGCAATATATAGCGTGATTCGTTCGCCGGAGGCCGCATCGCCGGCGGCCTATCTCACATCCGAGGACCTGTTCTATCGCCTGGGTCGCGTCGTCCATTCGGCGGCATATTTTTCGCCCCAGGCCGCCGCCTGCTACCGGTTTTACGAAGCGCGCATGAGTGCGCTCGCGATTGCGGGTACGCAACAGCAGCAGAAGCAGGAGCAGCAAGAGCAGAAGGCGCATCAAGACCGGCTCGCCGGTGCGCAGCAGGAGCTCAGTGCGATGTTCGCGCAGGCGGAGGAACGTAGTTCGGCAGCGATCGAACGAGTTTTGGAGCAAGTGCAGAGCTGTGATGCCGAGCGCAAACGGCAGGACGAGGAACTGGCCGAGGCCGTCAAGGCGCTGGAAAGCGCGGTTGTCGGCCTCGATACTCGTCTGAGGGAGCAAAAGACATTGGGGCAGCGTGTTTCGGGCGCCGCCAAAAACCTGCTGGGTCGCCATACCTGAATATCGAAAAAAAGTAATGCTCGCCGCCTTGAATTTCTATCCCTTTGCGTCCTCCCTGTTCCGTCTATAATGGACGGTTATCTTTATAAATCTATGGCCGGAAGAGGCTTAAAGCATAAGTTCGCTTCATAATGAAAAAACTCAACGGTTTTGCACCTTCCTGGTTTTTTGCGCCTTACATCGGTTCGGCTGATCTGGATTTTTTTAAGCGGATCAAGGACACGGATTTCTCGTATACGGTGGTGCAGGTGGCGCGCGATGCCCGCGACGACGGAATCATGGCTTTCGCGTCCGCACCCATCAAGCGGATCGAAATCAAGGACGCCGACCACACGCAGCCACGCACGCGCGAGGCCCGCTCGAAGTTTATCGAGGGCGTGGTGAATGCATTCGAACAGTCGGATGAGAAATATGATTTTATTATTTCCCATTCGAACGAGGTCGTGAGTCATGAGGCCGCAGCTGTAATCAAGAAAAAACATCCGGACCTGCCGTGGATTGCTTATTTTGGCGATCTGTTCGTTAAGAACCCGTATGTGAAGTACATTGCGGGTTATCCGATGGTTGAAGAAGATTGCGCCATCGAGCGGGCCACGCTGCGCGACGCCGACCTCGTTATCCTCAATAACGAATATCAGCGCGACCTGATGTTCACTGGCGATCTGGCTGCCCAGAAGGCGAAGGCCGTGGTGGTGCCTCATTGCTTCGATCAAAAGATGTACCCGGCCCCTAGGGATCGTGGCGACGAGAAGTTCGTTTTTTCGCACTTGGGCACGCTGTATCACGTCAAGCGCACCGCGGAGCCAGTATTGAAAGCGGTTGACCGGCTGCTGGAGATCTACCCCGAGTACAAGGGCCGTTTCGAAATCCGGTTCTATGGCGGCCATCCTTGCGAAAGCGACCGGGCCGCGCATGCGGCGATGCGACACCCTTCCCATGTCATTTTCCTGGGTCCGGTGGCTTATTCCGAAAGCTTGCGCCTGATGGGGGAGGCCGACGCGCTGCTTCTCATTGATGGCATGTTCACGAAGGCAGAGGATGGCCTGGAATGCAATCCCTTCTTTCCGGGCAAGCTCACCGACTACATGGGGGCGCATAAGCCAATCGCGTCGATCACGATGCCCAAGGGGCCGACGGCCGATATCATGGCGAAGGCCAAGAACTTGATCGCGGATGGCAGGTTGGACAGGATTGCCTATGTGCTGAAGCGGTACATCGACAAGAAAATCAGTCCTGACTATTCAGCATACGAAGAGTATTCCGTTCAGAGGGTTTCAGGCCTCATGGAAAACGCAATTCGTTCAGTTATAAAGGTGTGATATGAATCATTATGACGTAGTGATTGTCGGAACCGGTTTCGCCGGCTCCATCCTGGCGGAGCGCCTGGCCTCTCAAAACAACAAGCGTGTCCTGCTGATCGAGCAGCGGGACCACATCGCCGGTAATATGTATGACTATCGCGATGACCATGGCGTGATGGTTCACAAATATGGGCCGCATCTGTTCCGGACAAATAGTCCGCGTGTGCTTTCCTATATTTCGCAGTTCACCGATTGGGAACCCTACCAGCATCGGGTGCTTGCCCATGTGCAGGGTCAACTCGTTCCGGTTCCATTCAATCTGACCTCGCTCGAGAAGCTGCTGCCGGAGCAGGCTGCGGACCTGAAGGAACTGCTGGTTTCGGAATTCGGCATGGACGTGAAAGTGCCCGTGTCGGTGCTGCGCAAGCACAGTGACCAGCGCGTTCGAGATCTGGGCGAGTTCATCTTCCAGAATATTTATCTGAATTACACGACGAAGCAGTGGGGCGACAAGCCTGAAAATCTCGATTTCGAGACCATCACTGCCCGCGTGCCCGTGCATTTGTCCTATGACGACCGCTACTTCCAGGAAAGCCACCAGGCCTTGCCGAAGAAGGGCTACACCGCCATGTTCGCCAACATGATCTCGAACCCGAACATCGAGGTCCGTCTGAACACGAAGGCGAAGGACGTTCTGCGGTTCGACACGGAAACCGGCAAGATCCTGCTGGACGGCGTAGAGTTCTCCGGCGACGTGATCTATACCGGAGCGGTGGACGAGCTGTTTGATTATGTCTATGGCGAACTGCCGTACCGGTCGCTGCGGTTCGATCTCGAAACGCACGACATGGAGCTGTATCAGCCGACAGCGACGGTGAATTACCCCAATTCGGAGCAATTCACCCGCATCACGGAATACAAGCACCTGATGGGTCAGAAGCCGGAAAAAACCACCATCATGAAGGAGTATCCGCAGGAATATGACCGCAAGGTGCCCTCGAAGAGCATTCCTTACTATCCTATTCCGAAGGACACCAACGCCGAGCTGTATGCCCGCTATGTTGAGCTGGCCAATACATTCGCGAATCTGAAGCTGGTCGGACGTCTGGCGGAGTACCGCTACTACGACATGAACAACATCATCGAGCGTGCTCTGGACGTGTTCGACGCCGATTTCGACGAGAACAAGAAGAAATGAGGCCTAAAGTCAGTGTCGTGGTTCCGGTATATAACCTGGAATTCTATGTCGAACGGTGTCTGGCTTCCCTTGCAAACCAAAAATGCAAGGACATCGAAGTTCTGGTCGTCAATGACGGCGGGACGGATGACAGCCAGCTCATCATCGATGAATACGTAGCCAAGTGGCCGGGTATCTTCAAGTCGTTCATCAAAGAGAACGGCGGCCATGGCGCGGCCTGCAATTATGGAATTGATCGAGCAACCGGGGAATACATCATTATCGTCGACGGCGATGATTTCCTGGATGATGATGCGATTGAGTTCATGTACGAGAAGGCGCAAGAAACCGGGGCAGACCTGCTGATCGGTAATCTTCGTTATTACTTTACCGGCTACACGTCGCAGTTCAAGCCGATTCCGATCGATTCCGAACGCGAATTGACGGCATCGGATCGCGACTTGCTGTACCGCAACTGGGCAACGCCCTGCGGCCGGATCTACCATCGTTCGATATTCGAAGATCCGGACGTCAGACTTTTGCCGGGCATCATGTTCGCGGACGCGAATTTCGTACCCAAGAGCTACCTCGTCGCCAAGAAGATCTATTACGTCGACAAGGAACTCTATAACTACGACATCACGCGCCCGACGCAGTCGATGAAGCAAACCGACAAGCGCATCCTTAATATCGTGCCGGCGCTCAACGACATGCTTGCCTTCTATCGGAAGAAGGGCGCCTTTGAGGCTTACCGTAAGCAGCTGATGTGGTACGTCGCGATCCACTGCGTATCGTGGATTAACCGGGTAAAGACGCTCTCCGACTATCCGAAGCTCAAGGCGCTACGGGAAATCTTTGCAGTGGCGGACAAGAACTTCGGCTCGGATTGGTTGAAGACCGGGATCATCTGGGACATGTTCGGCAAGAAGGTGCATCGCGGCATCAAGGTCGCCAGGATGTTCAACTATGCGCCCATTGCCGCATACTGGCGCCTGGCGGGTCCCTGCGCCCGGCTGGATACCTGGTTCGAGAATCTACTGGGCTTGCCGTTGCGCGGCTACCGGCGGGTGAAACGTGCAGTCCGCAACCGCCTTGGCGTCATGCCGTGATGTTGGATTGAAACGAGCAGCGATGGAACATTCTATTTTGGTCGCCGGTGGCGCAGGCTATATCGGCACGCACACTCTCGTCAGCCTGATCCAAACGGGTTACCGGCCGGTGGTGTTCGACAATTTTTCCAATAGTGGCATTGTCGCTATTGAACGTGTCGAGAAGATTACAGGCGTGGCGGTGGAATGCATCGTTGGAGACATCCGGGACGCGAGCGCCCTGGACTCGGCTTTCCAGCAATGCGCCGACCGCGGCCAACCGGTCAGTTGCGTGCTTCATCTGGCGGCATTGAAGGCGGTAGGCGAGTCCAACAGCATGCCGTTGGCGTACTACGACAACAATGTGGCAGGCACGCTCGTGCTGTTGGAGGCAATGCGCCGCGCGGGTGTGGGCACCATCGTGTTCAGTTCTTCGGCCACTGTCTACGGAGAGCCGGAATTCCTGCCCTTCGTGGAAACGCATCGCATAGCGCCGACCAATCCCTATGGATGGACCAAGGCGATGGTTGAGCAGATTTTGCGAGACCTTTGCGCATCCGACCCCGCGATCAAGGCGATCTGCCTGCGCTATTTCAATCCGATCGGCGCGCATGAGTCGGGCTTGATCGGAGAGGATCCGCGGGGCGAACCCAATAATCTGTTCCCGTACATTACGCGCACGGCCGTTGGCCGGTCGGCGTGCCTGCGCATTTTTGGCGACGACTACGACACGCCCGATGGTACAGGCGTTCGGGACTATGTCCACGTCGCCGACTTGGCAGACGGGCACGTCAAGGCCATCGACTACGCGTTATCCTCGCGCAGCGGGCAGGGATTCGCAGCGTTCAACCTGGGCACGGGGCGCGGGACATCGGTTAAGGAATTGATCGGGGCGTTCGAACGCGAAAGCGGCGTTCCCGTGCCGCATCAAGTGACATCGCGCAGGGCGGGCGATATTGGTGAGGCGTGGGCAGATCCCGCGCTGGCAAACCAGGTCCTGGGCTGGGCCGCTCGACGGAGCGTCGACCAAATGTGCAGGGACGGCTGGAATTGGCAGAAAAACAACCCTGACGGCTATCCCGAAAAAGAATAACTCTTTCGGGAAGCCCGTCAGGGCGACACCTGCGGCTACACGGAGGGCTTTCCGGCTTGGCGCAGATGCTCCACGATGCGCCGGCTTGCCAGCCCGTCGCCATACGGGTTATGGGCGACGCTCATTTTCTTGTATTCGCCGGGCTGCAGCAGCAGCGTCGCGATTTGCGCGGTGATGGTGTCCGTATCCGTGCCGACCAGCCTAACGGTACCCGCCGTTACCGCTTCCGGGCGTTCGGTGGTGTCGCGCATGACCAGCACCGGCTTGCCCAGGGAAGGCGCCTCTTCCTGAATGCCGCCAGAATCCGTCAGGATGATGTGCGACCTGTCCATCAAGTACACAAACGGCAAGTAATCCATCGGTTCGACCAAAAAGACGTTTTTCAGCCCTTTCAGCAGGCGGTTGACCGGTTCGCGCACATTTGGATTCAGATGGACGGGATAGACGAAATCATGGTCCGGAAAGCGGGCAGCCGAGGCCGCGATCGCCTGGCATATTCTTTCGAATCCGGATCCGAAACTCTCACGGCGGTGCCCGGTGATGAGCACGAGGCGCCGGTCGTCGTTCAGGAAGGGAAGCTGCGCAGCGATTGAATTGCGCAATGCCTCGTCCACGGCCAGTTTCTGTTTTACCCACAGAAGCGCGTCGATGACGGTATTGCCTGTCACGACGATGTTATCGGCCGAAACTCCCTCGCGCAGTAGATTGTCGCGAGACGTCCCGGTCGGCGCAAAATGCAGATTCGCGAGCACGCCGGTCAATTTGCGATTGGCTTCTTCGGGCCAGGGTGAATATATGTTTCCGGTGCGCAGTCCGGCCTCCACGTGGCCCACGGGGATCCTGTGATAATACGCCGCCAGGGAAGTGGCAAACGTAGTCGCGGTATCGCCGTGAACCAGGACGTAATTGGGCTGGAACTGCCGGAATACCTCTTTCATGCCGAACAGGATGGCACTTGTGACGTCCGTCAGATCCTGACCTGGTTTCATGATATTCAGGTCAAAATCCGGCTGAATCTCGAATAGCCCGAGAACCTGATCCAGCATCTCCCGGTGCTGAGCAGTTACGCATACGCGCGCCTCGATGGACGGCTCTTGAGCGAGTGTGTGCACCAGAGGCGCCATTTTTATGGCTTCGGGACGAGTGCCAAATACCGTTAGGATTTTCATTGCGGGACGGATGCTTTGCCGACGGGCGGCAATAGTCGGTGAATGAGGATGCCAGTTTCGCGGCAACTCGGATCGAGTGCGGCGCACCTCCTGGATTCTACCTTGCGTGGCCAAGCCGATGCGGGGCCGCGCTCTGCCCCTCGGGCCTTGATGTGTTGTACATTCGCTGCTTCAATCGCACGATCACCAGCTTGATGCCCACCCGCATTCTCATCGTTCGCACGTCCTCCCTGGGCGACCTCGTCCACATGCTGCCTGCGATCACGGATATCGCCCGGCACGTGCCGGACGCGCAGATCGACTGGGTCGTCGAGGAAGCCTTCGCCGAGATCCCGTCGTGGCATCCCGCCGTCAACGAAATCATCAAGGTCGCGCACCGGCGCTGGCGTAAGTCGTGGTGGTCTGCCCAAGTGCGCGCCGAGCGGCGCGCGCTGCGCGAGCGCCTGCGCGCCGTGCGCTACGACGTGGTCCTGGACATGCAGGCCTTGCTGAAATCGGCGTGGCTGGTGCGTCAGACGCAGGGCGTCAAACATGGGCTGGACTGGCGGTCCGCGCGCGAGCCGCTGGCCTCGCTGTTCTACAACGTGCGTCATCGCGTCGAATTCTGGCAGCCCGCGGTGATCCGCCAGCGCAAGCTGGCCGGGCTGACGTTCGGCTATCAGCACGCCGGCTTGCCCGATTTTGGCTTGCAGGCGTTCGCGCGCCAGGCGACCCAAGCGCCCGAGCCGGTCGTCGAAGTCGGCAGCGGCGGTCTGAACGCCGCCGAGCTGCCGCGGCTGCATCATGTGGACACTGACCGCGGCTATGCGGTGATCATGCCGTCGGCCAGCCGTGACGACAAACTGTGGCCCGAGGAAGACTGGCGCGTGGTGTTCCGCCGCCTGCGCGAGGCCGGCTGCACGCTGAAGCTGCTGGCCGGCAACGAACAGGAAGCCGAGCGCGCCCAACTGCTGGTGGCCGGCATGGAGGGGGCCGAGGTCATGCCCCGCATGGATCTGTCCGCCGTGGCCAAGTTGCTGGCCGGCGCCCGCCTGATGGTGGGCCTGGACAGCGGCCTGACGCACCTCTCAGCCGCGCTGGGCCGTCCCACGATCGGCATCTACCGGGCCTCGACGCCCGTGCGCACCCCCCTGGTCGGGTCCAACTACACCGCCAGCCTGGGCGACCGCGGCGCCTCGCCGTCTCGCGAGGCCGTCATGGCCTCGGTCGAGCAGGCGCTCGCCGCGCAGTGACATGAACCGCGGCGTCTACACGCTGGGGCTTCGGGCGCTCGCGCCGCTGATCTGGCTATGGATGGCCCGCCGCGCCAAGCGCGCCGGGGGCCGCTGGGAAATCTTCTCTCCCGAACGCTTTGGGCGCCCTGATCCGGCCACCGTGCTGCCGGACAACCCGGTCTGGATGCATGCCGTCAGCCTGGGCGAGACGCGAGCCGCGCTGCCGCTCTTGAACGCATTGCTGGCGCGCGGCCTGCCGGTGTTGCTCACGCACACGACGGCGACCGGCCGTGCGGAGGGCGAGCGCCTGTTCAAGGATGCCATCGCGAGGGGGCAACTGCGGCAGGTCTGGCTGCCCTACGATTTTCCGGGTGCGACCCGCCGCTTCCTGGCGGCGCACCGGCCGCGCTGCGGCCTCTTGATGGAACGCGAGATCTGGCCCAACCTGCTGGCCGCCGCGCGGCAGGCACGGGTGCCCATGGCGCTGGTCAGCGCGCGTTATTCCGCGTCGTCGCTGCGCCAGGCGCGCCGGATGGGCAGCGTGATGCGCGAGGCCCTGGCCGGGCTGGACATGGTGTTGGCGCAGACCGCGGAGGATGCGGGGCGGCTGGCCGAGGCGGGTGCGCCGGCGGCCGTCGTGACCGGCAACCTCAAGTTCGATCTGGTGCTGCCGCCCGCTCAGGTAGAGGCGGGACGCGCGTGGCGGGCACAGCTCGGGCGCCAAGTGGTTGCGGTCGCCAGCACGCGCGAGGGCGAGGACGCGCCGTTCATCGAGGCGATCAAACGTCAGGCCGCAGCGCCGGGCGCGCCGCTTTTTTTGTTGATCCCACGTCATCCCCAGCGCTTTGACGAAGCTGCGCGCCTGCTGTCGGACGCGAAAGTCGGTTTTGCGCGCCGTTCGGAAGGCACGCTTGCGCCACCGGGCGCCGCCGTGCTGCTTGGGGATTCGCTGGGCGAGATGGCGTTTTATTACGCAGCTTCGGATGTGGCGATCGTGGCGGGCAGCTTTGCGCCGCTGGGTGGCCAGAACCTGATCGAAGCCTGCGCGGCGGGCGTGCCCGTCATCGTCGGGCCGCACACGTTCAATTTCAAGCAGGCGGCGGAAGACGCCATCGAGGCTGGCGCCGCGCTGCGCGCCGAGGATCCGGCGCAGGCGGTGCACGCGGCAATCGCGCTGCTGCGGGACACGCCGCGCAGGCAGCTGGCGAGCAAGGCCGCGAGGGCTTGGTTCGACCAGCATGCGGGCGCCACCGGGCGGACGATGGATGCGTTGGGACCCTGGCTGGACGGAGCGGCGCCGGGCCGTTAAGGCGTTTTACGCGGCGCCAACGTCACCGCGCCCGGATTCAATTCCTGGCTGAATCGCCGCCCATCGCGGCCTTCGTCTTCGGGCCGGGCGCCCAGCCAGCCTTGTCCCAGCGCATAGACGCCCAGATTCGCCAACAGGATCAGGATAAAGAGCACGCGCATGCCGGACCTTCGTCAGGGAGTGGTGTTCAAGGTGGCGCGCGCCACGGCGGCCAATCCGTCCAGGACCGGGTGGTCCAGGTAAACGGGAACCGGCGTGGCGCCGAAGGCCCCGCCCGCGTCAGCCAGCAGCCGTTCGATTTCCTGGTGGACTTCGGGCCAGCCGCCGCCGGCCGCGTAGATCTGCGGGGTCTGGCCGTAGCGCTGGCGGCCCGCCAGCCATTGGCGCACGACCGCGCCGGCCTGCGCAGCGGCGATGCCGGAGGCGATGGCCTCGTGCGTGTCGGTGGGATAGGGCACGACCTGGCCGTTGGCGATGGGGAGGTTGGCCGTGCCGTGGGCAAGCGACGTGCGCATCATGGCCGGGCCGGGCAGGATCAGGCCGCCCGCAAAGACGTTGTCCGGTCCGACGGTGTCGATGGTGGTGGCGGTGCCGAAGCTGGCCAGCACGAACGGCGGGTGAGTGCCGGGCAGGCGCGACAGCACGCCGAGCAGCGAGGCCCAGCGGTCGGCGCCCAGCTGCGTGGGCGTGCGATAGCTGTTGACCAGGCCCAGCGTCGTTGCCTGCGAAGGCGACCAGTTGACGGTGCAGCCGTGCTTTTGCAGGATGGCCGCGATGGCGTCGCCGCGCGCCGCGCCAGCGACATTCACGCCCAGCGCGCGCCGCGGCGGCCGGGGCAGGGCGGCAAGCCAGTCATCCAGCGCGTTCAGGTCCAGGCCGTCGAAGGCGACGGCCGCGGGCTCGCGCGGCATGTCCGGATTGGTGGCGTCCAGCCAACCCACTTTGAGGCGGCTGTTGCCGGAGTCGATGAGAATAATCATGCTTGGCGTCGAATCGAAATTTCACCGACCGAGATCGGTGTGGCGCCCTCGGGCGTTTGCACCAGCAGGCGGCCTTGCTCGTCCACGCCACAGGCGGTGCCGCTTAAAAGAATAGCGCCCTTGTCCAGCACGTTCACCTTGCGGCCCGCGAGCGCGTCCACCTGGTCGAAGCGCTGTCGGAATGCGCCGAAGCCGTCGCGTTCCAGCGTGCGGACCGCCTCGTGCCACGCCGCGGCGCTGGCGCAGATCAGGTCTGCAGCCACGGCGGCGCGGTCTGCACCGGCCTGCACCTGCGTCCAGTCCGCAATCTCGCGGCCCAGCGCCAGCGACAGTTCGGCCGCATCGGCAAGATTGACGCCCATGCCGATCACCACGGTGTAGCCGGTGTCGCGGCCGCCCGGATTGCGGGTGGTCTCGACGAGGATGCCCGCCAGCTTGGCGTCGTGCCATTGAATGTCGTTGGGCCATTTCATGCACAGGCCATGCGAACCCGGCCCGGCGACGGTGCGCAGCGCTTCGCAGGCGGCCACGCCGGCAAGCGGCGATAGTGCCGCCAGCTGCATGGCGGGCAGGTGCACGTCAAAGGCGCACGAGAACATCAGCGTGGAGCCCGAGCGGTTCTGCCACGGGCGGCCCGCGCGGCCGCGGCCGGCATCCTGCTGATGCGTGCCCAAGAGCCAGGGCTTGCCCGCGCCGGCACCGGTGCGCGCGCGCGCCAGCAGGTCGGCATTGGTCGATCCGGTGCTGCCGGTCCAGGTGACGTCCTGGAAGGCGGGCAGGCGCTGCGCCAGCGTCCGGGCAAGCGTTTCCGGGGCGGGGAGGTCGATGGGGCAAACGGGGGCGGGCATGGCCGCGATTGTAGGGCACGCGGGCCGCGCTCGCGGCCGCAGCCCCCCTGCGTTTATGATTGGCGATACATTTTTGCATCCGCACCCCGACGACATGCCGCATTCCGCATTGCTTGCGACCGCCGCCGCGCCTTTCCGCCATGAAGGCGGGGTCTGCCACGTCGGCGGCGACTGGAGCGTCCTGGCGCTGGCCGAGTCGGGCGAAGTGGAACGCAGACGCGCGGCGCTCGCGCGGGCGGCCAAGGAAGGCGCGCGCTGGGACATGCACGCGATCCACCGGCTGGACACGATCGGCGCGCTGATCATCTGGCAGGCGTGGGGTGAAAAGCTGCCCGAGCGCGTGCGCTGGGGCGCGGGTCAGCAGGACGTCTTCAACGCGCTGGCGATGAACAAGGGCGAGACGCCCGCGCCCGCCGCCAAGCCCGAAACCTGGACATGGGTGCGCGCCACGGGCGGTGCGATCCTGCGGGCCGCCGAGAACGGCAAGGCGCTGCTCATCATGCTGGGCCAGCTGGTGCTGGACGTGGGCGCCATGCTGCGCCGGCCCTGGCTGGGCCCGTGGCGCGAGATTTCCGCGCAGGTGTACCGGACCGGCGCGCAGGCGCTGGGCATCACGGCGCTGGTGGGCTTTCTTATTGGTGTGGTGCTGTCCTACCTGTCGGCGCAGCAGCTTCAGATGTTTGGCGCCGACCGCTTCATCGTGCGTCTTCTGGGCGTGTCCATCGTGCGCGAGCTGGGCCCCGTCCTGGCGGCCATTCTGGTGGCCGGGCGTTCGGGGTCTGCGATCACGGCGCAGATCGGCGTGATGCGGGTCACACAGGAACTGGACGCCATGCTGGTCATGGGCATTTCGCACGGCCAGCGGCTGATCCTGCCGCGCGTGGTGGCGCTGGCGATCACGATGCCGCTGCTGGTGCTCTGGACCAGCGCGATGGCGCTGCTGGGCGGCATGCTGGCGGCGCAGGCGCAACTGGGCGTGTCCGCGCAGTGGTTCCTGCAGTCGCTGCCTGATGCGATCACGCTGACCAATTACTGGATCGGCATGCTGAAGGGCGTGACCTTCGGCATCCTGATCGCCCTCATCGCCTGCCATTTCGGCCTGCGCATCCAGCCCAACACCGAAAGCCTCGGCCGCGGCACCACTACGTCAGTGGTTACGTCGATCACGGGCGTGATTCTGCTGGATGCGGTGTACGCGGTCATCTTCAGTTCGGTGGGCATCTGATGAACAACGCCACCCAGAATCGGCTGTTCACTGAAGAGGGCGTGACCGTCGAGCCGGTCATTACCGTGCGCGGCCTGCGAACCGCGTTCGGCGACCATGTCGTGCACGACAATCTGGACCTGACGGTGTTTCCGGGCGAGATCCTGGTGCTGATCGGCGGTTCGGGCACGGGCAAGACGGTGCTGCTGCGGCAGATCATCGGACTGGACGTGCCGGCGGCGGGCACCGTGAAGGTGCTGGGTCACACGCTGTCGGAATTGACGGCGGGAGAGCGCCGGCGCCTGTCATACCGCTGGGGCATGCTGTTTCAGGCGGGGGCGCTGTTCTCGGCGCTGTCGGTGTTCGACAATGTGGCGCTGCCCTTGCGCGAATTGCGCACGGTGCCGGAAGACCTGGTGCGCGACGTCGTCATGTGCCGGTTGGCCATGGTGGGCCTGTCGTCGCGCGATGCGGACAAGCGCCCGTCGGACCTGTCGGGCGGCATGGTCAAGCGCGTGGCGCTGGCGCGCGCGCTGTCGCTGGACCCGGAATTGCTGTTCCTTGATGAGCCCACGGCCGGGCTCGATCCGCTGCGGTCCGACGAATTCGTGGACCTGGTGCGCAGCCTGCACCGGCAGCTTGGCTTTACCGTCGTCATGGTGACGCACGACCTGGACACGCTGCTGGCGCTGGCCACGCGCGTGGCCGTGCTGGCCGAGAAGCGGGTGATCATTTGCGACACGGTGCCTGAAGTCCTGAAGTTCGATCACCCGTTCATACATACATTCTTCCTGGGCGAGCGCGGTCTGCGCGCGCTGGGAGACCTGGCACCGAAGGGAATGCACCATGGAAAACCGTAGTCATGCGCTCATGGCCGGTATCTTCACGCTGGTCCTGCTGGCTGCCGCGACGCTGACGGCCATCTGGATCGGCCGCGACCGGACGCAACTGCAGCCATACGAAATCATCTCGGCCACGGCCGTCACCGGCCTGAACCCGCAATCGGCCGTGCGCTATCAGGGCGTGCCCGTGGGCCGCGTGCAGTCGCTGGCGCTCAATCCCGACAAGCCCGGGCAGGTGCGCATCCGCATCGGCGTGGCGCCCAACACGCCGATCACCGAATCGACGTGGGCGGAACTTGGCGTGCAGGGCGTGACCGGCATGGCCAACGTGGACCTGCGCGACGACGGCTCGTCGCTCAAGCGCCTGACGTCCACCGCCGAGCATCCGGCAGCCATTCCGCTGCGCCCGGGCTTTCTGGACCGCATCGAGAAGCGTGGCGACCAGTTGATCTCCAACGTCGAAGTCGCGACCGAACAGTTGAAGCGCGTGCTGAGCGAACAGAACGTGCAGGCGCTTACGGCCAGCCTGCAGAATGCCAACGACATTTCGCTGTCCCTGAAGGAAGCCAGCCGCGACCTCGCGCCCACGCTGGCCAAGCTGGGTCCGCTGATGGATTCGCTGAACAGCACCTCGCGCCAGGCCGATCGCGCCGCGCGCGAGATCGGCGACCTGGCCCAGCAGGCCCGCCAGTCGCTGGCGCGCCTGAATGCGCCGGACGGCCCGCTGGCGGTGGCCACGCGCAGCCTGAACGACATCGCCCTGGCCGCCGCGCGGCTGGATGGCGAGACCCTGCCGGCCTTCACCACCATGGCGAACGACGTCAGCACGGCCGCGCGTGGCGCCGCCATCACCCTGCGCCGTGTGGACAACACGCCGCAATCGTTCCTGTTCGGTCCCCCGCCCATCGCGCCGGGACCCGGCGAACCCGGTTTTGCCGGATTCCGGAGATAGACCTCATGAAGATGCGCAGCGCCATTCTGATTCTGACCCTGGCCATTGCCGGATGCGGCATCGGCCGCGTGGACGCGCCGCCCACGCTGTTCGACCTGGGGCTGGACGCGCGGCCCGTGCCGGCCTTGCCGGCCCGCGATCCGATCGCGCTGACGTTCCAATCGGCCCCCGGTCTGACCGACACTGGCATGATCTGGCGCGTGGGCGACAGCGCCGCGCCGCGTTCCTATGCCACGTACCGCTGGGCCGCGTCGCCCGCCGACCTCGTCCGGCAGCGCATCACCGACCGCCTGTCGCGCCAAGGCGCGGTGCTGAGTGACCGCGTCACGTTGCAGACGCCGCAGTTGCAGGTCTCGCTGGCGCAGTTCGAGCAGGTTTTCTCCGAAGACGGCCAGTCGAGCCAGGGACGCGTCCTGCTGCAGGCGGTGCTGCTGGATGGGCGCAACGTCGTGGACCAGAAGCGCATTCTGGTGGCCGCGCCCGCGCCCACGCAGGATGCCGAAGGGGGCGTCGCGGCGCTGCGCCAGGCCACCGACGAGGCGAGCGATCAGCTCGCGCAATGGCTTGCCGCCACCTTGCGGCCGCCCGCCGCAGCCGCCTCGCGCGGAAAGTAGCGTCAGCTCGCGCCGCTGCGCGCCGGTTGCGGTCAACCGGCATTTCGCCGGGCGGGCCGGGCGGTTAACATCGTTTCTTTTTTCCGCACGTTGAGTTCCGCCATGTCCGCACGCACTGAAACCCACGCTTTCACCGGCGCCGCCGGCCGCATCGATTGCGCCATCGACTGGCCCGCCGACACGCCGCGCGGCTGGGCGCTGGTGCTGCATCCGCATCCGCTGCAGGGCGGCGCGCGCGAAAACAAGGTGGTCACGACCCTGTCGCGCGCCTGCGTGCAGCACGGCCTGGTGGCGGTGCGCCCCAACTTCCGCGGCGTCGCCCAATCGGAAGGCACGTTCGACAAGTCCGTCGGCGAGACGCAGGACATGCTGGCCGTGGTCGCGCAGATGCGCGAACTGCACCCCGAACTGGCGCAGGCGCCGTGGGTGCTGGCGGGCTTTTCGTTCGGCACCGCCGTTGCCGCGCAAACCTACGCCGCGCTGGCCGATGCGGGCGAAGCCGTGCTGCCGTCGGCGCTGATGCTGATGGGCCCGGCCGTCAACCGCTTTCAGTCGCACGAAGTGCAGGTGCCCGACGACACGCTGCTGGTGCACGGCGAAGAAGACGAAGTGGTGCCGCTGTCCGAAGCCATGGACTGGGCGCGGCCGCGTTCGATTCCGGTGGTGGTGGTGCCGGGCGCCTCGCATTTCTTCCACGGCAAGCTGCTCGTGCTGCGCCAGCTGGTGCAGGCCCGTTTGAAGGTTGCGCTGGACTGATCCGGCCTCCTGGCAGTTCGCAGGTTGCATCAGGTTGCATGTTTTAGGCGCGCAGGGAACCCCACGCGGCCGGGATGGGTCTGATCGACTGCCTATAATTGTCAGCCACTTGCCCCGCGCCGGCGGGCGTCATTCCTGGACCCACGTTGCCGATGAAGAAATTGCCTCACTCCGCTCAATCCCCCGTTGTCTTTACCCGTCGCATCATTTCAGGCGCGGTGTTGTCAGCGATGCTGGCGGCCTCCCTGCCAGCTTGGGCGCAGCAGGCGCCAGCCGCACCCGCCGCCGCGCCGGCCGCGACGGCACCGGCTCCGTCGCCGACCGGCGCGGTGCCCGTCGGCGACGTCTCGGCCGTCCCGGCGCCCACCATCGCGGCCAAGGCCTGGATCGTCGTCGACGTGAACAGCGGCCAGACGCTGGCCGCTTCCAATCCCGACATGAAGGTCGAGCCGGCCTCGCTCACCAAGATCATGACGGCTTACGTCGTGTTCAACGCACTGGAAGAAAAGCGCCTGACGCTGGAGCAGACCGTGCCGGTGTCCGAGCACGCCTGGCGCACGGGCGGTTCGCGCATGTTCATCGAACCGCGCAAGCCGGTCACGGTGGACGAACTGAACCAGGGCATGATCGTGCAATCGGGCAACGACGCCTCGGTGGCCCTGGCCGAAGCCGTGGGCGGCAGCGAGTCCGCCTTTGCCGCGCTGATGAACCAGGAAGCCGATCGCCTGGGCATGAAGAACACGCACTTCATGAATGCCACGGGTCTGCCTGATCCGCAGCACATGACCTCCACGCGCGATCTGGCCACGCTGTCCGCGCACCTGATCACCGATCACCCGGACTTCTTCCACTACTACAAGCAGAAGAGCTACACCTACAACAAGATTACGCAGCCCAACCGCAACCGCCTGCTGTGGGCCGATCCGTCGGTGGACGGCATGAAGACCGGTCACACGGATTCGGCCGGCTACTGCCTAGTGTCGACGGCCGTGCGCGGTGATCGCCGCATCCTGGTGGTCGTGGTGGGCACCGACAGCGAAGCGACGCGCGCCGAAGAAAGCCTCAAGCTCCTGAACTGGAGCTTCCAGAACTTCGACACGGTCAAGCTGTTCGACAAGAGCCAGCCCGGCATCGACGCCCGCGTCTGGGAAGGCACCGCCGAAAACGTCAAGCTCGGTCCGCCCAACCCGGTGTCCATCGCCGTGCCGCGCGGCAAGGCGGGTGAATTGAAGCCGGTCGCGCAGCGCACCGATCCGCTCATCGCGCCGCTGGCCAAGGGCCAGCAGGTCGGCACGCTGCAATTCACGCTGGACGGCAAGGTGCTGCGCACCGAACCGCTGGTGGTGCAGGACGCCGTCGAACGTGCCGGCTTCTTTGGCCGCATGGTCGACACCGTCAAGCGCTGGTTCCAGTAAATCGGCGCCCCGCGGCCGCAGCCGCGGGTGTAAGCTAGCAGCGGGCGTTTCGTGCGCGAAACGCCCGTTTTGCATTCTTCGGGGGCGAGCCGCGCGGCTCGTCCCTGTTCCATTTCAAATTCAGGAGTGCCTCATGATTCCGGGCGTGCCGGGCGAAAGCCAGGTGTATCTCAACGGTGAATTCCTGCGCGTGGACGAGGCCAAGGTCTCCGTCCTGGACCGCGGCTTCATTTTCGGCGACGGCATCTACGAAGTCGTCCCCGTGTACCAAGGCAATGCGTTTCGCATGGCCGAACACCTCGACCGCCTTGATCGCAGCCTGGCTGCCTTGCGCATCGCGCCGCCGTTCGACCGCAGCGGGTGGATCGACCTGATCCAGCAGCTGCTCGACCGCTCCAACCTCGACACGTGCATCGTCTACCTGCAGGTGACGCGCGGCGTGGCCAAGCGCGACCATCCGTTCCCCATGCCGGCCGTCACGCCCACGGTGTTCGGCATGATCGCGCCCTGGTCCCCGCCGCCTGCCGCGCAGCGCGAACAAGGCCTGTCCGCCATCAGCATCCCCGACGAGCGCTGGCTGCACTGCGAGATCAAGTCCGTGTCCTTGCTGGGCAACGTGCTGGCCAAGCAGCAGGCCGTGGACGCCCACGTCGACGAGGTCCTGCAGTTCCGCGACGGCTACCTGACGGAAGGCGCGTCCACCAATATCTGGGTGGTCTCCGGCGGCAAGCTGCTGGCCCCGCCCAAGAACAACCTGATCCTCGAAGGCATCCGCTACGGCCTGATGGGCGAACTGGCCGCCGAGGCCGGCATCCCGTTCGAGTCGCGCCGGATCTCGCAGGAAGAGGTAAAGCAGGCCGACGAACTGATGCTGTCGTCCGCCACCAAGGAAGTGCTGGCCATCGTCTCGCTGGACGGCAAACCCGTGGGTACGGGCAAGCCCGGCCCTGTTTTTGAGCAATTGCGTGCGGGTTATGATGCCCGCATCGCCGCGCTGTAGTCCTGGCGCGGGGCGGCCTGCCTGCAATGCATGCCGGCCGGCCGCCCGCCCCAACGGCGCCCGCCGGCACTTGCCGGCACGCCGCGTGCCCCCATATAAGAACATTCAGGGGCAACTCTTTTTAGGCACATCATGAACATTCCGCCCGAAGATTCTTTGATCGAATACCCCAGCGACTTTCCCATCAAGGTCATGGGCAAGCAGCATCCCGAGTTTGCGCAGACGCTGACCGAGGTCGTGCTGCAGTTCGATCCCGGGTTCGACGCCGCGACGGTGGAAATGCGCCCCAGCAAGGGCGGCAACTACCTCGGCCTGACCTTCACGGTGCGCGCCACCTCGCGCGAGCAGCTGGATGCGCTGTACCGGGCGCTGCATGGCCACCCCATGGTGTCCATCGTCCTGTAAGGCAAGACCGCTGTGATCAAGTGGCTCGCGCGACCGGCGGACTATCTGCCGGTCTGGCAGGACATGCAGGCGTACACCAGCCAGCGCGACGACAACACGCCGGATGAAATCTGGCTGTGCGAGCATCCGCCGATCTACACGCTGGGCCAGGCGGGCCTGCCGGAACACGTGCTCAATCCCGGCAACATTCCCATCGTGCATTGCGACCGCGGCGGCCAGGTGACTTATCACGGCCCCGGCCAGGTCATGGCCTACGCGCTGTTCGACCTGCGCCGCGCCGACATGTACGTGAAGGAATACGTGGCGCTGCTGGAATCGGCCGTCATCGACACGCTCGAGCAGTTGGGTGTGGACGGGGCCTGTCGCAAGCCCGGCGCGCCGGGCGTCTATGTGCCGCATCCCGAAGGCGGCGAGCTGGCCAAGATCGCCGCGCTGGGCATCAAGATCCGCAACGGCCGCGCGTACCATGGCGTGTCGCTGAACGTCGAGATGGATCTGGCGCCGTTCCTGGGCATCAATCCCTGTGGCTACGAAGGCTTGCGCACCGTCGACATGGCGGCCTGTGGCGTGCGGCGCACGCCCACCGAGACGGGCGATGCGCTGGCGCAGAATCTCGCGCACGCCTGGCAATGCCGAAGGAACACAAATTGAAGACCTACACCGCGGCCGAGGTCGCCGCCACCACGCCCGAACAGCTTGCCCGTCTGCGCGAATCCGGACCGCCAGAGGAATACGCCGCATGGATCCGCGCCGCCGCCGACCTGGGGCTGACCGAGGCGCAGACCATCTACGGACAGATGCTGCTGGACGGCGTGGGCGTCGAGCGCCAGCCCGCGGAGGGACTGGCCTGGTTCAAGCGTGCCGCGCACGCTGATCACCCCATGGCCATCAACATGGTGGGACGCTGCTATGAAAACGGCTGGGGCGTGGCGGCCGACGATACGGTCGCGGCGTACTGGTTCCGCCGCGCCGCCGACACGGGTCTGGATTGGGGGCTGTACAACTACGCGCACATGCTGCGCACGGGCCGGGGCGGCGTGACGCAGAACCAGGCCGCGGCGTTGGCCCTGTACCAGCAGGCCGCGCAGGCCGGCCACGTGAAGTCGATCGGCGTCGTGGGCCGTTATCACGAGGCCGGCGACGTGGTCCCGCAAGACCTGGAACGCGCGTTTGACTGCTACCAGCGCTGCGCTGAGGGCGGCGACTTCCGCGGCATGTTCCACCTGGGTCGGATGCTGCTGTTGCAAGGCAAGAAAGAGGAAGCCGTGCAATGGCTGGTCCGCGTCCCGGAAACCGCGACGCCCGCATTTTTGAAGGAAGCCAACGGCATGCTGCAGGACTGCGGCTTTCCGGCGCTGTACGAAGCGTAGAGCAGCTTCACGCGCCTTACGCGCCTCAGGTGCTCAGGCGCGCATCGAACACCACTTCCAACATGTCGTGCTGCCCGGCGCCTCGTTCGCCGTCCAGCCGGTCCAGCAACAGCTGACCGGCCCGCCGGCCCAGCTCGGCGGCGTCCACGCCCAGCGTGGTCAGGCCCTGCACCCACTGCACCGCGCTCCCGTCGTCCGAGAACCCCAACACCGCCAGATCCTGCGGTACCTGCAGATCGCGGTTGTGCGCCTCCGACACGGCGGCGGCCGCCAGCAGGTCGGACGTGCAGAACACCGCATCGAAGATCGTATTGGTGGCCAACAGGCGCAGGAACGCCATGCGGCCGTCGTTCATGTGCTGGACTTCCGGTTGGACGATGTCCGCAACCAGTTCCAGTCCCAACGCGGCCGCGCTGCTGATGAAGCCCTCGCGGCGGGCACGCTCCCACGGCGTGTCGGCGCTGATGCAGGCGACGCGCGGATGGCGCTTTTCGGCCAGATGCCGGGCCGCCATGCGGCCGGCTTCGGCGTTGTCGATGGCGACCGCGCTGTCCAGCGTCTGCGGGCAGGCGATCCAGGTTTCGACGATGGGGACCTCCAGCGCGCTGAGCGCGGTGCGCAGGGTGGGCGTGTCCACGGGACCAATCACCAGGGCCGCCGCCGGTCGCAGCCCGTCCAGCAGGGCGAGGCCGGCGGGCTCGTGCCAGGGGCCGACGGACAGGTAGTAACCCGCTGACGCGACGCGTTCACTGCAGGCCTGCAAAGCGCGGGCGGTCGGGCCGGCATCGAGACGGGCGGCAATCACGGCGATTGGGGCGGGCAAGGGCAGGGAAGGCATGGCAAAGGCTGGAAATACGTCAGGCCAGACGATAACCCAGGGCTGATGGGGGCGCCGGACATACTGCAGCGGTTCCCCGGGCCGCCGGACGTTCCCGCATCGGATCGGGCCGCGAAGGGTAAAATGCCTGTTTTCTCCCAGACCCGGCCGTTCTGCGCGCCGGTCACGAAGGTGTCCCATGTCCACGCTCGCCGAGTCTCCTGTGCCCTCGAACGAATCCGCCGCCGCGCCCGCGGAAGCGGTCTACGACCCGACGCAAAAGCAGAAATCGCAGGCCAAGACGGCGCGCATTCCCATCAAGATCATTCCGGCCGAGCGCCTGAAGAAGCCTGAATGGATCCGCGTGAAGGCCGCCGCGCCCGGTTCACGCTTCTACGACATCAAGCGCATCCTGCGCGAACACAACCTGCACACGGTCTGTGAAGAGGCCTCGTGCCCGAACATCGGCGAGTGCTTCGGCAAGGGCACGGCCACGTTCATGATCATGGGCGACAAGTGCACGCGCCGCTGCCCGTTCTGTGACGTGGGCCACGGCCGGCCCGACCCGCTGGACACCAAAGAGCCCGAAAACCTGGCGCGCACCATCGCCGCCATGAAGCTGTCCTACGTGGTGATCACCTCGGTCGACCGCGACGACCTGCGCGATGGCGGCGCCGGCCACTTCGTGGACTGCATCACGCATATCCGCGAACTGTCGCCCACCACCCGCATCGAGGTGCTGGTCCCCGACTTCCGCGGCCGCCTGGACCGCGCGCTGACCATCCTGAACGCGGGTCCCCCGGACGTCATGAACCACAACCTGGAAACCGTGCCGCGCCTGTACAAGCAGGCACGTCCGGGTTCGGACTACATGCACTCGCTGAAGCTGCTGGCCGAGTTCAAGAAGCTGCACCCGGAAGTGCCCACCAAGTCCGGCCTGATGCTGGGCCTGGGCGAGACCGACGAGGAAATCCTGCAGGTGATGCGGGATATGCGCGACCACAATGTCGATATGCTGACGATTGGCCAATATCTGCAGCCCTCGGAACACCACCTGCCGGTGCTGCGGTATGTGCATCCGGACACGTTCGCGATGTTCGAGCGTGAGGCGTATGCGATGGGGTTCTCGCACGCGGCGGTGGGGGCGATGGTGCGGTCGTCGTACCACGCGGACGAACAGGCGCATGCGGCTGGGGTGAATTGATCGCCTGAGCGGTTCGGGCGTGGCGCGCTGTGTCGCGACTTGCCCGCTACGCCTTCGAGAAAAAGTCCGCCGCGCCGCCGTAGGCAACCAGCTCATCCAGACTCTGGTCCACATACGTGGTCCAGGCCGCCGGCGCAAAGTCGGCCGCCACTGTCAGCGCCGTTGTATCCAGCCGTGAATTGCGCGGCCGGGCGGCAGGGGCCGCGTAATCCACCGACGTCACGGCCGTAATCCGGGCCGGTTCAAGGTTCAGGTTGATGCCTCGCGCAATGGCGCCTGCCACGAGATATTGCGCATAGTGATGCCAATTGGTCGAGCCCGCCGCGGCGACGTGATACAGGCCCGCAGGCAGCGCTTGCTGGCGATGGCGCGCGATGCACAGCGCGGTGGTCTGCGCGACCAGGGACGCGGGCGTCGGCGTGCCGTGCTGGTCCGCAACGACATTCAAGGTTTCACGGGTCCGGGCCAGATTCAAGATCGTCCGGAAGAAGTTGCGCCCGTGCAGCGAATGGATCCAGCTGCAGCGCAACACGAAAGCCTCGCACCCGCTTGCGGCAATGGCGCGCTCGCCTGCGAGTTTAGTGGCGCCGTACACGTTGATGGGATTCGGCGCATCGGCTTCGGTATAGGGCCGCGCGAGGGCGCCGTCAAAGACGTAATCGGTGGAGTAATGAATGAGCAGGGCGCCGCTGGCCGCGGCATGCTGCGCCAGTGTCGCGACCGCCAACGCGTTCACCGCTGCGGCCGCGTCGGGTTCGTGCTCGGCCTGGTCGACCGCCGTCCAGGCGGCTGCGTTGACGATGATGTCCGGTCGTTTCGCGTTCAGCGTCGCGATGACGGCCACGTGATCACGCAGATCGAGCGCGTCCCGGCCCAGCGCCGTGACATCGCCCACCGCCGGCAATACGGCCTGCAGCGCACGGCCCATCTGGCCGTCCTTGCCGAGCAACAGGATGTTTGCCATGGGGGCTGGCTCGCGATGACTTGCGTGGGCTAGCGGCGCGCCTGCGCGCCGGCCCAGAACGTGTCCTGCTGACCCAGTTGGCGGTTGATGTAACGCGCCAGCACGAACATCAGATCCGACAACCGGTTCAAGTACTGCCGGATCGGCGCATTTACGCTTTCCACTCCCGCCAGCGCGACCACCGCGCGCTCGGCACGCCGGGCTACCGTGCGCGCCATGTGCGCCACTGCTGCCGGCCGCGAGCCGCCGGGCAGGATGAACTCGCGCAGCGGCGGCAGCGCCGCGTTGTAGTGCGCGAGCCGCGCATCCAGATAAGCAACCTGCTCTTGGGTGATCGCGGCATGGCCGGGGATGCAAAGCTCCGCGCCCATGTCGAAGAGGTCGTGCTGGATGGTGAGCAGGTCGGCGGACACGTCGTCCGGCAGGGTTTCAGTGAGCAACAGGCCGATGACGCTGTTCAGTTCGTCCACATCGCCCAGGGCGGCGATGCGCGGGGCGTCCTTGGGGATTCGGGATCCGTCCCCGAGCCCGGTGGTGCCATCGTCGCCGGTGCGGGTGGCAATGACGGATAAGCGGTTGGCCATGTTTTTTGATTGAGTGAGAAGAGTTGGAGGCTTGCTTCCGACGGTAAGCGCAGCCCGCAAGCAGGGCCGCTCCGCAAACAACCGTCAGGATTGTTGCGCACTCGCGGCGGAATGGTTGCATTCGCGCAGTATCCTAGCACTGTAAAAAGCGGCAGGAGCGCCTTAGGCGCCCCGGCCGCTTGGATCGCATAGGGAGGTTACATATGGGTTTTAACCGCAAGTACGCAACGCCCATGGCGGTTGCCACCGCAATGGCTGTCGTGTCGCTGGCGACGCCAGTCGCTTTCGCGCAGCAGGCCGATGCCACGGGCGAGGTGCGGCGCGTGGACGCCGCGGCGGGCAAGGTCACGATCAAGCACGATGCCATCAAGGCGCTGGACCTGCCGGCGATGTCGCTGGTCTACCAGGCCGATCCGGCGTTGCTGGCCAATATCAAGGCGGGCGACAAGGTGCGGTTTACCGCTACGCGCAAGGATGGCAAGTACGTGGTGACGGCGATCACGAACTGACGCTGTCCCAAAGAAAAAACCCCGCCGCAAAGCGTTGCGGCGGGGTTTTTTGCATCTGCGGCGGGTCGCTGGTGCCCGGAGCGTCAGAGCACGTAGCGGGCCAGGTCCTGGCTGCTGGCAGCTTCGGCCAGTTGCGAGTTGACGTAGGCGGCGTCGATCTTGACGTGCTTGTCCTGGCTGGACGTGGCGTCAAAGGAAAGCTCGTCCAGCAGCTTTTCCATCACCGTGTACAGACGGCGGGCGCCGATGTTCTCGGTGGTTTCGTTGACCTCGAAGGCCAGTTCCGCCAGGCGGCGTACGCCTTCGTCGGTGAACTCGAGCTCGACGTCCTCGGTCGCCATCAGCGCCGTGTACTGCTTGGTCAGCGACGCATCCGTGTCGGACAGGATGCGCACGAAATCCTGGGCGGTGAGGGATTCGAGTTCGACGCGGATCGGGAAGCGGCCTTGGAGTTCGGGGATCAGGTCCGACGGACGCGACAGGTGGAAGGCGCCCGACGCGATGAACAGGATGTGGTCGGTGCGGACCATGCCATAACGCGTGTTGACGGTGGTGCCTTCAACCAGCGGCAGCAGGTCGCGCTGCACGCCTTGGCGCGACACATCGGCGCCGCCGGATTCCTGGCGGGCGGCGATCTTGTCGATTTCGTCCAGGAACACGATGCCGTTCTGCTCGACGTTGTTGATCGCAACGCTGCGCAGGTCTTCTTCGTTGACGCGCTTGGCGGCTTCTTCGTCGACGATGAGCTTGAAGGCTTCGCGCACCTTCATCTTCTTGGGCTTTTTCTTGTCGCGCGCCATGCCCGCGAACATGCCGCGCAGCTGCTCGGCCATTTCTTCCATGCCGGGGGGCGTCATGACGTCCATTTGCGGCACGGTCTGCGCGACTTCAATCTCGATTTCCAGATCGTCGATCAGGCCTTCGCGCAGGCGCTTCCGGAACGTCTGGCGGGCGCTGTTGTCCTCGCCGCGCTGGGGCTCACCCGAGGCGCCGCGGGGCGGCGGAACCAGGGCGTCCAGGATGCGGTCTTCGGCGGCGTCCTCGGCCTGGGTGCGCACACGGCGCATTTCCAGTTCGCGGGTCTGCTTGATGGAGTATTCGGTCAGGTCGCGGATGATGGTGTCCACGTCGCGGCCCACGTAGCCGACCTCGGTGAACTTGGTGGCTTCGATCTTGATGAACGGCGCGTTGGCCAGTTTGGCCAGGCGGCGCGCGATCTCGGTCTTGCCGACGCCGGTCGGGCCGATCATCAGAATGTTCTTGGGATGGATTTCGTGGCGCAGGGGTTCGGCGACCTGCTGGCGGCGCCAGCGGTTGCGCAGTGCCACCGCGACCGCGCGCTTGGCGCGGTTCTGGCCGACGATGTACTTGTCGAGTTCGGAGACGATCTCTCCGGGCGTCATGTTGGATGCGGACATCAGGGCGGATCCTTGAAGCTAGGGCGGGCTGGGAGGGCGCCGCGGCGCAGGTTGCGCCGCGCGGCAGGCGTCAGTCGCCCAGCGTTTCGATGACGTGGTTCTGGTTGGTGTAGATGCACAGGTCGCCGGCGATCTCGAGCGATTGTTTGATGATCGTCTCGGGCGGGAGGTCGGTGTTGCGCAGCAGGGCCAACGCGGCCGATTGCGCGTACGCGCCGCCGGAGCCGATGGCGGCCAGGCCGTGCTCGGGTTCCAGCACGTCGCCGTTGCCGGTGAGAACCAGCGTGTGCTCGGCGTCGGCCACGATCAGCATGGCTTCCAGGCGTCGCAGGACGCGGTCGGTACGCCAGTCGCGGGTCAGTTCGACCGCGGCGCGCATCAGGTTGCCCTGGTGCTTTTCGAGCTTGGCTTCGAAGCGTTCCTGCAGCGTGAACGCATCGGCGGTGGCGCCGGCGAAGCCAGCGAGAATCTTGTCGTGGTACAGGCGGCGGATCTTGCGGGCAGTGCCCTTGATGACGATGTTGCCCAGGGTGACCTGGCCATCGCCGCCCAGCGCGACGCGGTTGCCGCGGCGCACACACACGATGGTGGTGGCGTGAAATTGTTCCATGCGTTCCTTCCGTTGAAAGTTTTAGCTGGGGGCGGTCGCCGGTATATCAAGTAGAAAAAAGGCCATGCGGTTAACCGGCATGGCCTTTCAGGGACGGAGCGGAAGCGGGACGGATCAGTCGCCGTACAGCTTTTGACGCATCTCACGGCGTTCCTGCGCTTCGAGCGACAGGGTGGCCGTGGGGCGGGCGAGCAGACGGGGGATGCCGATGGGCTCGCCCGTTTCTTCACACCAGCCATATTCGCCGCTGTCGATGCGGGCGATGGATTGCTGCACCTTCTTGAGCAGCTTGCGCTCGCGGTCGCGGGTGCGCAGTTCCAGGGCGTGCTCTTCCTCGATGGTGGCGCGGTCGGCGGGATCCGGCACGAATTGCGTTTCACGCAGGTGCTCGGTGGTCTCGCCGGCGTTGGCCAGAATGTCCTGCTCGAGTTGTTTGAGCCGTTCCTTGAAGAACGCCAGTTGGCGGTCGTTCATGTAGTCCGACTCGGGCATGGCCAGCAATTCCTTTTCGCTGGGCAGATCAATCGCCGTATCGCTCGTCGACTTACTTGATTTTTTGGTTGCTGCCTTGGTAGCCATGTAAACACTCCACTATGAATCGATCCTGGCGCGGGCGTCCGTCCCGGTCCGTGTTACTTGTTGCCTACGCTATCCGTACCTCACAGTACTGCCTTCGTCGCATCGCGTCACGCAGGAATGGGGATTACCCCGCCAGGCACTGCTCCAAGCCCCGGGTAAAAATCTCCTGGGGCAGCTTACGTCCGATGAACACCATCTTGGTGGACGGTTTTTCGGCCGCGGTCCACGGCTTGCCGGGTTCGGCGCCCATCATCATGTGCACACCCTGGAACAACATGCGGCGGTTGATGCCCTTCATGTACAGGATGCCCTTGTAGCGCATCAGGTCGGGACCATAGACCTGCACGACGCCGCCCAGGAATTCCTCAAGGCGCGCGGGATCGAACGGCTTGTTGGAACGGAACACGAACGCGCCGATTTCGTCGTCGTGCTTGGGGTGGTGATGGTGGGCATGATTGCAGTGCGCGCCGCATTCGCCATCGTGGTCATGATCGTGGTCATGGCCGTGGCCGTGATCATGGTCGTGATCGTGGGCATGGTTGTGCGCGGCGTCCGGATGCTCATCGGCCAGGAACTCCGGGTCGATGTCCAGAATGGAATTCAGATTGAAGCCGCTGATGTCGATGATGGACTTGAGGTCGACGTCGCCGAAGTTGACGGCGGTGATCGGCGCGCGCGGGTTCATGTGAACCAGACGGTGGCGCAGCGCTTCGTAGTCGACTTCGTTGACCAGGTCTTTCTTCGAGATCAGGATGCGGTCGGCGAAACCGACCTGCTTTTGGGCTTCGGGTTGTTCGTCGAGTGTGGACATGCCGTGCTTGGCATCGACCACGGTGACCACCGCGTCCAGGCGGTAGTACTCGGCGATGTCGTCATCCATGAAGAACGTCTGGCACACGGGGCCGGGGTTGGCCATGCCGGTGGTTTCGAGGATGACGCGTTCAAAAGTGAGTTCGCCGGCTTCGCGCTTGGCGCGCAGCTCGGACAGAGTACGCATCAGGTCGCCGCGCACCGTGCAGCAGACGCAACCGTTGGACAGCTCGATGATTTCTTCGTCGCTGTCCTGCACGAGCAGGTCGTTGTCGATGCTTTCGGGTCCGAACTCGTTTTCGATGACGGCGACGCGGCGGCCATGGAATTCGGTCAGGATGCGTTTGAGCAGGGTGGTCTTGCCCGCACCGAGGAAGCCGGTGAGGATGGTGACGGGAACCATTTTGTCCAAACTGCGCGGGGTGTTCATGGCGAAGCTGCTAGCGTGATGTCAGGGCGTGAAACACAGCGCCTGACGGGGTTTTCAGTCCCTGCCGATTGATGTCTGCCACAGGCTGCGAGAGCCACCGATAGCGGCCGGACGCAGGATTACAGCACAGTCGGGGGCAGGGGGCAAACCCCGGGCCAACCCGGGGGGCCGTGGCCGCCAGATGGCAGCCGATCGCCGTCAAGTATCGGGCGATACCTCTATTTTGGGGCGGTTTGCCTGAATTCAAGGGCGAGCCGGCGGCCCGGGAGCGGGCGGGCTTGAAATGGCGCGGCCGATGGGGCGCATCCTAAGGATGAGATGCGGCTCGAAATGGGGCTCATCCAAGGATGAGAGGTGCCCGGGATGAGGCCAATCCAAGGATGAGGCGCACCCAATGGATGAAACGCCTCAGGGGCGCCCGCCCAATCAGTGGTGATGGTGGTGATGACCCGCGTCGGCCGGCTGCGTCTTCTGGCACTGCGGGCACAGCGCGCGGATTTCGGTTTCATGCGTGGCCAGCGCATAGCCCGTCTGGGCAACGCGTTCGGCCAACTGACGGCTCATGGCCGGGTCGGAGACTTCAGCGACAGCGCCGCAACCGGTACAGACGACGAGCAGGTCATGCGGGGCGCCGCCGGCGTCGTGGCAGGCGCTCCAGGCATTGACGGCGTCCAGGCGGTGAATGAGGCCTTCGTCCATCAGGAAGTCCAGGGCGCGATACACCGTGGGCGGCGCAGCGCCCGGATGGACCGCGCGCATGGCGTCCAGCAGCTCGTAGGCCTTGAGGCTGCGGCCATGGCGCAGCAACAGTTCGAGGACCTTGCGGCGGATGGGGGTCAGGCGGCGTCCGCGCTGCGCGCACAGCGTTTCGGCGACGCTGAGCTGAGCGCCAACGCTGTCGTTGCGGGGTGGACGGGACGGAGCGGACATGGCGGGCTTTATCTGAATGGGAAGCGCGCGCGACGCGCGCGCGAGATGCCTGGAAGGTAGCAGAAAACCCCGGCGTGCGGGAACCGGCTCTGAAGCCGTCATGGTTTAGTTATGATATAACATAATAAAACTACCGCTGCTTCGTATGTTGTTGCTGCGGTTGCCGCTTTCCCGTCGTTGCCGAATTCCGTTGTTGCCTGCCATGTCCCATTTCTCGCTCCTGCCCCCGCGGCCCGGCGCCGCGCCCGGCCGGGGCACGCCGCCCCGTTCCGCGTTTCTCGTTTCCGCCTGGCGGCGCATGGCTTACGCCCTGATGGCCGGCATCGCGCTGTGGGCGTTGACCGGCTGGGCGCTGGACTGGTGGCCGCGATGAACGCGGCGCCCGTCACGGTCGAGCTGGTCGACGCATCGTTCGGCTGGCATGGGCGCGCGGCCTTGCGCGCGGTTTCGGGCAGCTTCGCGCCCGGCGGCATGACAGCCGTGGTCGGACCCAACGGCGCGGGCAAGTCGACGCTCATCAAGGGCATCATGGGCGTGCTGCGACCCATGACCGGCAGCGTGCGCATCCAGGGCGCCGGACGATCGGCGTTGGCGTGGCTGCCGCAGGCGGCGGAACTGGACCGATCATTTCCGACGACAGTGCTGGACCTGGCGGCCATGGGCGCCTGGCGCCGGGTCGGCGCCTGGCGCGCGTTCAGCAACGACGAGCTGGACCGGTGCATGCACGCACTTGAAACCGTGGGCCTGGCCGATTGCGCGGGCTGCGGCGTGGATACGCTGTCGGGCGGGCAGATGCAGCGCGCCCTGTTTGCACGGATGCTGGTGCAGGACGCGCCGGTGCTGTTGCTGGACGAACCCTTTGCGGCCGTGGACAGCCACACCGCCGAGGAACTGATGGCCCTGTTGTGCGGCCTGCATGGACAAGGCCGCACCGTGATCGCGGTGTTGCACGATCTGGACCTGGTGCGCGATCACTTTCCGGAAAGCCTGCTGTTGTCCGGTTCAGTGGTGGCCTGGGGCGACACCACCGCCACCTTGAGCGAGGCGCATCTGAAGACGGCGCGCCAACGCCACGCGGGAGCCTGGGCATGACGCTCGTGGATTGGGTGGTATCGCCGTTCCTCGACTACGGTTTCATGCGGCGCGCGCTTGCGGGTGCTTGCGCGCTGTCGCTGGGCGCCGCGCCCTTGGGTGTCTTTCTGGTGTTGCGGCGCATGAGCCTGATGGGCGATGCGATGTCGCACGCCATTCTGCCGGGTGTGGCGGTGGGCTTTCTGATGGCCGGCCTGTCGCTCGGCGCGATGATGCTGGGCGGTATTGCGACTGGACTGGCCGTGGCATTGCTGGCGGGGCTGGTGGCCCGGCTGACGCCGCTGCGCGAGGACGCGAGCTTTGCCGCCTTCTACCTGATATCGCTGGGGCTGGGCGTGCTGCTGGTGTCCCTGCGCGGCTCCAACATGGATCTGCTGCACGTGCTGTTCGGCACGGTGCTGGGCCTGGACGACGCGGCGTTGCTGCTTGTGACCGCCACGGCCAGCGTGACCTTGCTTGTGCTGGCGGCCATCTACCGGCTGCTGGTTGCCGAATGCCTGGACCCGGGATTCCTGCGCGCCAGCGGCGGCATGGGCGGCGTGGTGCACATGGGCTTTCTGGTGCTGGTCGTCGTGAATCTGGTGGCGGGCTTTCAGGTGCTGGGCACGCTGATGGTGGTGGGCATCATGATGCTGCCGGCCGCCGCGGCGCGGTTCTGGGTGCGCAGCGCGGCCCGTCAGATTCCGCTGTCGGCGGCGCTCGGCGTGGCGTCTTCGGTGGCCGGGCTGCTGGTCTCCTATCACTTCGACGTGCCGGCCTCGCCCGCGATCATCCTGGCGGCCGGCGCCTGCTATCTGTTTTCCATCGTGGGCGGCCCGCAAGGCGGGCTGCTGCGGGCAACGCGCCGCGCGCGCCCTGCCTGAGACTTCATAAGGAGATTGACCATGCGTTCGATTCTGCCGGCACGCCGCCGCGCACTGCTGGCCATGGCGGGCGTCTGCCTGTCGGCCATGTTGGGAACCGCGCAGGCGGCCGAGCCGCTGAAAGTGGTGGCCAGCTTTTCCATCCTGGGCGACATCGTGCGGGAAATTGGCGGCGCCGACATCAGCCTGACGACGCTGGTCGGGCCTGACGGTGATGCGCACGGGTACGAACCCACGCCGGGCGATGCGAAAAAGCTCGCGGATGCGCGCGTGCTGGTGGTGAACGGCCTGGACTTCGAGACCTGGCTGCCCAAGCTGACGAAGGCGTCCGGGTTCGCCGGACAGACGGTGACGGCGTCCAAGGGCGTGACGCCGCGCAAGTTCGCGGGGCATGGCGATGGGCACGCGCACGAGGCTGATCACGATCATGATCACAAGGACGGACACGATCACAAGCACGGCGATGACCACGACCATGACCATGACGATGACCACGACCACAAGCCCGGCCATCACCATCACCATGGCGACGCCGACCCGCATGCCTGGCAGAGCCTGGCGAACGGCGTGATCTACGCGCGCAACGTGGCCGACGGCCTGGCCGCCGCGGATCCCGCGCATGCGCAGGCGTATCGCCAACGCGCCGACGCCTACGTCGCCAAGCTGCAGGCGCTGGACGCCAGCGTGCGCAAGACCTTTGGCGCCATCGGCGCCGATCGCCGCAAGGTCGTCACCTCGCACGATGCGTTCGGCTATTTCGGCGACGCGTATGGCGTGACGTTCATCCCCGCAATGGGGGTGTCTACCGACGCCGAACCGTCGGCGCGCGAGGTGGCCGCGATCATCGAACAGGTGCGGCGCGACAAGGTGCCCGCGGTGTTCGTCGAGAACATCAGCAGTCCCAAGCTGGTCCAGCAGATCGCGCGCGAGACCGGCGCAAAGGTGGGTGGTACGCTCTACTCCGATGCCCTGTCCAAGCCTGGACAGCCGGGCGCCACCTACCTGGAAATGTTTGAATGGAACGCACGCCAGCTTGCCGCGGCCTTGCAACCCTGAGCGCCGTGGCGGCGCTGCTGGCGGCGGGCGCCGCCAGCGCGCACCCGCACATGTGGATCGATGCGCGCGCGCAGATCGACGTCGATGCCGAACAGCGCATCAGCGCCGTGCGGCAGGTGTGGCTGTTCGACGAAATGTTCGGCGCCTACGCGACGCAGGGGCTGAAAAAGGCCAAGGACGGGACGCTTCCCGCCGACACTCTGAAAGGCATGGCGCAGGATTGGATGAAGGCGCTGGGTGAGCCGATCTCGCATTACTTCACGCGCGTCACCGTTGACGGCAAGACCGCGGCATTCGCCGCACCTCGCGACGCCCGCGTCGACTGGAACCCCAAGACCACGCGGCTGACGCTGTCCTTCACGCTGCCGCTGGCCGAGCCCGTCGTGCCGGGCGCGGGCGGCGCGCAGGTGGACATCTACGACCCCACCTATTTCGTGGCCTACGCATTTGAAGAGAAGGGGGCGGTGTCGCTCGGCGGTCCGCAAGGCGCGGCCTGCAAGGCCGACTACCGCAAGCCCAAGGAACTGGATTGGAAAACCATGCAGGAACTGGCCGCGATCCCGGCCGACCCGGACGCCTTGCCCGACGAACTGTTCGCCATTACCAAGGGACTCACGCACCGCATCGAGGTGCGATGCCCGTGAGCCGCCGCGCGCGCGCGCTGGCGATCATCCTGCTGATGCTCGGTGGGCTGTCGATTGCGGCCGCGCAAGGCACGCATCCCTTTGGCGTGCCGGAAAGCGGCAGCGGCCTTGCCGGTCCCGGCTGGCTGTCCAGTTTTTTTGGCAGCGTGTCTGTCTGGCAGTCGCATTTCTACAGGCAACTGACGGGCGCTGTCCGTGCCTGGCAGGCGGACGGCGGCGCAGCGTGGGCCTTGGTCGGCCTGTCGTTCGCGTACGGCGTCTTTCATGCGCTGGGACCGGGCCATGGCAAAGCGGTGATTTCGTCGTACGTCCTGGCCAACCGCCAGACGGCGCGCAACGGTGCGCTGCTGGCTTTGGCGTCTTCGCTGATCCAGGCGCTGGTGGCGATCGTGATGGTGGCGGTGCTGGCGTTGATCTTCAACGCGACGGCGGCGACGATGAACGAAGCCACGCGCTGGCTGGAGCTGGCGTCGTATGCGTTGGTGACGCTGTTGGGCGTGTGGCTGGTGTGGTTCAAGGCGGTGAGGCCGTTGCTGCGGCGGGCCGGGGCGCGTGAACATGCAGCGCATGATCATGCAGATGCGCCGGTGCAGGCGCACGAACACACGCACGAACACACGCACGAACATGCGCATGGGCATGAGCACGTACACGAGCACGTACATGAGCACCGGCATGATCACGAACACGCGCACAAGCATGCGTACGGCAATCCGCAGGTTCAGGTCCAAGCGCATCACCATGATCACGATCATCACCATGACCACGACTGCGGTTGCGGACACGCGCACGTACCCGCGCCGGAACAGGTTGCCGGTCCGATGAACTGGCGCCGCGCGTGGTCGGCGATTTTCGCGGTGGGCCTGCGGCCCTGCAGCGGCGCGTTGATCGTGCTGGTGTTCGCGTTGTCGCAGAATTTCTTTCTTGCCGGCGTCGCATCGGCGCTGGCGATGGGTTTGGGCACGGGGCTGACCGTGGCGGCGTTGGCTTGCCTGGCTGTTGCGGCCGGGAGCGCCGCGACGCGTCTGGGCAGCCGTCTGTCCGGCGCTGGCGCGGCGCGGCTGCGCTATGCGGTCGAGGCGCTGGCCGCGATTGCGGTGTTGCTGCTGGGCGTGATGCTGCTGGGCGGCATGTTGGCCGTGGGCGGGTAGCGTATACCCGCGTGCGGGCCGGGCCTTTGATCAGGCTGGACGAGCGCCTCGCCAAGAAAGGTCAGGACTTGCGCCCAGCGCGCGGATGGGCCTGGTCGTAGGCCTTGGCCAGATGCTGGAAATCCAGCCGCGTGTAGATCTGCGTGGTCGAGATATTGGCGTGGCCCAGCATCTCCTGCACGGCGCGCAGGTCCTGCGCGGATTGCAGGACGTGGCTGGCGAAACTGTGGCGCAGCACGTGGGGGTGCACATGCGTGGGCACGCCCGCCGTCTGCGCGATGCGCGCAAGCTGCAACTGCACCACGCGGGGTGAAATGCGGCGTCCGCGGGCGCCCAGGAATAGCGCGGCCGCGTCTGCGGGCGGCGGCGAGGGCAGCGCAAGCTGCGGACGCACCTCGATCCACTTGCGCAGCGCGGCCAGGGCCTGCTGACCGACCGGCACTGAGCGGCGTTTACCGCCCTTGCCCAGCACCACGACTTCGGCATCATCCAGATTCAGCCAGCCGCGCGACTCGTAATCGGCGGTGCGCTCGTAGCACAGGTCCAGTCCCACCAGTTCCGACAGCCGCAGTCCGCTGGAATACAACAGCTCGAACATGGCCTGATCGCGCAGCGCGGCCGGTTCGGTGGCGACCTGTGCCGGTGCGCTTTCCAGCAGAGCCTGGGTCTGTTCGACCGACAAGGCCTTGGGCAGGCCACGGGGCGCTTTGGGCGCGCGTACGCCCGCGACGGGATTGCCGGCCAGTTCGACGGCAGGCGCCCACCATTGATAGAAACCGCGCCACGCCGCGAGTGTGCGGGCCAGACTGCGCGGACCGCGGCCCTGCGCGTGCAGGCGCGCGACGAACTGCCGGATGTGGCCGTTGCCAAGCTTGTCGAGCGGCAGACCGGCCTTGTCGGCCAGTTCGCGCAGAAAATGCAGTTCGCGCTGGTAGCCGTCCAACGTATGGGGCGAGTACCGGCGGTTGGTCTCCAGATGGCGCAGCCAGGCGCGCATCGGATCCGGCAGCGGGGGCGGATTGTTGGCTTGCTCGGCTTCGTGCTTCGCATTCTGCTCGGCGTTCTGCATCGCGTTGTCCTTGTCCGCCCCGGCAGCCCTACGCCTTGGGCGAGGCCGGATTCAACCGGTGCAAAGCCGCCGACGCCAGCTGGCCGACGGATTCAAGAAACGTCGTCCCCATTTCCGGCGTGAAACGTTCCGGGTCGTCTGAACCCAGCACCAGCAGGCCCACGGCCGCGCCGTCGGCTTCAAGGCGCAGGGGAACCAGCGCCAGCGACTTGGGCTTGGCGTCCAGCCACGCCACCGCTTCGAAGGCGGTGTCGGCGCCGACATACGGCGTTTTCAGGCTGTCGGTGAAGGTGCGCACGTCATCGGATACGGGCTCGCCGTAGCCGTGATCGGGCAGGTCAGACAGGTTCCACAGGCGCAGCGCCACGTGGTTCAGTTCGAATTGTTCGGCCAGGCCCAGCGCGATTTCGCCGGGCACCAGCTGAGGATCGCATTCGGACAGCAGGCGGCAGCACCACTTGGCCACGTGCGAACCGATGGTCTCGTTGGCGGTGGCGTTGCGGACCAGTTCGTTCAGGCGCCATTCGAGTTCGCGGGTGCGCTCGCGCAGCGTGAGGATCTGGCGTTCGCCCAGCGAGATGGCGCGCGAACCGTGCGGATGCGGCACCTGCAGGGTGGCGAAGACTTCGGCGTGTTCGTCGAAGAAGCCGGGGTTCTCTTGCAGGAAGGTTGCGATGTCCTGGGCGGTGAAAGCGGTATCGGTCATAGAGTTATCGGTTCAGCGCCATGGAAAAGACGAGCTTGTCGATGTCGACCTGGCCCGTGAAGACGGATTCGGCCGGGCCGGTCATGCGGAGTTGTTCGCCGTTCCAGGCGACGGTCAGCACGCCGCCGAGCGCTTGCACGCGCACGGGCGAATCGAGCAGGCCGCGGCGGATGCCGGCCGCGACGGCGGCGCAGGCGCCCGTGCCGCAGGCCAGCGTTTCGCCGACACCGCGCTCGAAGACGCGCAGGCGGATGTTGTTGCGGTCGACGACCTGCATGAAGCCGGCGTTGACGCGGCGCGCAAAGCGCGGATGGGTTTCGATCAGCGGCCCCAGCACGGCGACGGGCGCGGTGTCGACGTTGTCGACGACCTGCACGGCGTGCGGGTTGCTGATGGCGACGGCGGACAGAGTGACCGTGCGGGGAAATCCGGCGGGGGCGTCGAGGTCCAGTTCCCAGAGGGTGTCCTGGCCCTGCGTCACGGAGGGCAGGCCGGCGGTGTCGAAGGGCAGCGCGGCCGGATCGAAGCGGGTGCTGCCCATTTCCACGGTGACCTGCTCGTCGTCGCCTTCGTCCAGGACGAGGATGCCGGTGGCGATCTCGGCGCGAAGCGGATTGCGGTCGGACAGGCCTTGCTCGTGCACGAAGCGCACGAAGCAGCGGGCGCCATTGCCGCAATGTTCGACCTCAGATCCGTCCGAATTGAAAATGCGGTAGCGGAAGTCGGCGTCCAGCCGCGTGGCGCGTTCGACCAGCAGGATCTGGTCGGCGCCGATGCCGAAGTGGCGGTCGCCGAGGGCGCGCGCGCGTTCGGGCGTCATCTCGATGGTCTGGCGGACCCCGTCGAGCACAACGAAATCGTTGCCCGCGCCGTGCATTTTGGTGAAGTTCCAGTTCATCTGCGGATTATCCCCCATTCTCGCGGTGCGGCGAGTGCGCGCCGCGGTTCAGTACAGCTTGGCTTCGCCTTCGGGGCGTGTCTTGAAGCGGCGGTGCACCCAGTAATACTGGCTGGGGCAGCGGCGCACCCAGGTTTCGAGTTCGCGGTTCAGGCGGGCGGTGGCCGCTTCCAGCGTGTCGTCGCCCGGAAAGTCGTCAAGTGGCGGCAGCACGTCGACATGGTACTTGCCGGTGTCAGGATTCCAGAACCCCACGATAGGCAGGACGGCGGCGTTCCATTTCTGGGCGAGCTGCGCTGTGGCGAGCAGCGTGGCGGCGGGCACACCGAAAAACGGCACGAAGACCGAGCCCTGCCGGCCGAAGTCCATGTCGGGGAGGTAGTAGACCGGGCGCGGGGCGCGCAGGTGCCGGATCAGGTCGCGCACGCCGTCCTTGCGGCTGACCAGGAATACTTCATTGAAGCGCGCGCGCCCGGCGGCCACGACGGCGTCGATGTGCGGATCGCTTTGCGGCGTATACATGGTGGCCGCGCTGGGCACTTCCATGGTCAGGCGGGTGGCGGCGGCGTCCAGCGCGATGAAGTGGGGCGCAAGCAGGATGACCGAGCGGCCCTCGGCCGTCAGCGCGTTGATGCGGTCGGCGCCGGTCTGCGTGACCATCTCCTTGATGGCCTCGGGCGTGCCGTACCACAGCACGCCGCGGTCGACGATGGATTGCGCCAGCGCGCGGAAGTGATCGGCCACCCACTGCTCTCGCACGGCCTCGGGCTGGTCGGGAAAGCTCAGTTCAAGATTGCGGCGGACGATGCGCGCGCGCGACTTGGCCAGCCGCGGCGCCAGCCAGCCCAACACCGCGCCGATGCGCAGGCGCGTCGACGGCTTGATGCGGCCGAACCATTTCAGCAGGGTAACCAGCGTGCGCGTTTTTCTATCGTTCATGGATGTGGGTGGAGACCGGACGGCGGGATGAGCCAGGGTTCAAGCGGTCGGGGGCGCCGATTCAGCGTCGGGCGCCGGGGTGGCGCCGCGCGGAGTCTTGTAGCGGTTGTAGCTCCAGAGGTACTGGTCGGGGCAGCGGCGGATCAGCGTTTCCATCGCGGCGTTGATGAGGGCGGCCTGGGCCTCGGGCTCGGCGGGCAGCGGCTCGGGCACGCGCACGTAGTGGATGCGCCAGCCTCGGCCCTTGGGCAGGCGTTCGCCGGCCGTAAGGATGATGGGGACGTTGGTCTGCGATGCAAGCTTGCCGGGCAACGTCATGGTGTAGGCCAGGCGCCCGAAGAACGGCACCCACACGCCGTCGCCCACGCTGGGCGCCTGGTCGGGCAGCATGCCGACGGATTCGCCGCGTCGCAGCGCGCGCACGAATTCCCGCACACCCTGCATGTTGGCGGGCACCGCATTGACGGCCGAGCTGTTGCGCGCCGTTTCCAGCAAGGGCGCCAGCGCTTCCTTGCGCGGGGGGCGGAACATCACCGTCATGGGCATCTGGCGGGCCAGGTAGCGCGCGGTGATCTCAAAGCAGCCCAAGTGCGGCGTCAGGAACAGGATGCCGCGGTTCTCGGCGCGGGCGGCGGCGACCACGTCGTCATCGTCGGAGACCACCTGCGCCAGGCTTTCCTGGTTGCGGAACCAGACGCGGGGATTCTCGAGAATCATTGCGCCGGCTTCAGCCGCCGCGCGCCGGGCGAACGCCGCGCCGGGGTAGCCCGCCTGCGCCGCATTGGCCTGCAGGCGCCGCCGGTACTTGCCCGGCAAGGCGTAGATGGCGCGTCCCGCGAACCTTCCGATCGCATGCGCGACGGGGAGCGGCAGGGCGGCAAAAAGTCGGAACAGAGGCAGCAACATGCGTCAAAAGGTTGAAATCGGGCAGGGTAATACTGCTGATCGAGGCATATGGATACACCCCGGCAACAAGCATAAGAACGGCATTTTCGCTTAAAATGCGCCCAGTCGCCGAGTTAACCGACAACTTGCGGGGCGACGGCAAGGGTAATGCGCTTCGCGCAGCCTGCGCCAAATCCGCTAAAGCGTCGCGCCCAGTTGGCATTGCATTGCAGACCGGGGTGCAACGCGCCTCGAGAACCTATGCGCCGGCAAGACCGGACAATAAGGACGCATCTGTGGCCAACAACGATTTTCTCTTCACTTCCGAATCCGTCTCCGAAGGGCACCCCGACAAGGTTGCCGACCAGATCTCCGATTCGATCCTCGATGCCATCTTCACGCAAGATCCCAACGCGCGTGTTGCAGCCGAAACGCTGTGCAACACCGGTCTCGTCGTGCTGGCTGGCGAAATCACCACCACCGCCAACGTCGACTACATCCAGGTCGCGCGCGACACGATCCGCCGCATCGGCTACGACAACACCGAATACGGCATCGACTACAAGGGTTGCGCGGTGCTCGTCGCCTACGACAAGCAGTCGCCCGACATCGCGCAGGGCGTGGACCGCAGCTCGGAAGACTACCTGAACCAGGGCGCCGGCGACCAAGGCCTGATGTTCGGCTACGCCTGCGACGAAACCCCCGACCTGATGCCCGCGCCGATCTGGTACGCGCACCGCCTGGTGCAGCGCCAGAGCGAACTGCGCAAGGACGGCCGCCTGGGCTGGCTGCGTCCGGACGCCAAGTCGCAGGTCACGTTCCGCTACGTCGACGGCCGTCCCGCCGAAGTCGACACCGTGGTGCTGTCGACCCAGCACGCGCCGGAAGTCTCGCAAGAGACCATCCGCGAAGCGGTCATCGAAGACATCATCAAGCCCAGCTTCCCCGAAGGCCTGATCACGCCCAAGACCAAGTTCCTGGTCAACCCGACCGGCCGCTTCGTCATCGGCGGCCCGCAAGGCGATTGCGGCCTGACCGGCCGCAAGATCATCGTCGACACCTACGGCGGCGCTTGCCCGCACGGCGGCGGCGCGTTCTCGGGCAAGGATCCGTCCAAGGTCGACCGTTCGGCCGCCTACGCCGCCCGTTACGTGGCCAAGAACATCGTGGCCGCCGGTCTGGCGCGCCAGTGCCAGGTGCAGGTCAGCTACGCCATCGGCGTGGCCGAACCCATCAACATCACCGTCTACACGGAAGGCACCGGCGTCATCCCCGACGACCAGATCGCCAAGCTGGTGCGCGAGCACTTCGACCTGCGTCCGAAGGGCATCGTGAACATGCTGGACCTGCTGCGCCCGATCTACACCAAGACCGCCGCCTATGGCCACTTCGGCCGCTCCGAGCCCGAGTTCTCGTGGGAAGCCACGGACAAGGTCCAGGAACTGAAGAAGTCCGCCTGACGCGATCCAGGATCCGCGATGCGGATAACGAAAAGCGCCCGATTGGGCGCTTTTTCGTTTTGTGCCGCCGATGAACGGCGTTCTTGATTCACGGCGCGCGCCGGCCGGGCCGGGCTTCTGCCGTGGCTGCGCGCGGCGTCAAAGACCCCAGGCCGACAGGTCCGGCTGCAGCGGCGTTGGAGACAGCACCGTTTCCAGCGCCGCTGCGCAGTCCAGCAGCGCGGCGTCACCGCCTGCGGGCGCCAGCAGTTGCACGGCGCACGGCATGCCGTCCATGTCCAGGCCCGCCGGCAGTGCAATGGCCGCCGCGCCCAGGAAGTTGGCCGGGCGCAGCAGCTTGCCCAGGCCGGCGTGGCGCGTGTCCTGCGCGTCCAGCGCCTGGGCGGCCTGATCGCTGGCGGGCATGAGCAGGGCGTCAACGCCCCGCATGGCGGTTTCGAAAGCCGCCATGTCGGCCTGGCGGCGCAGCAGCGCGGCCTCGTAGCTGGCCTGCGTGATCCGGCCGCCAGCGGCGATGCGCGCGCGCACCACGTCCCACAACGGTTGCGAGGCGTCTTCGGCCAAAGCGCCGAAATAGCGGAAGGCTTCGTACGCCAGCACCAGCGAGTTGTCTTCCGCCATGCGCGCAAACGACAGCGAGGCGGGCGGGTGCCAGGCGGTGGGCGTAAAGCCAGCCTCTGCCAGGCGTCCCTGCGCCGCGTGCCAGGTTTGCAGCGCCTCGTCGGTCAGCGGGGCCGGCCAGGCCTGCGGCGCCAGTACGGCGACGGCGCCCGGCTGGCGCGCGGCGGTATGACGCAGGCTGGTGAAGCGGGCGGCCGGCAGCGCCAGCGTGGCGCCGTCATCGACGTCCGGGGCGGCCAGCAGTTGGGTCAGGAGACGGGCGTCGCCGACGCTGCGCGCAATCGGGCCCAGCACGTCCAGCGTGTCGGACAGCGGCAGGCAGCCCGCGCGGCTGATAAGGCCGGAGGACGGCTTGTAGCCGACCACGCCATTCAACGCCGCCGGCGCGCGCACCGAGCCGCCGGTGTCGCCACCCAGCGCCAGCGGCGTCAGACCGGCCGCGACCGCCACGCCCGCGCCGCTGGACGAGCCACCCGGCGCGCGCGCCACCGTTGCGTCCCACGGATTGCGGGCGGTGCCCTGCGTCGGGTTCTGTCCCGACAGCCCGAACGCGAACTCCGTCATGCGCGTCTTGCCCAGGATCACCATGCCTTGCGCCGCCAGCCCGCGCGTTGCCGCGGCGGTTTCCGTGCTGACGACGCCGGCGCGCGCCTGCGAGCCGCCGGTGCACGGCGTGCCTTCCCACTGCACGCTGTCCTTCACCGCGACCGGCACGCCATGCAGCGGGCCCAGAATGATGCCGGCGTCCAGCAAACGGTCTGCCGCCTCAGCCTGCGCCAGCGCGCGCTCGGCCGTGACCACGCTGTAGGCGGCCAGTGCGGCGCCGCGCTCGATGCGGTCGAGGAAATGCAGGGTAAGGTCGCGCGACCGGAGCTTGCGCTCGCGGATGGCGCGGGCAAGCTGGCGGGCGTCCTGGAAATGCGGAGTGGTGTCTTGGGCGGGCATGTGTCTCGTCGAAATGGAAAAAGCCTTCCGGTCCTCGGCGGGACCGGAAAGCGATCTGATCGGGATGGCTGAGCGGGGGGGGCCTACCGCGGCTGGTCTATTTCAGGACCTGGCCTTTCGTCTCAGGCATGCGGATGAAGGTGATCAGTGTGATCACGGCGCCCGCCAGCACGTAATAGAAGAACCAGCGCTCCATGCCCTTGCTTTGCAGCCAGGTCAGCAGGTAGGGCGTGGTGCCGCCCAGCAGCGCGACGACCAGGTTGTACGGCGTGCCGATGCCGACGGCGCGCACGCTGGTGGGAAACTGCTCGGACATGATGGCCGGGGCGATCGCGGTGTACATCGCGTAGAGCACCAAACCGAACAGTTCGACGGCCAGGATCGAACCGAATGACGGCCCGAGCGTGGTCATGACCGGATAGAAGAAGATCAGGTAGCCGGCGGCAAAGAAGATCAGTTGGGGCTTGCGGCCGATGCGGTCGGACAGCATGCCGAACAGCGGCTGCACCAGCATGAATACGATCAGCGCGACGGTGTTGGCCGCAAACGCGGTCTTGGGGTCGGCGCCGACCTGCCGGATGGCGTAGGTGGGCACGTAGGCCACGAAGATGTAGAACGCGAACGTGGTCAGGACCGAGAAGCCCACGATGCGCAGCACTTCGCGCGGATGGTCGCGCAGCAGCGTGCGCAGGGGTTGCTTTTCGATGCCGGCCTTCTTGGTGTGCGAGAAGGCTTCGGTTTCCGGGATAGCACGGCGGATCCACATGCCGGCCAGGCCGCCCAGCGCGCCCAACAGGAACGGGATGCGCCAGCCCCACTCGGCCATGTCGGCCTTGGTGAGAACGGTGGTCAGGATCCAGCCCACGGCCGAGGCGGCCAGGATGCCGACCGCGGCGCTGAAGAAGACGAAGCTGGAATAGAAGCCGCGCTTGTTCGGCGGCGCCATTTCCGCCAGGAAGGTCGTGGCCGAGGCATACTCTCCGCCCAGCGACAGGCCTTGCAGCAGGCGCGCGGCGGTCAGCAGCAGCGGCGCAGCGATGCCGATGGTGGCGTAGGTCGGCGTGATGGCGATGATGAGCGAGCCGCCCGCCATCATCAAAATCGTCAGGCCCAGCGCGGCCTTGCGGCCGTAGCGGTCGGAGAAGATGCCGAGCACCCATCCGCCCACCGGACGCATGAAGAAGCCCACCGCGAAGATGCCGAACGTCGCAAGCAGGGCAGTGGTTTCGTTGCCGGGCGGGAAGAACTGGCTGGAAAAGAAAATGGCGAACGACGCGTAGATGGTCCAATCGAACCATTCCACCGCATTGCCTACACTACCGGCCAGAATCGTGCGGCCGCGCGAAACGGGCGGGGCGCTTGCGCCTTGCGCCGCGCGCAAGGTTGCGGATGTGCTGCTCATGACGTCCTCAAATTGTGTTTTGTTTTTTGGTCAAATAGGCCACTAAATTTTGTGTTTTTATCAGTGCGCGAACGTTAGATTAATGGATATGGTCACGTCAAGTAAGGGTAATTCCCTAAGCGCCGCGTTGGACGACACGGATCTCGCGTGCCTCGTCGCGCTGCAGGCGCAGCCTCGCGCGTCCTGGCGCGAGCTGGGCGCGGCGACCGGCATCGCCGAGCGAACCGTCGCGCGGCGCATCAAGCGCCTGATGGACGCGGACGCGCTGCGCGTCATCGCGGAACCGGACCCGCTGGCCACCGGCCGCGGCGTGGTGCTGCACGCCTGGGTGCGCTGCCGGTCTGGCCGGGTGCCGGACGTGGCCGACCAACTCGCGAAGCTGGACATCAGCCAGCTCGTGGTGACGCTGGCCGGTTCCGCCGATCTGATGGCCGAGCTGACGCTGGCCGACGCGGCCGATATGCCGGACGTGGTGACCCACGTGCTGCCGTCCATCGACGGGGTGGAGCACGTGGAGGCGCGGCTGGTGCTTCGGCCGTTCCGGCGCGCGGGTCAGTGGCGCATTCAACCGGCGTCTGAAGGCGATGCGGACGCGCCGCTGCTGTCCCCGCCAGCCGCGCTGACCGATCCCGAGCAGCGCATGGTGTCGCACCTGATGCGCGATGGCCGCGCCAGCCTGGCGGAATTGGCCGAACGGTCCGGCGTCAGCGAGCCCACCGCGCATCGTCTGCTGCAGAACCTGGTGGAGCGCCGGGCGCTGAGCTTTCGCGTGGAAGTCGAGCCGGCGCTGGTCGGCTTTCCGGTGGAAGCGGTGATCTCGGTGCAGGTGCGTCCGCAAACGGTGGACGCGCTGGCCGCGCATCTGGCGCTGGACCCCAATACCCGCTGCCTGTTCGGCACCAGCGGCGCGTCGCAGCTTTTCTGGCACGTGCTGTGCCGCGACAGCCTGCATCTGTGGGACGTGGTGACGCGGCGGCTGGGCGAGCTGGACGGCGTGCTGAACAGCGAAGTCGGCGTGGTGATGCGCGCGCACAAGCGTTGCGGCATCGTGCGCGCGGGCGCGCGGCTGGGGGCGGACGCCGCGTGATGTTCACGCGGGGCCGCCTTCGGTCCTTCCGGCCCTTCCGGCCCTTCCAGCCCTTCAGACCCTTCAGACCCTTTAGGCCCTTCCGGCGGCCACACTTCCAGGCGGCCGCCTCGGCGCCTCACTTCCGCTATGCCCCGAGATACGCGCGCGCCAGCGCGCCGTCCTTGGCAATGTCTTGCGCGGCGCCATGCGCGGCGACCCGGCCGGATTCCAGCACGTACGCGCGGTCGGCCAGGGACAGCGCCAGCGCCGCCATCTGGTCCACCAGCAGGATGGTCATCGACTCCTTGCGCAGCCGGTCCAGCGCATCGAACAGCTCGTCGATGATCTTGGGCGCCAGGCCCAGCGACGGCTCGTCCAGCAGCAGGATCACGGGCTTGGCCATGAGGCCACGAGCGATCGCCAGCATCTGTTGTTCACCACCCGACAGCAACCCCGCGCGCTGGTGCAGCCGTTCGCGCAGCCGCGGAAAGCGCGTCAGCATTTCCTCGACGCGCGCCTCGCGATCCTGCGGATGCAGGAAGGCACCCAGGCGGATGTTGTCCAGCACGCTAAGTCCCGGAAACACCTGACGTCCTTCCGGCACCAGCACCAGGCCGCGCGCCACGATGCGGTCGGCGGCCAGACCGTGCAGCTCCTGACCCTGAAGGTGCATGCCGCCCTGCGCGGGCCGGTGCAGCCCGGCTAGCGTGCGCATCAGCGTGGACTTGCCCGCGCCGTTCGCGCCCAGCAGCGCCACCATCTCGCCTTGCCTGACCTGCAGGTCGATGCCGTGCAGCACGGGATTGGCGCCGTAGCCGGTCGTGAGATTGCCCACACCCAGCACCTCGGGCGGCAGCGCCTCGCCCGCCGGCCTGCGCCGCGCGGCGGGCGCCCGGCGGGCCGCCTCGTCGCCCAGATAGGCCTGCCGCACTTCAGGCGATTGCTGGATCTGGGCGACGCTGCCCTGCGCCAGTTCGCGTCCGGCGTCGATCGCCACGATGTGGTCGGACACGCCCATCACCAGCGTCATGTCGTGCTCGACCAGCAGCACGCCCGCGCCCGCCTCGGCAATGCGCCGCAGCAGCCCGGCCAGCCGCGTCTTGTCCTCGCGCGACAGTCCGGCCGCGGGCTCGTCCATCAGCAGCACGTCGGCATCGGTGGCCAGCGCGCGCGCAATCTCCACCAGCCGCCGGTCCACGTGCGGCAGGTCCGCCGCGGGAATGTCCAGCGCGCCTTCGTAGCCGCAGAACGCGAGCAGGGCGCGCGCGCGTTCGCGCACGTCGGGCGCCAGGTAGCGGCGCGACGCCAGCAGCCCGCCCAACCGTCCGCGCAGCATGCCCAGCGCGACGTTGTCTTCGACGCTCAGCGTGTCGAAGAGCTGCGAGGTCTGGTAGGTGCGTGCAATGCCGCTGCGCGCCACGCGATGCGCGGGCAGCGCGGCCAGCGGGGCATCGCCCAGCGCCACGCGGCCGCTTGTCGGCTGGTAATAGCCGCTCAGCATGTTGATGACGGTGGACTTGCCCGCGCCGTTGGGGCCGATCAGCGCCGTCACCGCACCGGGCGGCACCGTGAACGACACGGCCTGCACGGCGCGCACGCCGCCGAAGGTCATGGTGAGCGCGTCGGCCTGCAACGTGCGGCGCGCACGCGCGGTCGCAGGCAACGCGCCGTGGCGAGGCGCAAGCCCTTGCGTCTGCGCGCGCCGCCGCCAGCGCGCCAGCAGCCCGGCGGCGCCTTCGGGCGCGGCCCACAACACCACCAGCAGGAAGGCGCCGAAGAACAGCAAGCGGTATTCCTCCAGGCTGGACAGCACTTCGGGCAGCAGGCCCACCACCACCGCGCCCAGCAGCGGCCCGGCCAGCGAGCCCGCGCCGCCGATGGTCACCGCCAGCACGAACAGGATGGACTGCATGAAGTTGAAATTGTGCGGCGTGATCATGCCCGTGAGCGGTGCATACAGCCCGCCCGCCAGGCCGACCACCGCGGCCGACACCATGAAGGCCACCGCTTTGACCACCAGCGGATTGATGCCGATGGATTCGCTTGCTGTCTCGCTGTCCTTGACCGCGCGCATGGCCGCGCCCCACGCGCCGCGCGACAGCAGCGCATAGCCGATCAGCGCGGCAAACACCGCCACGATGGCAAGCATGGCCACGCCGCGGTCGCCGCCCAGGCTGCCGAGGGCCGGCTGCACGATGCCCATCAGGCCGTTCTGCCCGCCCGTGACCGAGCCGCCTTCGATCAGCGCGTGTTCCACGATGAAGCCGAAGGCGATGGTGATCATCGCCAGATACGGGCCTTTCACGCGCAGCGCGGGCACGGCGAGCAGCAGGCCGAACGCGCCACACACGAGCGCGGCGGCCGGCCACGCCAGCCAGAAGCTCCATTCGGCCTGGCCGGTCAGGATCGCGACGGTGTACGCGCCGATGGCATAAAAGCCCGCGTGGCCGAACGACATCTGGCCGGTCAGACCCAGCAGCACGTTCAGGCCGATGCCGGCCAGCGCCAGCAGCGCCACATTGCCCAGCACGAAAACGTAGTAGCCGTTGACGGTGGCGGCCAGCATCAGCGCCGCCACGGCCAGCAGGGCATACAGCGCCGGCGGCAGCCAGCGCATTGCGGATTGCTTGTTCATCAGACTTTCCTCACATCGGCGCGCCCGAACAGGCCATTGGGCAGCACGGCCAACATGACGATCACCAGCGTGAAGCTGATGATCTGCGTATACCCGGAGCCCAGCGCCACGGTGATCAGCGCTTCGACCACGCCGAACAGCAAGCCCGCGATCATCACGCCCCATGCGCTGGTGATGCCGCCCAGGATGGCGACCACATAGGCCTTCAAACCGAACAGCGTGCCCATGTCCGCCTGCACGTTAAAGAGCGGCGCGACCAGCGCGCCGGCCACGCCCGCGAACAGCGTGGACACCGCGAAGGCGGCCATGATGGCGTGGCGCACGGGGATGCCCATCAGCCGCGCGGCGTTCGGGTTCTGCACCACGGCCAGCAGCGCCACGCCCCAGCGCGTGCGGCGCGACAAGGTGTGCAGCGCAGCCGCCAGCGCCAGACCCACCACCGGGATCAGCAGTTGCAGCGGATAGATGCCCAGGCCCAGCCCGCCGATCTCCAGCGGCGATTGCGCCAGCGGAGAGGGCAGGCTGCGCGGCTCCTTGCCGAACGTGAACATGACCACGTTGTCCAGCACGATGCCCAGCGCCACCGTGGACATGAGCCACGCATTGGAGCCGCGGCTGGCAAACGGCCGCACCGCCAGCCGCTCCACGACCAGGCCGTACAGCGCGCAGAGCGCCAGCGCAAACAGCAGCGCCACGGCCAGCGGCCAGCCCAGCGTCTGGGCGAACGTGTAGGTCAGCACGGCGCCCAGCATCATGGAACTGCCCTGGGCGAAGTTCACCGTGCCGGACACGGCATAGGTCAGGTAAAAGCCCAGGGCCATCAGCCCATACATGCTTCCCAGTCCCAGGCCGCTGACGATGGCGGACATCAACAACATGCGCGTCTCCCGCGGCGTCTGGCCGCTTTACTGCACGCCCTTGACGGGCAGGATGCGGTTGTCGATGAACTGCGTCCACACGTAGTCGTCCTCACGCAGCGCATCGTGCGAGGCCGGCGTGAAAGGCTGCTCATACGTCTTGATCAGGCCTTCGTACTTGCCGATCTTGTAGAAGCCCTGGCGCACCGCGTCGCCATCGGTCGAGCCGGCCTGCGCGATGGCCAGCGCGGCAAGCTGCATGCCGTCGTACGCGTTGGCCACGCCCACGGCCGGCGTGATGTCCTGCGGACCCTTGATGTCGGAATACTTGGTCTTGAGCGCCTGCATCACCTTGTCGCCCACCGGGCCCTGCTTGCCGAAGAAGCTGTAGGTCTGCACGAAGTGCACGTTCTTGGCGTTGGGACCGGCCAGTTCTGTGAAGCGGCCGCCGGCCGGGCCCCAGTGCGACACAATCGGCACCTTCCAACCCATGCGGTCCAGCGACTTCACCACCTGCGCGGACGGACCCACGTTGCCGACCAGGAACAGCGTGTCGGCGCCGGCGGCCTTCAGGCGGCTCAGTTGCGGCACGATGTCCAGATCGTTGGGCTGGAATTTTTCGACGCCGGCGGGCGTGATCTTGGCGGTGGCCAGCGCGGCGTTCAGGCCTTTCTCGTTGGATTCGCCCCAGGGGTTGTTCACCAGGATCATGCCTGGCTTGGCGCTCTGGAACGTCTTCTTCGCGTACTGGACCATCGCGCTGTCGACGATCTCGTCCATCGCCGACACGCGGAACACGAAGTTGGGATTGCCCTTGTTCTGCGTGATGGCGGTGCCCGCGGCCCACGGCCCCATGAACGGCACCTTCTCCTGGTTCACGATGGGAACGATGGCCATCGAGACCGGCGTGTCCAGGCCGCCGAACAGCACGGCGACCTTTTCCTTGTAGATCAGCTCGCGCGCGGCGGCCATGCCCTTGGCAGGATTGCCTTCGTCGTCGCGGCGCACCAGCACGACCTGGCGGCCGTCCAACAAGCCGCCGCGCGCGTTGATCTCGTCAATGGCGATGGTGATGCCGCGCGTCAGCGCTTCGCCGGCGCGCGCCGACTCCCCGGACAGCGCGGTGATCAGACCGATCTTGATCGGGTCCGCTGCCAGCGCCGACTGCGAGGCAAGGCCCGCGGCGAAAAGCGCGGCGGCGGCCGCGTGGCGCATAAAGGAACGACGGGTCGGGGTCATCGGGACACTCCTGAAAAAGTGGAATGAATCTTGCATGGGGTTAAGTGCTGCTTCGTTCCCTTATGCAAGATCCATGCCACCTGATCCGCGTTCATTGCTGCATGCCGCTTTCGCCCCGCCGCCGCTGGGCGCGGGCAGTGTAGGCGGGATATGTGCACACCGATGTCAGGATTTTGTCGCCAAAACCGCAGCGATTTTGTTCACAATCATGCTTCAGGATTTGCACCAAAATGAATCCATCCTCGCTTCCAAGCACTAAACCGGGGCGCGAAGGCAACGCCGCCTGGACGCCGCAACCGCTGGCCAGCCACGGCCGCTTCCCGTACCGCGCCATCGCGGGCCGCGCCGACTATTCGTGGCCGAACGGCGCACGCCTGGCCGTGTACCTGGGCTTCAACATCGAGCACTTCGCGTTCGGGGAAGGACTGGGCGCGGAACTCGGCCCGGCGTCGCCCCATCCGGACGTCCTGAACTACGCCTGGCGCGAATACGGCAACCGCGTGGGCGCGTGGCGCTGCCTGGAACTCTTCGACGAGCTGCGCCTGCCCGCCGGCGTGTTGATCAATACCGCGCTGTATGAGCATTGCCCCGATCTGGTGGACGCCTTCCTGGCGCGCGGCGACGAGCTCATCGGACACGGCTACAGCAACGCGCACCGGCAGGGCGGATTGCCCGAGGCCGAGGAACGCGCGCTGCTAGCGCACTGCCGCGATCGCATCCTGCGGCACGCGGGCAGCGAGCCGGCGGGTTGGCTGTCGCCGTGGATTTCGGAAAGCCACGCCACGCCCGACCTGCTGGCCGAGGCGGGCTACCGCTACACCCTGAATTGGTGCCACGACGACCAGCCCATGCGTATGCGCACCCGCGCGGGCGACCTGTGGGCCATTCCGTATCCGCAGGAACTCAACGACATTCCGATGATCATGGGCCGCAAGATGGACGCGCGCGATTTTGCCGATATGATCCTTGACCAGTTCGAGGAGATGCGCGCGCAGGCGGTGCGCCAGCCGCTGGTCATGGGCATTGCGCTGCATCCCTACATCGTCGGCCAGCCATACCGGTTGCGTCACCTGCGGCGCGCGCTGGCGCCACTGGCCGCCGCCCGTGACCGCGGCGAGATCTGGTTCACCACGCCAGGCGAGATCTGCCGGCATGTGGACGGCTTGCCGCCGGGTGTGATCGTTTAGGAGCCGCAGTGCCAAGTCCAACCCAATCCCGCCGCGCCGCCGCCGCGCGGTCCAAACCCCCCAAGCCCGCCGCGGACGATGACGTCCTGCCCGACGCCGACATGGAACGCCGCATCTGCGAGGCGGTCTACGAAAGCGTGATGAGCCAGCGCCTGACGCCTGGCACCAAGCTGCCCGAGGCCGCGATCTGCGACCTGTTCGGCGTATCGCGATCGGTGGCGCGCAAGGCGTTGCAGCGGCTGGCGCACGAGCACGTCGTGGACCTGCACCACAACCGCGGCGCGGTGGTGGCCGAACCCACGCCCGAGGACACCCGCCAGATCTTCCAGGCGCGCCGCGCGCTGGAGGCGGCCTTGCTGCCGTTGGCCGCGGCCCGCGCCACGCGCGCCGACTACGCCTCGCTGCGCAAGCAGTTACGTGACGAGCATGCGCTGCTGCACCGCGCCGGGCAACCGGCCTGGGCACGGCAGGCCAGCGCGTTTCACGTGCGGCTGGGCGAACTGTCCGGCAACACCATCCTGCACGGCTACCTGGCCGAGCTGGTCTCGCGCTGCTCGCTCATCGTGGCGCTGTACGAGCCGCCCGGCAACGCCGCCTGCGAACACGGCGAGCACGTGCTGATCGTGGACATGATGGAGCGCGGCGACGTAGCCGAAGCCGTGCGGACCAACGACAACCACCTGGCGGACCTGGAGCGGCGCATCAGCCTGGAGCGCCCGCAGCCCGCGCAAACCCTTGCCCAGATGCTGGGACTGGCCTGACATGGAAATCGACTTCGACGCTATCACCGAATATCAGCGCTACAAGCTGATGGCCAGCCTGATCGTGCCCCGTCCGATCGCGCTGATCACGACGCTGTCCGAGACCGGCGTGGTCAACGCCGCGCCGTTCAGCATGTTCAACATGCTGGGCGAGGACCCGCCCATCGTGATGGTCAGCATCAACCGCCTGGAAGACGGCGGGCTGAAGGACACTGCGGTCAACATCGCGCGCGACCGCGAGTTCGTCGTTCACCTGACCGACGAAGCCATGGCCGAAAAGATGCACCGCTGCGGCGACCGCCTGCCCTCCGATGTCAGCGAACTGGCGCACGCGGGTCTGGACGCCGCGCCCAGCCACCGCGTCGCGCCGCCGCGCATCGTGCAGGCGCCCGTCGCCTTCGAATGCACGTTGTTCGAGACCATGGAGACCGCCAGCCGCCAGATCTTCATCGGTCAGGTGCGCTGGCTGCATGCGCGCGATGGCTTGATCGACACGGAGACGTGGCGCGTGCGCCTGCAGGATTACTTTCCGGTGGGCCGGTTTGGCGCCAGCTTTTACGTGCGGACGCGAGACCGCTACGCCATCGACGCGGAAAAGAACGCGCCGGCCAGCACGGCCATCGACGAGATCTGAGGCCTCACCACACGGCGGCGCCGGAGCCGGGCGCCCGCAGGCGGCGCGCAAAGCGTCGCGACAGGAAGTCCACGAACGCCAGCGTCTTGGCCGGCAGGTTCAGGCGTTCCGGGTACAGCGCGTGAATATCCGCGGGCGGCGTGCGCCAGTCGGTCAGCACTTCTTGCAACCGGCCGGCGCGCAGGTGCGCCGCGGTTTCCCATTCGGACCGCATGACGATGCCGTGGCCGTCCAGCGCCCATTCCAGCGCGCTCTGGCCGTCGTTCGAACTGACCGGGCCGCGCACCTTCACCGTTTCCGCGCGCGCGCCGGATTCCAGCCGCCAGGTGCCGTAGGCCACGTCGTTCTCGCGCACGACGATGCAGCGGTGGCGCTGCAGGTCGCCGGGGGCGCGCGGCTCGCCATGAATCTCCAGGTAGCGCGGCGACGCGCACAGCAGGCGCCGGTTTGAGGCGATCCTGCGCGCCGTCAGCCGCGCGTCCGGCAGGTCGCCGAAGCGCACCGCCACGTCAAAGCCTTCCTCGATCAGATTGAGCGGCCTGTCGGTCAGGCGCATCTGCACTTCCACGTCGGGAAACTGCCTGCAGAAATCCGAAACGGCCGGCACGATGTGCGCGCGTCCAAAGCCGAACGTCGCGTTCAGGCGCAGCAGGCCCTGCGGTTGGGCGCGGGCACTGGACACCGACCGTTCCAGCGCCTGCAGATCGGCCAGGATGCGCGCGCCTTCGGCCAGGTACAGCTCGCCTTCCTGCGTGACGCTGACACGTCGCGTGGTGCGGTTCAACAGACGCACGCCCAGCCGCTGTTCCAGTTTGGCCAGCCGGGTGCTGACCGCGGGCGGCGTCAGCCCCAGTTCCCGCGCCGTGGCCGAGAGGTTGCCGTGCTTGACCACCAGCGAGAAGAAGGCGAGATCGGAGAGCGCGTCCATGGCGATTTATAAATTGAATTTAATAAAGATTTATACATTCCACGAATTATAAGAATGAAACCGGCCTATACACTGGGTTTACCGATACAGAGCCGCGCCACGCGGCCACACGAGGAGACCCGAAATGAAGATAGCCAGATTGGCCGGCGCATTGTGCGCGGCCGTTGCCGCATCCTGTTGGGCCCATGGCGCTGCGGCCAGCAATGCCTTTCCTGAACGCGCGGTGACGCTGATCGTGCCGTTCGCGCCGGGCGGCAGCGTGGATATCGCGGCCCGCCTGATCGCCGACGCGTGGGCAAAGGAACTGGGGCAGAGCGTGATCGTCGAAAACCGCGCCGGCGCGTCCGGCAACATCGGCATGTCGGCCGTGGCGCGCGCAGAACCCAACGGCTATACGCTGGGCATCAACACCATGTCGCTGGCGATCAATCCGGCGCTCTTCAAGAACATGCCATTCGACACCGCGAAGGATCTGCGCTCGGTGGGAACGGTGGGCACGTCCCAGCACGTGCTGACGGTCACCAATTCGTTGCCCGTCGCGTCGGTGAGCGAGCTGCTGACGTACGTGCGCGCGCGTCCCGCGAACGAACTGAGCTTTGGCTCGGCCGGCACCGGCAGCACGTTCCACATGGCCGCGGAGCTCTTCAAGTCCGTGTCCAAGACGCAGATCATGCACGTGCCGTACAAGGGCGGCGGCCCGGCCATGCTCGACACGATCAGCGGCCAGGTGCAGATGAGTTTTCCGGTGCTGTCCGCCGCCAAACCGCAGGTCGACGGCAAGAAGCTGCGCGCGCTCGGGGTGACCGGCACAAAGCGCTCGCCGCTGCTGCCCGACGTGCCGACCATCGCCGAGTCTGGTCTGCCTAGCTATGAATTCAACACCTGGTTCGTCGTCAGCGCGCCGGCCGGCACGCCGCAGGCGGTGATCGACACGCTGAACGCGAAGCTGGGGCAGGCGCTGAAAACGGACGCGCTGACGCAACGCATGCAGAGGGAGGGGTTTGAACCGCTGATCACCACGCCCGACAAGACCGACGCGATGGTAGCCGCCGAGATGACGCGCTGGTCCGGCATCGTCAAGGAAGCCGGCATCGAGGCGAACTGAACGCGCAGGATGCACCCGCAATAGCCGGCGGCAATACCGCCGGCCGCAATACCCGCCCGCGCGCACCGCGGGCGCCTCTTTCAAGCAAGGAAGCACAGACATGCCCGGCATGACGCTTTACGACAAACTGGTGGCCAGCCATGAAGTGGCCCGGATCGACGCCGAGCACGTGCTGCTTTACGTCGACCTGCACATCATGAACGAGTACACCAGCCCGCAGGCCTTCAGCGGCCTGGCCGCGCGGGGCCGCGACGTATTGCGCCCGGGCCAGCAGATGGCGGTGGTGGACCACATCATCCCCACGCATCCCGTGCCTTCCGCGCTGCGCGTGATTGCGGACGATGCGTCGTCGCGGCAGGCGCTGAACCTGAAGCGCAATTGCGATACGCAGCACATCGCGCTCTTTGACACCACCGATCCGCTGCAAGGCATCGAGCACGTCATCGCGCCGGAACACGGCATGATCCTGCCCGGCATGGTGGTGCTGTGCGGCGACAGCCACACCACCACGTACGGCGCGTTGGGGGCGCTGGGCTTTGGCATCGGCACCAGCGAGGTCGAGCACATTCTGGCAACGCAGACGCTGGTGTACCGCGTGGCGCGCAACATGCGGATCCGCATCGACGGCGCGCTGCCGGCGCATGTGTCGGCCAAGGATCTGGTGATCTACATCGTGCACCGCATCGGCGCGCAGGGCGCGCGCGGCCATGCCGTGGAGTTCTGCGGCGAGGCGGTGGCTGCGCTGTCGGCCGAAGCGCGCATGACCCTGTGCAACATGACGGTCGAAGCCGGCGCGCGCGCCGCACTGATCGCGCCGGACGCCGTCACTGATGCCTACGTCACGGTGCACGCGCCGCAGCTGCGCGGCGCCATGCTGGACGACGCGCGCGCCTGGTGGGCCACGCTGCGCTCGGATGACGACGCGCGCTTCGACGTGGAACACGCGTTCGACGCGGGCCGCATCGCGCCGTTTGTGACGTGGGGCACGAGCCCCGATCAGGCAATGCCGGTCGATGGCGCCGTGCCGGATCCGCGGGACGAGCCCGACGCGCTGGCCCGGCTGGCGCTGGAAAAAGCCATGGACTACATCGGCCTGGCCGCGGGCGCGCCCATCGCGGGCGTGCCGATCGACCGCGTCTTCATCGGTTCCTGTACCAACGGCCGCATCGAAGACCTGCGTGTCGTGGCCGAACTGGCGCGCGGCAAAAAGGTGGCGGCGGGGGTGCGGGCGATGGTGGTGCCCGGTTCTGGCGCAGTGCGCGCGCAGGCTGAAGCCGAAGGGCTGGCCGCCGACCTGATCGCGGCCGGCTTCGAATGGCGCCAGCCCGGCTGCTCGATGTGCCTGGCCATGAACGACGACGTGCTGCGCCCCGGTGAGCGCTGCGCGTCCACCACGAACCGCAATTTCGAGGGACGCCAGGGGCGGGCAGGGCGCACGCACCTGATGAGTCCCGCAATGGCCGCAGCGGCTGCGCTGGCGGGCCGTATCGTCGACGTGCGCACCTGGGGAGACGCCAAATGAATGCCATGACCGAAGGCGTGGCCGCGCCGCTGCCGTATTCCAATCTGGACACCGACCAGATCATGCCCAAGCAGTTCCTGCGCATCATCGACAAGGCGGGGCTGGACAAGGGTCTGCTCTACGACCTGCGCTTTGACGAAGCGGGCGCGCCGCGGCCGGACTGCGTGCTGAACCAGCCCGCGTACGCGGGCACGTCCATTCTGGTGGCGGGCCCGAACTTCGGCTGCGGTTCCAGCCGCGAGCACGCCGTCTGGGGCTTGCAGCAGTTCGGCATCCGGGCGGTGATCGCGTCCAGTTTCGGCGAAATCTTCTACTTCAACGCGCTCAACAACGGCCTCTTGCTGGTGACGTTGCCACCGGCCGAGGTCGACGCCTTGCTCTCGAAGGTGTCCAATACGGCGGCGGCCGGCGCAAACCGCGTCAGCATCGACGTGATGGCCGGGCAGGTGCGCGCGGCCGATGGCTGGACCGCACACTTTGACCTGCCGGCGCGGCATCGGCACATGTTCGCGCAGGGACAGGACATGGTGGGGGCAACGCTGCAACAACTGCCCGACGTCGAGCGTTTTGAAGCCCGCCATTGGGCGCGCTTTCCGTGGATGAAGGACGTGGCGCGTCAGGTGCGCGACCGGCTGGACGCCGCCTAGCGCGTAACGTGCGCGACAACAATGGAGATGACGCAGATGACCGCCTTTTTCGACCTGCCGGTGCGGCGCTTTCGGGCCAACGGCGTGGAGATTGCCGCGCGTATCGACGGCTCGGGTCCGCCCCTCTTGCTGTTGCACGGCCATCCGCAGACCCACACCATCTGGCACCGCGTCTGGCCCGAACTGACGCGTCATCGGACCTGCGTGGCTGCCGACCTGCGCGGCTATGGCGACAGCGAGAAGCCCGCTGCCAGTGCCGATCACGCCGCGCATTCGAAGCGCACCATGGCGGCAGACATGGTGGCGCTGATGCGCGGTCTGGGCTATGACCATTTTGAGATCCTGGCGCACGACCGCGGCGCGCGCGTGGCGCACCGGCTGGCGCTGGACCACCCCGAGGCCATCTCGCGCATGATGCTGCTGGACATCGCGCCCACGCTGGATATGTATGAAGGCACGACGCGCGCCTTTGCGCAGGCCTATTTCCACTGGTTCTGGCTGATCCAGCCGGCGCCGGCGCCGGAAACGATGATCGAGCACGATCCCGTCTTCTATCTGCGGTCCGTGATGGGCGGTCGGCCGGGCGGACTGGCGCATTTTTCGGCTGAGGCCATGGCCGAATACGAACGCGCCGCGCGCCAACCCGGCTGGGCAACCGGCATTTGCGAAGACTACCGCGCGTCCGCCACGATCGACCTGGACCACGACAAGGCCGGCCGCGCGGCGGGCGAGCGCCTGCGCATGCCGGTGCGCGCGATGTGGGGCGAGCGCGGCGCCGTGGGCCGCAACTTCGATGTGCTGGCCCTGTGGCGCGCGGTGGCCGACGACGTGACCGGCGGCCCGCTGCCCGGCGCGCACTATCTGGCCGAGGAAACGCCGGACGCGGTGCTGGCCGAAGCCGGAAATTTCTTCGGCTGGCGATGAAGGGGCGGGGGCGCACCGCCTGTCAATCAAGCCTCGGCAGGCGATAGGGCTATCCAATAAGGGACGCACCCCTGGTGTTAACCTTCGGCCCATGAATCGTTACTTCGCCGATCTTTCCGAATTGCCCGACGCCGAGGACGCCCAGCGCGCCTTCAAAGCGTCGGATTCACCCTGCGTGGCGGTGTGCTCCACGCTGTTCGACGACATCTGCCGGGGCTGCGGCCGCACCGCCATGGAAGTCGCCAACTGGGTGTTCATGTCGGAAGAAGAAAAGCGCGAAGTCTGGATCCGCATCAAGTCGCAAGGGTATCCGCGGCGCAACAACTGACGCGCTGCGCACTTGACGCGCCGCCGCGCCTGGGCATGACCGCGCCGCCCTCCACATTGAAGTCACGTTAAAGACGCGAAGCCGCGCGCTTGCGTCCCCGTCTTGGGCTTGTCACATGGCGCAGGCTGAATAGCGCCATTGCCCACTTCCGGCTCCATCATGCGCATCGTTCTCGTCACGGATGCCTGGCATCCGCAAGTCAACGGCGTCGTCCGCACCTGGTCGACCATGCGGCAGATCCTCAGCGACTGGGGCCACGAGCTGATCGTGGTCAGCCCCGAGGGCAGCCGAACCATCCCCGCGCCCTCCGAACCCGATCTACGGCTGTGCCTGCAACCCGGCCGGCAACTGCGCCGCATCCTGGGCGACACCATCCCCGACGCGCTGCACATCGCCACGGAAGGGCCGCTGGGTCTGGCCGCCCGGCGCATGGCGATGCGGCGGGGATGGCGCTTCACCACGTCGTTCCACACCATGTTTCCGGACTACCTGCAGGCGCGCATGGGCATTCCTGCCGCGCTGCCGTGGCGCTACCTGCGCTGGTTCCACCGGCCATCGCAATGCGTGCTGGTGCCCACGCCCACGGTGCGCGACATCCTGGTGCGGCGTGGCCTGGCGAATCTGCGCGTCTGGTCGCGCGGGGTCGATCCGCGCAAGTTCCAGCCCTCGGCCAGCCAGGCGTTCCAGGACCTGCCCCGGCCGGTCTGGCTGAGCGTGGGCCGCGTGGCCAAGGAAAAGAACCTGGATGCCTTCCTGTCCCTGAATCTGCCGGGCAGCAAGGTGGTGGTGGGCGCAGGACCTGACGAGGCCCGCCTGAAGAAGCGTTTTCCGGACGCGGTCTTCCTGGGCATGCAGCAGGACGGTGCGCTGCCCGGCTTTTACGCGGCGGCCGACGTGTTCGTCTTTCCCAGCCTGACCGACACCTTCGGGCTGGTGATGCTGGAGGCCATGGCCTGCGGCACGCCGGTGGCGGCCTTTCGCAGCGAGGCGCCGCTTGCCGTGGTCGAGGAGGGCGTGACGGGCCGGCTGGACGACGATCTGAAGCGGGCCTGCCTGGCCGCGCTGCCGCTGCACCGGGACGCGGTGCGCGCGCAGGCGCTGACCCGCAGCTGGGATTCGGTCGCTTCGGATCTGCTGGACGCACTGGTGCCGCTGACCCAGGGTGATTCGCGCGGGGCGGCCAACGACTGGGCGACCACCACCTGAAACACACGCGCCGCCCGGATTTGCTAGCCGCGCGGCGCGCCAACCTTGTACAATGCCCGGCAATCCTGAGGAGCGTTGCGACGACCCTGCGGTCCCCCATGTGTCTTACCCATGCGGACCCCGGCTCGCCAGGCTCAGGAATCCTTGTTCAAGCGCCGCGCCCCGCGCGTCGCTACAGCAACGGCGCTCACCTTTGTCGCGTATGGCGGGAAAGGCGAGCACTCGACTGTCGTGGTGTATTCGCGTTGTCCGGCCATCTCGTGCGCCGTTCGTATTTCACGTGGAGCCTACACACCATGAACGCTGTGACTGATAAATCCTTTTCCGACTACCTCGTCGCCGACATGTCGCTGGCCGGCTGGGGCCGCCGCGAACTGGCCATCGCCGAAACCGAAATGCCCGGCCTGATGGCCATCCGCGAGGAATTCGCCGCATCGCAGCCGCTCAAGGGCGCGCGCATCGCCGGCAGCCTGCACATGACCATCCAGACCGGCGTGCTGATCGAAACGCTGGTGGCGCTGGGCGCCGAAGTGCGCTGGGCCTCGTGCAACATCTTCTCCACGCAGGACCACGCCGCCGCCGCCATCGCCGCGTCCGGCACCCCGGTCTTCGCCGTCAAGGGCGAGACGCTGGAAGAGTACTGGCAGTACACCCACAAGATCTTCGAATGGCCCAATGGCCAGAACGCCAACATGATCCTCGACGACGGCGGCGACGCCACGTTGATGCTGCATCTGGGCACCAAGGCTGAAAAGGACATCTCGGTCCTGGCCAACCCCGGCAGCGACGAAGAGCGCATTCTGTTCGCCGCCATCAAAGAAACCCTGAAGCGCGATCCCAAGTGGTACTCGACCCGCCTGGCGCTGATCAAGGGCGTGACCGAAGAAACCACCACCGGCGTGCATCGCCTGTACCAGATGTCGCAAAAGGGCGAGCTGGCCTTTGCCGCCATCAACGTCAACGACTCGGTCACCAAGTCCAAGTTCGACAACCTGTACGGCTGCCGCGAATCGCTGGTTGACGGCATCAAGCGCGCCACCGACGTCATGGTCGCCGGCAAGATCGCGGTTGTGGCCGGCTACGGCGACGTGGGCAAGGGCTGCGCCCAGGCGCTGGTCGCGCTGCGCGCGCAAGTGTGGGTCACCGAAATCGACCCGATCTGCGCCCTGCAGGCCGCCATGGAAGGCTTCAAGGTCGTGACGATGGAAGAAGCCGCCGCCCACGGCGACATCTTCGTCACCGCCACCGGCAACTACCATGTGATCACGCGTGAGCACATGAACGCCATGAAGGACCAGGCCATCGTCTGCAACATCGGCCACTTCGACAACGAAATCGACGTCGCTGCGCTGGCCGACTGCCAGTGGGAAGAGATCAAGCCGCAAGTCGACCACGTCATCTTCCCGGACGGCAAGCGCATCATCCTGCTGGCGCAGGGCCGTCTCGTGAACCTGGGCTGCGCCACCGGCCACCCCTCGTTCGTGATGTCGTCCTCGTTCGCCAACCAGACGATCGCCCAGATCGAACTGTTCACGCGCAACGACGCCTACAAGTCCGGCGAAGTCTACGTGCTGCCCAAGCGTCTGGACGAGAAGGTCGCCCGCCTGCATCTGAAGAAGCTGGGTGTCAAGCTGACGACCCTGCGCAAGGACCAGGCCGACTACATCAGCGTGCCGGTCGAAGGCCCCTACAAGCCCAACCACTACCGCTATTGATGGATGTAGCACAATAGGAAAATTCCGCGCCATGTCGGCGCGGGTTTTCCGGTCTGCGGGTCACGCCCGTCGCCGCCCGGCGCCGACGGGTCCGCGGAGCGTCAATACAGGAGTTCGAACATGGTGACACTGATACTCGTCTGGATCCTGAACGCAGTGGCCTTGCTGGCCGTTGCCTACCTGCTGCCCGGCATCACGGTGGCCAGTTTCGGTTCGGCGCTGATCGCCGCGCTGGTGCTGGGCTTGGTGAACATGCTGGTCAAGCCGGTCCTGGTGCTGCTGACGCTGCCCATCACGATCGTTACCCTTGGGCTCTTCCTCATCGTCATCAACGCCTTGCTGTTCTGGTTCGTGGGCTCCGTGCTCAAGGGCTTCCAGGTCAACGGGTTCTGGTGGGCCGTGGGCGGCGCCATCCTCTACAGCATCATTTCCGGTCTCCTGACCAAGCTGATCCCGTAGGGTAGAGCCCCCCCGAGCGCTGCGCGCTTCCCCCAGGGGCGTGCCTGCGGACCGGCGGAGCCCGGATCCGCGGCACCCCGCGGGGGCCGCACCTGCCCTAAGCGGCGCTTGGCGCCATAAAAAGATTGATATGTCCGAATCGAACTCTCCTGCTTTTAGTCTGGAATTCTTTCCTCCGCGTGATCTGGCCGGCCAGGAGCGTCTGGTGCGTGCGGCCAAGCAGATGCTGGCCATCCAGCCCAAGTACGTCAGCGTGACGTTCGGCGCGGGCGGTTCCACGCGCGCCGGCACGGCCGACGCGGTGCGCACGCTGCGCAATCTGGGCTGCGATGCGGCGCCGCACTTGTCGTGCGTGGGCGCGTCGCGCCAGGATCTGCGCGACATCCTGCAGGCCTACACGAACGAGGGCGTGCGGCGCGTGGTGGCCCTGCGCGGCGACCTGCCCTCGGGCATGGGCGGCGACGCGGGCGAACTGCGCTACGCCAACGAACTGGTGTCGTTCATCCGCAAGGAAACCGGCGACTGGTTCCACATCGAAGTGGCCGCCTATCCCGAAATGCACCCCCAGGCCGCCAATCCGTCGGCCGACCTGGACCATTTCGTGACCAAGGTGAAGGCCGGCGCCGATGCCGCCATCACGCAGTATTTCTTCAACGCCGACGCCTATTTCGACTTCGTCGACCGCGCCCGCGCCAAGGGCGTGAACGTGCCGATCGTGCCGGGCATCATGCCCATCACGAACCACACGCAGCTGCTGCGGTTCTCGGAAATGTGCGGCGCAGAAGTGCCGCGCTGGATCCGCCTGCGCCTGGCCGAATTCGGCGACGACAAGGCCTCCATCCGCGCCTTCGGCGTGGACGTCGTGACCGAGCTGTGCCAGACCCTGCTGGACAACGGCGCGCCGGGCGTGCATTTCTACACGCTGAACAATTCCGAAGCGCCGCTGGCGATCTGGAAGGAACTGACGGTGTAAGCGGTCGGTTGCACGGCGGCGGGAATACCGCTGGCTGCCGTCGTAAAAGGCCGGCGTCTTCCCCGGTCTTAATAAGTTGGTCAGATCGATCCCCACGAAGCGTTACGCTGCGTGGGGATTTTTTTGCTGGTAACTCAGACCCGCTCCTCAGCAGTTTCGAAGTATTCATATGTCCAAGGGGGCGGCCCCGCCTTAGATTGAACGACTTTTCGTTCAATCAACGAGTGAAACTCACATGGCGGGAGCGGCGACTGATTTGATGGCCGAGGCGTCCAGATGGACGCGTCGGGTGGTAAGTACATTGGCATGTCCGGATTGGACCTCGCTGGAACACGGTATCCGCCCCTGGCTTTTTCTGGACGGCGCCCGCAGCGACACACTCGAAAGCGACGTTCTGCGAATCACAAGGGGATTCGAGCACCGGTGGGTGTGGCGCGACACGCCTCGGGAGTACCGCAACCCAGGCTATCGCCATGGTCCCCTGCTCGTGCCCCTCGACGAGGCCTTGTTCACTCACGCCCTTGACCATTGGTTCCGTCAGCAAACGGGGATCATCCTGCTCGCCTCTGACGATAACGACACCCTGGTCGCCCATCTGCAACAGTTGCATCAACTGACGGGTTCAGACGGACTTCCGATCAGCTTCAGCCTTAACGGCGCGCGGGCGCTTGAAGAGTTCTGTGAAGGCTTGAACGCGCACGCCCTGGCCAGGCTGTTCGGCCCCATTCAACGTTTCATCTGGTACGCGGGCAACCCGCATCAGGGCGAATGGCTGGTTGCGGACTCTCCCTTCCCGGGGCAAGCCACAACCGCGCTGGACGAGCCCATCGCCTTGACGAAAGCCGATGAGATCTCACTCGACGAGGCCAGCCTCGCGTGGTTCATGCGTGACTGCGCGCGCAGTGTTCGCCAGCGAACGCCGGCCTACGACGATCCAAAGAATGAACCAGTTCTGTGGCGTTGCATCGACCTCTTCGTGCACGAGGCGGCCGATCAACTCGCACTCACCTTGGAACGCGACGTTCGCCGCTACGTCGATCTGCGCTTTCGCTACCCGCAAGCGTTTTTCTCCACAGACAACGCGCTTCGCGAAATGCTGACCAGCCGGCACATTCCGGGAAAACAGCGGTTGGTGGACGCCGAAGCGCGGCTCTCGACCCTTGTGGCGCGGTAAAGGAGCCTCATCAGCTGGACTGCAAAGCGGTGAACTACAAAAAGGCGCTGGGTTCCATTCGCCCGAATGAAAAACGCCTGGGCAAAGCCATCTCCCCACCGCCCTGCGAACGCGGTGTGCCCCTGTATCCGCTGCGCTATGGCATTGCCGATTACGCGTGGGACAGGGAGGTGTTTCCCCGCCTGAACATTGAGGGCTATCCCACGCTCACGGCGGGCAAAGCGTACGGATTGCGCACATTGCGTCCGGGCACTTACGTCTACCTCTTCCACTTCCAGAATGGGCGCATGTGGACGCAGCATTACCAAGTCACCGAAGACGTCCGCTTCGCCCGTATCTGGTGGAGTGATGCGGACGACGCCGATGCCACGCCGGGCCGGCTCAGCCGGCCCGATACGGTGGGTGCTCAGACGTATCTCTTCGCGCCGGACGCAAAGACTGCCGAAACCGTACACATCCTGGTGAGCGACACGCTGCTGTCCCACCGCACGTTGTGGGCCATCGAGACCAATGACGGCGGCCTTCGCGATGCATTGAGCACACAGTGCAGGCCTGCGGGCAATGCGTACCAAGAACACATCTTCGACTCGACGCTGCTGGGCGAGGCCGCACGGGAACTCGTCTCGCCATCCGGACATGGCGCGCCCAAGCCGTTCGACTGGAGCGAAATCCAGTTCTCGGAAAAGGCGCCAAACCACCACAACATCCTGGCCAACATGTACCTCGCGTTGCTGCCACGCAAGGACTTCACGCCCCTGGTGGTTGCGTTGCAGGATCCGATCGGGATCGCCAGCGAGCTTCATTATCGGATTACCCATTCCGTGACCCGCAAGACGGAATACGCCGGACGCAACGCGCACAAATTGCAGAGCGCAACGCTCATCCGCAATTACTTCGAGGCGATGAAGAAAGAGGCAGGTAGAAACCCAGACGTCGCCAACACGATCACGCGGCAGCAAAACTTGGTGAACTACAGCGGCGCCATGTCATTCCCCGGCGTCTACGCCAAGGAAATCGAAGCGTTCGACCGCACTATTGCAGCAGCGGTAGCGGATTCCGTTGCGTGGGTTCGCCTTATCGACCCCTCGCGGTTGCTGGGCAAGGCGCTGCGTTGCTTTGATCGCGGCGTGATCTACAACGCCCATGACTATGAGGACGCCGTCCTGCAGTGCATTGGCGGTCTGGTGCACGCGAAAGATGGAATACAGGTACTGCACGACCTGATCAATCTGCCCGTCGATAAAAGCCCTTACTGGCTCGCACTGGCCAATGGCAGTGAACTGCTTCTTGCTCGTCTGAAGTCGAGCTCCGGCGAGATTGCCAAGAATCTTTTCAACGTCATGGACAAGGTGTTGGAACAGCACCAGCTGACCACAGCGTCCAACGCGCTAATCGGGTTGTTGCAGGCGCTGCCGGAAACCAAGGTGGCGGATGTACTGGTTCCACGTCTGCGGCATGTGATGGAGGTCAGAGCCGGTTTCACCATCGTTCGTTACGACGTTGGGATCGTCGACCTGCAGCGAGCCGCTTATGAATTCCAAGGATATCAAACGCTTGGCGAAGACGGGTTGCGTGGGTGGAAGATGCCGTCCCCGAAGATCAGTCAGGCAGATTCGGGCAAGAGGACATCAGTCTATGACTGGGTGAAGGTGGGTGAAACCACGTACCGCGAGATTGGCGAGGCGACCACGGACAAGTCGGCCCTGCCGCTGTCCAGGGCAATTCGGATGGAGGGCAACCCGTTCATCAGTATGTTGAATCGCTTGCGAGCGCCAGTCGGAAACTTATTCACCGGACTGGGTGGCCTTCTAGCGTTGAATGCATTGTCAAACGCTTGGAAGAACCTGAGGAATTCGGACGAAACTGCCGCCAATTACGTGAGCTTCACTGGAGCGACGAGCGCCGTCGTCGCCGCCGGCATAGAAATTGGTACTTCCATGATTTCATTCAGTGCAACGAGGCGGGGAAACACAGCTTTGGCGCTCCAGACGTCCGTCATTGCAGCAAAGCGAGGCATTGCGCTCTTTGGAGCCGGAGCGGCAGGACTGGCGGCAGTTGCCGACTTGATCAAGGCGGCCCAGGCGTTTGGTGACGGCAACCCTGAGCAGGCGGGAATGTTGATTGGATCAGCGATAGCTGGCGGCGTTATAACTGTCGCGATGTGGGCGGGAGGGACGGCTACGGCAGCCTCCCTTGTCGGTGGAGGTGCCGCAATCATGCTCGGCTTAAATCCTGCGGGATGGGCAATCGCGGCGGGTATTGCGGTGGTGTTCTTGTTTGGATTCGCCTTCGGTGTTGACGTCAACAAGCACGGTCCGGTCGAGATCTGGCTCAAACACAGTGCGTGGGGAGTGGAAGACCGTCATTACTCCAACGCTGAAGAATTGGACGTGGTTCACGGCATGCTTTATCGACCAAGGTTGACAGCTGAATGGACCAACGCATCAGGATATGCGGTAGGTGCTCTTCGCATCAGTTGTCAGCTACCCGATAACACTGATTATCTCGAGGACCGATTTCAGTCGAGACTGTCTCTAACTATGCGGGGCAGGCAGCTGATTCAAGTGGACGGACCCATTGCATATGCGCCCGGCACGAGTCCCGTCAACTATGAACTCGAGTGCGTCGTCTCGCGATTAGGTGGGACCGGCAAAGAATGCGGGTGGTCGATCTTCATGCATGAGGACGCCGAAGTGGCGCTGGAGTATCTCTACTTCCCCGACCCAGAACGACATCCAACTCTGGCAATTCGGCAGCCCGGTGAGCCTGCGCCTTTGGAATTCACATCGGGAGGTTGGTTTAGAGATCCGATCCATCAATCCAAGCTTGAGTCTGTACGCCCCCCGAATGAACAAAAATATTAAGCGTCTGCCGAATAGTCTTCGCCTCGGAGGCACTCCACTCGACAGAGCGGGTACTGCTTCTGTTCCCCCCAAACCCGATGGCGTTCGGCGCGCTAACGAAAGTTGCGTTGAACTCGAAACGTACGCGAATTACGTGCACGGGGGCGCCGCAAGTTTTATTGCGATGTCGATCGTTGTGAGTATCGTAGCGTTCTTTGCGGGAGTAATCGCAATTGGCGTGGAGGACATCAGCGGCGAACAGATCATGATCATGCTCGCCTTATCTCCGACCTTGACGATCATGGCCTTGATTTTCTATTTCGCAGGCGGAACGCATAAAAGTCGCGGGGCATATGTTCGTGTACACCGCGGTACGCGAAAACTCTACTTCGTATACCCAAGGCAGAAGCGGACGCATGTTCTTGCCTGGGATCAACTGGAAGCGGTAGCCGGCTACATTCCCATCATTTCCGCAAACGGCTACTTCAGCAGACACCCTCTCTATCTAATCGGCGTCGACTACAGCATGGACCCGCCGTCTGAGGTGTGCGTCGCGTGCGGCAATCTCGGCCTCTTTACTGGAGATCAGTCAGCGAAGGGGCTGTGGTCCTATCTTTTCTCTTTCATGGAAAACGGACCAGAGGGTTTGCCCAAGCCTGCCTTGCTGGCCCCACGACTAAGCCGGGCAGAGGAAACGCTCAAGCCGTATCGGAATTGGTACATGGGCTTGCGGCACAAGCTCTCTCAACCCAACGGCATCTTGATAGCCCCAATCACCATTCCGTTCTGGCTAATTTTGCTGGTGATCGAAGCTTATCCAGACAGTTTCGAGGCCTTCCTTCAATACAACGTGCCCTTTGCGCAATTCCCCGAGGAAATAGATCGGCTATGCGGATTTGACTAGAAACGCACGCCAACTGCCCAACTTATCAGCAAATGCTCCGATTGATTCGAACGGAAATTTGCCGTGTGCCAAGTAGTGTTGACATAAAGCGCCTCTCTCAGAGCCTGCGCTTTGGCGGAACGCCGCTGCGAAGCGATGGCCGTTTTCCCCCCTAGAACAGGCTCAAGCGATGACGTCATAAGCCTGCGTCATCGTGAACCAGCGCGGGTCTACCGCCTAGAACGAAGCCTCCGAACGCCAACGTCCCTGGCTGCATCAAGTGTTTTCCGACACGGCCACCGCTTTGGAGACGCATCCCTTCACACGGGCGTTGCCGAGATGGCCTTGTTTTGTTCCGCCGCGGCGCCCAGCCGGGCGCCGCAACATGCCTCAATCCGCGTACACGCCCGCCTTGCGAATCACCCCGCCCCACTTGTCGACTTCAGACTTCAGCCACGTCTGCAGGCCCTCAGGCGTCTGCTTGGCTTCGGGCACGATTTCGGCGCCCAGCTCGGCCATCTTCTGCGTGAAAGCCGGGTCCTTCAGTGCGGCGCGAAGCGCGGCGTTGAACTTGTTGATGGCCTCGGGCGGCGTGCCCTTGGGGGCGTAGACACCGTGCCATACCTTGACCTCGAAATCCTTCAGGCCGCCTTCCTGCAGGGTGGGCGCGTCGGGCAGCGTCTTGATGCGTTCCTGGGTTGTGACGCCGTACAGCTTGACGCGTTCGGCCTTGATCTGCGGGATGGTCTGCGTGGTCTGGTCGCACAGCACGTCCACCTGGCCGCCCAGCAGCGCCGTCATGGCGGGCGCGGTGCCCGCGTAGGGCACGGTCGTGAACTGCACGCCCAGCGACTCCTGCAGCAGCATGCCGCACAGCTGCGACACGGCGCCCAGGCCGGCATTGGCCAGGTTGATCTTGTTGCCGTTTTCCTTGGCGTACTTGATGAAGTTGGCCATGCCGTCGGCCGGCAGGTCCTTTCGGCCCAGCAGGGTCATCGGCACGTCGGCGACCTGGCCGACATACGAGAAGTCGGTCAGCGGATTGAACGACAGCTTGCGGTACAGCGCCGGAGCCGTCGCCATGCCGTTGTGGTGGATCAGGAAGGTGTAGCCGTCGGGCGCGGCGCGGGCCACGTGTTGCGAGGCCAGCGTGCCGCCCGCGCCGGTGCGGTTTTCGATGACGACGCTCTGGCCCAGTGTCTTGGCCATGGAGGCGCCCAGGCTGCGCGCCACGACGTCGGTGGGACCGCCCGCGGCAAACGGCACGACCAGTGAAATCGGGTGATTCGGGTAGGCCCCCTGCGCGCCGGCGTTGCCAACAGCCAGGCAGGACAGGGCCAGCACGGGCCAGGCAGCGCGCTTGATCGCGCGCGCGTATCGGTGGGACATGTCTCGCTCCTTGTAGTGTCTTTGGCCCGCGATGCCGCGCATGGCGGGCAGGCATCGGCAGTGTGGCGCGACAAGGGCGAGGTTGGGAATTCGCGGTTTCGCAAGCCGGGCTTCGGCGTGCGGAAAGGAGGGTTTACGTGGACTTGCCGGCAGAAGCGCTAAAAAGCGTGCGTGTAGTGCCTCGGATGGGCTGGGTCTTGCCTGGGCCCGGGCCGGTGCAAACTGCGCGCACGGGTTCAAGACCGGGCCCGCGCCGGGCCATCACGGCTCCGGTATGTTTTCCCTGAAGATCACCTGCAGCCGCGGCAGGTAGCTGGGTTCCGGTGCGCCCTTCACGGCCGCCACCAGCAGCTTCACGATCTCCCGTGCCTCGACGCGCGGGTTCTGGTCGATCACGGCGTCCATCGTGCGATCGAGCAGGAGGCGACGCGTGGCTTCGGTGAGGTCGTGGCCGACGAAGACGATGCGAGGGGCGGAGGACGCCTTGTCCGGGCGGGCCGCGCTCGGCCGGGCCGCGATCGGCCGGGCCGCGTCCGGCCACGCGTCGGCCGCCCATGCCTCAGCCGGCCGCGCCTCCTTCAGCGCCCGCGCGATGCCCTGATTGCCCGCGCCGATGTTGTAGATCGCGTGCGGCGGGTCTGTGCGCAGCAGATCCTGCGTGACGGCAAAGGCCCGGTCGCGGTCGTCGCCGATCTCGAGCGTGTGGGCGATGCGCAGGTGCGGAAACTCTTCGCTCAGCAGCGAGCGAAAGCCCATCTCGCGCTCTTCGTGGCCGCGATAGGCCAATGACCCCACGAACACCGCGACCTTGCTTTCGGTGTGCTGCGGCAGAAACCGGCCCAGCAACAGCGCGGCCAGGCGGCCTGCGGCGCGGTTGTCGATGCCCACGTACCCCAGGCGCGCCGAGATCGGAATGTCCGACACCAGGGTGCTCACGTGCACGCCGCTGTCGCGCAGCGCCATGATGGCGTCGCGCACCTGAGGATGGTCCAGCCCGACCAGGCCAACCGCCTGCGTCTGCTCGCGCAGCTCGTAGAGCTTTTTCGCGAGCTTGTTGGCGTCGAATCCCTCGATCAGATGCAGGCGGGCCTGCACGTCGGGGCGGGCGGCGGCTTCTTCGAGCAAGTGCCGGCCCAGCGCGGTCATGAAGCTGTTGGTGCCGGCGGGCAAGACGAAATCGACCCGTACGTCCTGACTGGCGGACTCGGCGCCCGGAACGAAGTAGCCCAGGCGATTCGCAATCGCCAACACGCGGTCGCGCGTCTTGCCGCGCACGCCGTCCCGGTCGTTCAGGACCCGGTCCACCGTCGCGGTGGACATGCCGGCTTCACGGGCAATGAGGGAAATGGTGGGGCGCATGGCGGATCAGGCTCTCAATACACCATCAGGACGATGGCAGCGCGGCCATCATAAGCCATCATTTGCAATCATTCGAGATCAAAAAGGTAACGCCGCGGCCCTATGAGCGAGGATCGTCTTTACCCCTGATTGTTTTGATGTGAATATCGCGGCTCAATACATCAAACACAGCACGGCAGGATGCCAGGCAGTCGACAGTGCATACCAGGCCGGCAGGAGGAGCACATGTCGAACCCTACCTTGGTGCCCGACCCCCCCGTCCGCGAACGGCGCTTTCGCATCGGCTGCATCGGCGCCGGCATGATCATGGCCGAGTGCCATCTGGCGGCCTATCAGCAGGCCGGCTTCAACGTGGCGGCGATCGCGTCACGCACCCGCAGCAAAGCGGCCGCGGTTGCTGAACGCTATGGCATCCCGCGTGTGCATGACGACCCGCTGGCCCTGATCGCGGATCCGCAGATCGAGATCGTGGACATCGCGTATCCGCCCGACCAGCAGCCCGCGCTGATCCGCGCCGCATTGCGCGCCCCGCACGTGCGCGGCGTGCTGGCGCAGAAGCCCCTCGCGCTGTCGCTGGATGAAGCCCGCGCCTTGCGCGACGAGGCCCGGGCCGCCGGCAAGATCCTGTCGGTGAACCAGAACATGCGCTACGACCAGTCGATGCGCACGCTCAAGCAGCTGCTCGACCAGGGCGTGCTGGGCACGCCGGTGTTTGCGCAGATCGACATGCACGCAATCCCGCACTGGCAGGACTTTCTGCGCGGCTACGACCGTCTGACGCTTTCGAACATGAGTGTGCATCACCTCGATGCCCTGCGCTATCTGTTTGGCGAGCCCACCGAGATCACCAGCATCACCCGTCCCGATCCGCGCACCGAGTTCGCGCATCAGGATGGGCTGGTGAGCACCACGCTGCGCTTTGGCAACGGCCTGCTCGCGCTGTCGCTCGAAGACGTGTGGTCGGGTCCGCGGGCCGAGGGATACCCCGACGACCAGCACATCCGCTGGCGCGTGGAAGGCACCGAGGGCGTCGCGCGCGGCACCATCGGCTGGCCCACCGGCGAGCCGTCGACCCTGAGCTACGCCTCGCGCGCGGCCGTGGGCCATACCGACGGGCGTTGGGTGACGCCCACGTGGGACACGATGTGGTTTCCGCATGCCTTCATCGGCGTGATGGAGCAGTTGCAGTACGCGCTGGCCAGCGGCACCGAGCCTGCGTTGAGCGTGACCGACAACGTACGCACGATGGCGCTGGTCGAGGCCGCGTACACGTCCATCGCCGAAGGCCGCACGGTACGGCTGCCGGCTGTTGAATAACCAGACAGAAAAACAGACGGAGACAACCATCATGATCCAGACCGGAATCTTCTCGGGCTACTTTCCCTATGAGCTGGAGCGCACCGCCAAGGTGATCCGCTCGCACGGCTTCAACACCGTGCAGCTGGACCTGCATTTCAAGGACATGGAGCTGGGCCCGGGGCAACTGACCGCGCAGAAATGCACGCAGATCCGCGACACCTTCCGCAACTACAACCTGCCGGTGTCCTGCATCTCGGCCTACACCAACATCGTGCATCCCGATCCCGCCGAGCGCCAACGCCGCAACGGGTATTTGAAAGAGATCCTTACGCACGCACGCCAGTTGGGCTCGCCTTACGTGATCTCGGAAACCGGCACGTTCGACACCGAAAGCGACTGGGTGCATCACCCCAAGAACAAGACCGAGGAAGGCTGGGACCAGTGCCGCGCGGTGATCGCCGAGCTGTCGCAGCATGCCTACGACCATGGGGCGGTGTTCCTGCTGGAGACCTACGTGAACAACGTGGTGGGGTCGGTCGAGGAAACACTGCGCATGTTCGCCGAAGTAGACCACCCAGGCCTGGGCCTTCTGATGGACCCGACGAACTTCTTCGAAGCGCACAACATCGACCAGATGGACCGCACGCTCAATCAGGTGTTTGACGCGCTCTCCGACAAGATCTGCATCGCGCATGCCAAGGACGTGAAGCGTTCGGGCGATGACAAGTCGGAAAAGCACAGCGACATCGGTGACGACAGCGCGGCGGAAAGCCATACGTTCCGTGGGGTAGGGGAGATCGAGTTGCCGGCGCCGGGCCTGGGCGCGCTCAATTACGACCTGTACCTGCAGCGCCTGGCCAAGAAGCACCCCAACATTCCCATCATCATCGAACACCTGACCGAAGACGACGTGCCGCGCGCCAAGCAATTCCTCGACGAGCGGCTGCGCGCGAACGGTCTGTAGGCCGGCGCTCCAAGCAGTACCGGCGCGCCGCGAAGCCATCAACGAACAGCGTCCGCGGCGCGCCTCTTGAACACGATTCCGAACACCGACACCGGTGGACGCGCGTCCGCGCATCCGCCAGGGAGAACTCATGCCTGACATTTACGGAACCTGGATGACGCGCCGCGACGTAGAGGCGCGCACCGGACAGCTTGCGCAGTTTGCCGGCGTACGCCTGATGACGCTGGACGACGGGCTGGAGCGCGGTATCCGCATGCTGGAGTTCCGCAGCGGCACGGGCCTGCGTTTTACGGTGCTGGTGGATCGGGCGATGGACATCGCCGACTGCGAATATCGCGGTATGGCCATGGGATGGCAATCGCCGTCGGGCTTTCGCCACCCCGGGCTGCACGACTACGAAGGCGAGGGCGGACTGGGCTGGATGCGGTCGTTTTCCGGGCTCATGATCACCTGCGGGCTGGACCACATCCTGTTCATGTACGACGCACCGGCCGACAACTACGTGTACGGCCCGCGCAAGACGGCCAGGCAATCGATCCATGGCCGCGTCGGCACCATTCCCGCGCGGCTGACCGGTTACGGCGAACGCTGGGACGGCGATCGCTGCGTGCTGTGGGCCGAGGGCGTGGTGAGCCAGGGCACGGTGTTCGGCGAGCATCTCGAGCTGCACCGCCGCATCGAGATCGAGGTGGGCACCAACGACATCAAGCTGTCGGATCGTGTCGTGAATCGTGGCTTCTACCGCACGCCCCATATGCTCTGCTACCACATCAACCTGGGCTATCCGGTGCTGGATGCAGACTCTCGCTATCTGGCGCCGATCCGCGAGGTGGTGTGGGCCGCGCACGAGCAGGACTACCGCAAGCAGGGCGTGGGCTACCGCCGCATGCCGGCGCCGCAACTGGGCTTTCATGAGCAGGTGTGGCAGCACGAGATGGCGGCCGCGGCCGACGGCAGCGTGCCGGTCGCCCTGGTGAACGACGCGTTGGGCCTGGGCATGCAGGTCAGCACCTACAAGCATCAATTCCCCTGCCAGTACCAATGGCAGAACCTGCAATCCGGCCAGTATGCGATGGGCATCGAGCCCTCCACCAACCATGTGCTGGGCCAGGGCGCGGCGCGCGAGCGCAACGAGCTCATCTGGCTCGAGCATGGCGACGAGCGCCGCTACGACACCACGTTCAGCGTGCTGGGCTCGGCCGCCGACATCGCGGCCTGCGAAGCTCGTATCCGCGCAATCGCGGTGCAGCCCGAGACCGACTATCCGCCGTTGTCGGGACGCTTTGCGCCTATCGCGGGGCGCACATGAGCGCGCGCTTCTCGTTGCAAGGCCGTCGCGTGCTGTACACGGGCGCCGCGGGCGGCTTTGGCGTGGACACCACGATTGCGCTGCTGGAAGCGGGCGCACGTGTGATTGCGCTGGACAACCACGCCGGGCATATCGATCGCTTGCGCAGCACCGTGCCGGCACAGTTGGCCGGCCAGCTTCAGATCCTGCAGGCCGACCTTGCCGACGCCAGCGCGCTGCAATCGCACCTTGAGCGGCTGACGGCCGAGGGCACGATCGACGTGGTCATCAACAACGCGGCCATCTATCCGTCGCGCCCGTTCGAGGAATACAGCGATGCCGAGCTGGCGCGCGTGCACCGTGTCAACGTGGAGGCCGCCGTGCAGATCGTGCGCGCGGCACTGCCTGGCATGCGCGAACAGCAGTGGGGCCGCGTGATCAACATCTCGTCGATCACCCTATCGGGCGGCTGGGAAAACCTGCTGCCCTACGTGCAATCCAAGGGTGCGATGGTGGGCGCCACGCGCGCCTTCGCCCGCGAGTTCGGCAAGTGGGGCATCACGGTCAACGCCATTTCGCCGGGCGCGTTTCCGACCGACGCCGAGAAGATCCATCCCGATCCCGAGGGCTACAACCGCATGGTGCTCGAACGCCAATCGGTCAAGCGCCGGGGGCACGCCGGCGACATTGCCGCGGCCATCTTGTTCCTGGCCTCGGACGAGGCGGGTTTCATTTCCGGACAGACGCTGGCGGTGGACGGCGGCTGGGTCATGCACTGAGGCGCATCGGCGCCACGCAAAGGGTAGAAGCAATGAGCATTCTTTCTGGCTACAAGGTTCTGGACTGCTCCATCGCCATGGCGGGGCCGTTCGCGGCGCAGCGCCTGGGCGACCTGGGCGCCGACGTGATCAAGATCGAGCCGCCCACCGGCGAATGGCAGCGGCACGCGCCCGCCGGCGGCATCACGGGCAACAAGATCAACGTGTCGTTTCTTTCGCTGAACCGCAACAAGCGGTCGCTGGCGATCGATCTGAAGAGCGCCGGCGGCAAGGAGATCATCCAGAAGCTCGCGGCGCAGGCCGATGTGTTCATCCAGAACTATCGGCCTGGTGTGGCCGGCCGTCTGGGCGTGGATTACGAGACCCTGTCGGCCCTGAACCCGCGCCTGATTTATGTATCGATGTCGGGCTTTGGTGAAGACGGCCCCTATGCCACGCGCCCCGGGCAGGATCTGCTGTTGCAGGCGATGTCTGGCGCGATGCTGTCGTCGGGCCGGGCCGGCGAAGCGCCGCGTGCGGCGGGCCAGTATGTGGTCGACGCCGTCACCGCGTACTGCGCCTTCGAAGGCGTGCTGGCCGCGCTGCTGCACCGCGAGCGCACCGGCGAGGGCCAGAAGGTCGAGGTCAACATGCTGGACGCGATCACCACGATCCAGATGCAGGAGCTCTCGGTGTTTACCGTGGGGCACAAGCCGCAGGTGCGCAGCGCCGAGCCGCATGCCCACGTGTACATCCGCGCGCCCTATGGCACCTTCGCGACGACGGACGGCTATCTGGCGCTGGCCATGCCCGACATGAAGGTGCTGGCGCGCGTGACCGAAGAGCCGCGCCTGGCGGCGTACACCGAGCGCGACGGTTGGGAAAAACGCGACGAGATCTACGCGCTGGTGCGCGATACGCTGGCCAAGGCTTCGACCGCCGACTGGTTCGCCAAACTGGATGCCGCCGGCATCTGGTGCAGCCCCGTGTATGGCTATGCCGATCTGGTCGAAGATCCGCAGATCGCGCACAACGGCACGTTCGTCGAGTACGACCATCCGACCGAAGGCCGGATCAAGACGCCAGGCTTTCCGATCCGCTTTTCCAAGACGCCGAGCCAGGTGGTGCGCGGTGCGCCGCTCACCGGTCAGCACACCGACGAAGTGCTGCGTGATTTTGGCTTCAGCGACAACGAGATCGCCGCGCATGCGGCGTCGGGTGCGGTGTTGCGTGGAGCCTCGGAATGAGCCAGCTACCCTATCGTGGCCTGACCTGGGATCACCCGCGCGGCTTCAATGCGCTGCACGCGGCGACCGCCCACACGCCGCTGGTGCAGTGGGACAAGCAGTCGCTCGAGGGGTTCGAGTCGGCGCCGATTGCCGAGCTCTGCACCCGCTATGACCTGGTGGTGCTGGATCATCCACATCTGGGCGAAGCCCTGGCGCACGATTGCCTGCAGCCGCTGGACACCGTGTTCGCGCCCGACGAGCTGGCGCGGATCGCACGCGACAGCATCGGACTGTCGTACGACAGCTATCGCATGGCCGACCGCCAATGGGCGCTGCCGCTGGACGCTGCGACGCAGGTGATGGCCACGCGCGCGGATCGGCTTGACGGCCCCGCGCCGCGCACATGGCATGAAGTGATGACGCTGTCGCAACGCAGCGGCTCGGTCGCGCTCAGCTGGGGGGGACCGCATCCGTCTCTGTCGCTGCTGTCGATCGCCGCCGCCATCGCGCCCGACACGGACCTGCGGCCGCACGGGGCCTGGCATGACGAAGCGACGCTCGCCGGCGCGTGCGATGTGCTCACTGAACTGGCGCGGCGCACGCCCGCGCACGCCCTGGCGTACAACCCGATCGCCTTGCTTGGTCACATGAGCTCGCATGATGACATCACGCTCTGCCCGCTGGTCTATGGCTATGTGAATTACGCCACCGCCGCCGTCGCCAAGCCGCTCACGTTCCGCGACGCGCCCCAGGCCGACGCTGGCCGGCCCGGGTCGATCCTCGGCGGCACCGGCATTGCGATATCGGGGCGCTGCATCGTGGGACCAGAGCTGCGCGCGCATCTATTGTGGTTGCTGGCAGCCGAGACCCAAAGCCGCTTCATCCCGCAGCACGACGGACAGCCCAGCCATCGCGGCAGCTGGGCCGATGCAAACGTGAATGCGGCGAGCGGCAACTTCTACGCCAACACGGCCCGCACGCTGGAAGCGGCCTCGATCCGGCCGCGGCACGACGGCTACATCGCCTTTCAGAGCGAGGCCTCGCAGTTCCTGCGCGATGGCGTCGCCGCCGGCGCATCGTCCCATGCATTGGCGCGCGGCCTGACCGAGCGTTTCGAGGCCAGCCTGGCCGCCACCCCAAGCACTCCGCAATAAGGATGTCGACGTGAGCGCACTCGTCAATCTCAGTATCGATGGCCATGTCGCCATCATCGAACTCAACCGCCCAGAGAAGCTGAACGCGATGACGCCCGAGATGGCCGATTTGCTGATCGCGGCGGTGGAGCAATGCAATACCGACGCGCAGGTGCGCGCGGTGATCTTGACCGGTGCGGGTCCCAAGGCCTTCTGCGCCGGCTCGGACATTACCGAGCTGGACCGCTATGCGACGCCCTGGGATTTTCGCAACCGGCTCGACTACTGCGACTGCGTGCGCATGTTGAAAAAGCCCACGGTGGCTGCGATCAACGGCTACACCTTCGGCGGCGGCCTGGAGATGGCATTGGCCTGCGATATCCGCATCGCCGCCGACAACGCGCGCCTGGGCGCGCCAGAGATCAAGCTGGGCTGGATCGGCGGCGGCGGCATGACGGCGCAGCTTGTCCATGCGATCGGCCCGAGCAACGCCGCACTCATGGTGCTGACCGGCGACCCCATCCGCGCCGAGCAGGCGCTGGCCTGGGGTCTGGTGAGCGAGGTGGTGCCGCAAGAACAACTGCGCGAGCGCGCGCAGGCGCTTGCCGCCACCATCGCCTCGCGCGCGCCCATCGCTGCCGAGACGGCCCGCGTCAATCTGCGCGCCGCGCTGTCGATGCCGCTGGAGAAGGCCGTGGAATACGAGCGCGATCTGCAGGCGATCTGCTTTGCCACGGCGGACGCCAAGGAAGGCCGCAAGGCGTTTGAAGAAAAGCGCGCGCCGAAGTTCGAGCGGCGCTGATCCGATAGGTGCCGTCTTGGGCGGCACCTGACCGCTGTTCCATGCCCGCAAGCCGTTGCGATCACCCAACCTTGCGCTCCTCATCCATCCAGAATGCGTCCCGCATCTGCTTTCTTGCGACCTTGCCATTGGCGTTCTTCGGCAGTTCCGCCAACAGTTCGACGCTCCGCGGCTTCTTGAAGTCGGCCAGTTGCTTGCGGCAATGCTCGATCAGGTCGGCCGGGGTCGCCGTTTCGCCCGGCTTGAGGACGATCATCGCCTTGACTGACTCGCCCCACAGTTTGTCGGGCACGCCGAACACGCAGGCTTCGTAAACGGCGGGGTGCTGGTAGAGCGCCTGCTCGACTTCCGTCGGGTAGATGTTGAAGCCCCCCGAGATGATCATGTCCTTCTTCCGGTCGACGATGTACATGAAACCTTCGTCGTCGGTGCGCGCCAAGTCGCCCGTATGCAGCCAGCCGTCGCGCAGCGCCTGCGCCGACAGTTCCGGTTCTTGCCAGTAACCGGCAAAGACGTCCGGACCGTTGACGCTGATTTCGCCAATCTCGCCGGGAGGCACTTCCTGACCGCTTTCATCGACGAGCCGGACTTCGCTTTCGCCGAAAGGCCGGCCGCAGGACAGAAGGCGCTCCGGATGGCCCGCCATCGCATCGGCGTGATCCAACGCGCTTAGCAGAACGAGGCCGCCGGTCGTCTCGCCGGCGCCATATCCCTGACTGAGCTTCGGCCCCAATGCTTCCCAGGCCTCGCGGATGCGTGCGGGTGCCATCGGCGCGCCGCCATAGGAAATCTGCCGCAGCGCAGACAGATCATGGCGATGCAGGTTCGGATGCGCGATCAGCATGTTGACCATCGTGGGTACCATGAAGCTGAAGGCGGCGCGGTGGCGGGCGGCTGACGCGAGAAAGGCCTCGGGCTCGAACCGGTCGTGCAGCAGGATCGTGCCGCCCTGAAACAGAAACGGTTGCATGAACATGCCGCTGGCGTGCGTGATCGGCCCGGCCAACGCCAGCACTTCACCCGGATTCGCGCGCATTCGGCCCATGACCACCTTGCGCAGCGAGGCCAGGCGGTTGCCGACCGTCTGCATTGCGGCCTTCAGCTTGCCGGTTGAACCCGATGTGAAATGCAGCACCGCCAGGTCTTGCGGCTGCATGGGGACATCCGGGTTGCGGTCGGCGGCGTCCTCCAGCAGACGTTCGTAGGACCGCCAGTCGCCCGCGTCCCGGCTTCCGGTCACGACGAGATGGCGAACGGTCTCGAAGGCGTTGCGACGCGACTCGGCGTCCTCCAGATGCGCCGGATCCACGATAAATGCGGCGGCCTGCGCGTTGTTGACCGAGTCCACCATCTCCTGCGCAGACAAGCGGGCATTCAATGCCACCTTGACCAGTCCCGCCTTGTACAGGGCGCACTCCAGTTCGATGATTTCAGGGCAATTCCAGGCCTGGATGGCGACGCGGTCGCCTTTGACCAGGCCCAGCCCCAGCAGCGCATTGGCCAGCCGATTGGACCGGGTTTCCAGTTGACCAAAGCTTATTCTGCGGTCGCCGAAAATAATGGCGGGACGGTCGCGCCAGTAGCGCGCGTTGCGGGTGGTGTATCGGCCTTGGTTCATGACGGCTCCGTATCGAATTTGGCTTGCCGCTATGCTGCGCGGCGCAGCGCACGGCCGCATAACCGGGACGCAAAACCTCATGCCGCTGCGTTATCGCGTCTGCGCGATTCCCGTGCGTTATGAAGATCGCCGGGTGTGGCATGACGCGGCGCGGGACGCCGGGTTACCTCTATTGCCAAAGGGGAGGCGACGGTCCAACCCCGATAAGAGACAGGAGACAGGCGTGGATAAACGAGATGTTCGGTGGGGAGTGAAGGCGGTCCGTCGCTTGGCCGAGGCGACCCTTGCGTTGGCGGGCCTGACCGCCATCGCGCCGGCGCAGGCCGCGGACGCGGCGGGCAAGTATCCGGAAAAGCCCATCCGCCTGATTGTTCCGTTCACGGCGGGCGGCCAGTTCGACTACATCGCCCGGTTGGTATCGGCGCCGCTGGGCAAGGAGCTGGGCCAGACCATCATTGTCGAGAACGTGGGAGGCGGCGGCGGAAACCTGGGCGGCGGTAAAGTCGCCAGTGCGGCGGCCGATGGCTATACCCTGCTTGAATATGGCGGCAACTTCGCGATCGCAAAGCATCTGTCGCCCAAGCTGACATACGATCCGATCGCCGACCTTGCGCCGGTATCGGGTTTGAGCATCGCGCCCCACGTGGTGCTGGTCAGCAGTGCGTTGCCGATCAAAACGTTCGCCGAACTGCAGGCGTACGCCAAGGCCCATCCGGGCAAGCTCAGCTATGGCAGCCCGGGCGTGGGCTCGTCCATGCACCTGACGTTCGAAACCATCAAGCAGCATTTCGGCCTGGATGCCGTTCACGTGCCGTACCGCGGCGGCAGCAATGCGCTGAACGACCTGGCCGGCGGACAGATAGATGTGGGTATTGTGGCCGTTGCGCCGGCCATGCCATTCATTACGTCGGGCAAAATCCGCGCGGTAGCCGTCACCAGCGAAGCGCGGGCTGCGTCCCTGCCTGACGTGCCGTCGATTGCCGAACTGGGTTACGCAGGCTTCGACAGCGGAAGCTGGGCGGGCATCGCCGTGCCGAAGGGCACGCCGCCAGCGGTGGTGGAACGCCTGAATGCGGCGATCCGCCGGGTCATGGCCGACCCGCAAGTCTTGCAGGCGCTTGAGTCGCAGTCGTTCAAATCCATCGCCGGCTCGCCGGCCGACATGGGCAAGCTCATCGATCAGGAGTCCGCTCGCTATGGACCGCTGATCCAGCGCCTTGGTCTGACGGCGGAATAGCGAATGCCACGCGGCGGGCCGGGCGTTACTTCGCATGCGTGCGCCGCTGCGCGTGCTGGCGCAGGATCTCCAGCAGCCGCTCGGTCAGGGGCGACTGATAGCTATTGCGCCGCGTCAGCACGCCGATCTGGCGATGCCAGGTAAGGTCCTCCAGCGGCACAATCGCAAGGTCCTGGCCGGCGTGCGCCGACAGGGTCATTTCGCTGACCAGCGTCAGCAGGTCCGTGCCGTGCAGGATGCTCAGCAGGTTTGATACGGACGCGTTGGATTCGATGGTCACTTCGGGCGGGGGCAAGCCGTGCTGCGCAAATCTGGTTTCCAGCCAGCGGCGGGAGGCGGCTTGCGGACCGGGCAGCATCCATTTGTACGGAGCAAGGTCGGCAAAGCGAACTTTGCGGCCGCTCAGCAAGGGATGGCCCGGCCGCGCCGCGGCATATAGCCGGTCTGCAAACAACGGTTCGCAATCGAATTCGGCCGCGGTGGCGGATTCAAACAGCGAGCTGATCGCAAAGTCCAGGTCTCCCTGACGCAGGGCAGGAATCAACGCATCGTTCAGGCTGACCATGACCTGCACCTTGGCGGCGGGCCGCTGCGACAGCAATTCGATGCAAGCGGGATTGAAGAACGGCTCGGCCAACAGCGGCGTGACGCCGGCGCGCACCTGCCCGATGCTACCCCGATGCAAATCACCAGCTTCCTGCATCGCGTCGTCAAGCTCGCGTCGGGCCTGGACCGACCGTTGATAGAACGCGCGTCCGGGAACGGTCAGCTCCATGCCTTTGGGCGTGCGCAGGAACAACTGCAGCTTCAGTTCGTCTTCCAGTCGGCGGATTCCCTTGGTCAGCGCGGGCTGGCTGATGCCGATGCTGTCCGCGGCGCGCCCCACGTGTCCCAGGCGGGCGACGGCCAGAAAATAGTCCAGATCTTCCAGTCTCATGATTCCGCATGGTTATCAAGATCGAAGAAAAGATAATCATGAGGATGACTGGCGCTGTCAAGCTGGGCACTACCTAGACAGGAGACATCATGCCCAACGACACACCGCTCACCCTGGCCGAACTGCGCGAGCGGCTGCGGCAGTATCTGCAGGACGAACTGCTTCCGCTGGAGCGCTCGCTCAACTTGAGTTACGAAGACAAGTTCGAGCGCAGTCTGGTGCAATCCGTATGGAAACGGTGCCGGACGCTCGGACTGTACGGTCCGCAGCTGCCGGTGGAACTGGGCGGGCAGGGCCTGTCCTATCGCGATCTGTGCGTACTGAAGGACGACGTCGCCGCTTCCGGCGCCATCCTGTTTCCGCACGTGCTGGGCGACTGGGGCGGGCCATCGCGTATCGGCAATCTGGTGCGCCATGCCACGCCGTATCAGCTTGAGCGCTACATCATGCCCGTGATTCATGCCGAGCGCGGGGCCTGCTTTGCCATGACGGAACCGCAGTCGGGTTCTGACGCGACCCGTCTGCAGACCACTGCGGTGGAGGACGGCGACGACTACATCGTCACGGGCACCAAGCACTACATCACGGCGTCCATGTTTGCGGACTTCGCCATCACGATGTGCGTCACGGACCCGGAGGCAGGGACCGACGGCATCTCGGCGATATTGATCGACCTGGACAGTCCCGGCGTGCGGCTTGTGCACGACTGCGTGCCGATGACGGGGCAGTACGTGGACGCGGACATCGTGTTCGACCAGGTTCGCGTGCCGAAGAAAAATCTGATCGGCGCGCCGGGGCAGGGCTTCAAGATCGCCATGAATCGCATCAGCGTGAACCGGCTGCTGCATTGTCCGACGATGATAGGCCTGGCGCGGCAGGCCTTCAGGCTGGCGGTGGACTACGCCAAGCACCGCCAGCAGTTCGGCGGCCCGATCAGCCGCTTCCAGGCCATCCAGCACATGCTGGCCGACATGGCGACGGCGTTGTACGCCTGCGAACACATGGTGCTTGCCACGGCGGCAAAGGCCGACGCCGGCGCAGACGTGCGGGACGAGGCCGCCATGTGCAAGCTGTTCGTGTCCGAACGCTGCTTCGACATTGCCGACAAGGCCATGCAGATCCACGGAAACGTGGGCGTGACGAAGAATCATCCGGTGGAGTTCATATTCCGCCGCCTGCGTCTTTACCGCATCGTCACCGGCACCAGCGAAATCCAGCGCAATACGATCGCCAAGGGGATCCTCGCATGACCCGAGGCGGCGGCTATCTCAGTGGGCTGACCGTGCTGGACCTGGGCCAGCTTCACCCGGGCCCATATACGGCGATGCTGCTCGGCCAGCTTGGCGCTAGCGTGATCAAGGTGGAAAAGCCGCAGGGCGACACGGCGCGTCAGCTCGGCGCGGAAACGTTTGCCAAGTACAACCGCGGCAAGCGATCCATCAGCCTGGACTTCACGTGCGAGGAAGACCGGAGCACCCTCCTGCAGCTGACCGCGCGCAGCGACGTGCTGATCGAAGGCTTCCGGCCCGGCGTCATGGCCAGGATGGGGTTGGACTACACCCGCTTGGCGCAAGCCAATCCACGTATCGTGATGTGTTCGATCTCCGGCTTTGGCCAGACAGGCCCCTACGCGCAGCGGCCCGGCCACGATGTGAACTATCTGGCCCTGTCCGGTTACTGGGCCGTTCCATCGCAGGTGCGCGACGTGATGGGGCGCCCGCGCTTGCGCCTGTCGGATTACTGCGCGGCCATGCACGCCGCCTTGGCGATCCTGGCCGCCGTCGATGACGCGCGTGTCTCGGGCGTGGGCCAGCATCTGGACGTGTCCATTCATGATGCGCTGACCGCCTGGATGGCGCCGGCCCTGCAGGCGATGAACGGGCCCGCTGGCGCGGCCATCGATAACATGGCGCATGTCATGCCCGACAACGACGTGTTCGAGACGGCCGATGGACGGCATCTTGCGCTGGGCATCCTGGAAGAGACCTTCTGGCAAAACCTCTGCGAGGCGCTTACTCCGGACTGTCCCGAACTGAGCACGGAGACCTACCGGACGCGGGCAGGACGGCTGCGTGACAAGCGGGCGCTGAACGACCGGCTGCGCGCCTTGTTTGCCAGCCGCAGCCTGGATTATTGGGAAGGCGTGTTCCGTGGCCGCGACATTCCCTGGGCGCCGGTGCTTCGGCATGACGAGGTCTTCGACGATCCGCACGTACGCCATCGGGGCGTGGTTGCCGAGACGCCTGATGGACCCCGCGTGGCGTTTCCGGTCAAGTTCTCAAAGCCGCTGCCGGTACAGCCGGCGGCAGTGCCTGAGCTGGATGGGAATCGGGATGAGATCCTGGCCTGGGCAATGGGACGCGGGCCGAGATAGGCGGGGTGCCATGGCCCCCCCATGCGCCATGCCCCCGTCACGCGTTTCAGTTGGGCTGATCCTTGCCCGGCTCTTCGGCCAGCACCTGCGGCGTCACGTAGGGGGCGTGGGCGGTGTTGACGGGCTCCATGCGCAGCGGCTGGTGTACGCGCGACGGCGGCACCAGTGAGCCGGGGGCGTCGGGATTGGTCCACGACGGATCCGGGATTTCCGCAAAGACCTGGCGCAGGCGTTCACCCCAGGTGCCGCGGATCATGCGGAAGTATTCGTTGTGTTCGTCGATGCTGGCAAAGTGCGTCACGCGCATCGAGTTGGCGCTATACACAAGCAGGTCCAGTGGCACGCCGACCGAGATATTGGAGCGCAGCGTGGAATCCATGGAGATCAGCGCGCACTTGGCGGCCTCGTCCAGCGAGGTGTCCGGCTGCAGCACGCGGTCCAGGATGGGCTTGCCGTACTTGGCCTCGCCGATCTGGAAATACGGGCACTCCTGGCCGGCCTCGATGAAGTTGCCCGCCGAATACACCTGGAACAGGCGGCACTGTTCGGTGCCGATCTGGCCGCCGAAGATCATGCTGACGTTGAAATCCACGCCCTGCTCGTGCAGGGCGGCGGCCTCGCTTCGGTAGACCTCGCGCACCGCCGCGCCCACCAGCCGCGTGGCCGCGAACATGTCGGGCGCGTTCCAGAGGGTGTCGGCGCCTTCCTCGCGCTGACGGGTCAGCACATTCAGCACGGCCTGGCTGACCGCCAGATTGCCGGAGGTCATCAGGACCATGACGCGCTCGCCCGGCAGTTCGAAAACGGTCATTTTGCGAAACACGCTGATCTGGTCGACGCCCGCATTGGTGCGGGAGTCGGAGAGAAACACCAGGCCGGCGTCGAGTCGGGCGGCTACGCAGTAGGTCATGATCGGAAAGAGGGAAAAACCACCACGCATTGTATTGCGGCGCGGCGGGGCGGATGTAACGGCATACTGCTGCGGGCTTACTGCTGCGGGCTTACTGCTGCGCGCCGGCCTGGACCCGGACGCTGATCTCCATCGATTCCTCGCCGCCACCGGTGCGCACGCCGCGCACGGGCGAGGCCGAGTCGTAGTCCCGGCCCACCGCCAGCCGGCAATGGCACTCCGAGGCGAACTGGTTGTTGGTGATGTCCACGCTGGTCCAGCCCACGTCGGGCAGCCAGACGTCCGCCCACGCGTGGCTGGCCGCATGCTCGGCGGTGGTGTACAGGTAACCGCTGACGTACCGCGCCGGCACCGCCAGGCCGCGCACGCAGGCCAGGAAGAGGTGGGCGTGGTCCTGGCACACGCCGAGGCCCAGGGCCAGCACCTGATCGGCGGCGGTCGTCACGTCCGTGGTGCCGGGCACGTAGGCCACGCGTCCGTGGATCGCCGCCGCCAGTTTCAGGATGTCGTCCGACGTCGACAGTCCATTCGGCAACACTGCCCGCGCAAAGGCCAGAATCGTTTCATCCGCCTGCGTCAGCCGCGTCGGCACGCAATAGGCGTGCACCGGCAGGCGGCTGTCTTCGCTGCCCAGCACGCCGCGCGTCAGCGGCGCCACCAGCACCTGGCCGGAGACGCGCAGTTCGATGTCGCTGTGCGGCTGGTTCAGCGTCAGCGTATGCGTGATGTTGCCGTAGGCGTCGACCTGCTTGTCCAGTTCGCCCGGAGCCTCGATGTGCCAGCGCAGCACGCGCTGGTGCTCGTCGTCGCGCGGCGTCAGGCGCAGGGTCTGGATGCTGTAGTTGACCGGCGCCGTGTAGCGGTAATGCGTGACGTGCGTGATGATCTGCTTCATTGCCTCTCCCGTGTTAGGCCGACAGCGGCACCAGGAAGTCCTGGCTGATCCGGTTGCCCAGGTCGTTGATGCGGTCCAGGAAGCGATCCAGGTAGCGGTGCAGTCCGCTCGCCAGTATGTCTTCGACGCGCCCGAACTGCAGCTCCGCACATAGCATGCCCGCGCGGCGCTCGGTTTCCGTGGAGCGCTGATTCGAGACGCGCGCCAGGTCGCCGGCCACCGCCCGCATCGCGGCCAGCAGCGATCGCGGCATGTCGCCATGCAGGATCAGCAGTTCGGCCACGCGGTCGGGCGTGATGACATCACGGTACACCTTGCGGTAGATCTCCAGGCCGGACACGGAACTGAGCAGCGCCGACCAGCGGTAGAACTCGCTTTGCAAGGCGGCCGCGCCGGCCGGTTCCGCACGGCCGTCCTGCGCGCCCGCGCCGCCGCGTTCATGGAACTTCACGTCCAGCATGCGCGCGGTGTTGTCGGCGCGTTCCAGATGCATGCCGATGCGCATGAAGTACAGCGCCTCGTCTTCCAGCATGGTGGCGATCGTGACGCCGCGCGCCAGATGCGAGCGGAACTTCACCCACTCGAAGAACTCGCCCGGATTGCGCTCCAGCAGGCCGGTGTGCAGGTGCTTGAGGAGTTCAAGCCAGGTGGTGTTGTAGGTTTCCCAGACTTCGGTCGTCAGGCTGCCGCGCACCGCGCGCGCGTTTTCGCGAGCGGCGCGCATGCAGGCATAGATCGATGACGAATTTTCCGGATCGCGCACCATGTACTGCAGCACGTCGTGCGGCGATATGGAGGCGTATTTGCTTTGGTACAGGCCCTGCAGCTCGGAAATGCGCAGCACGCCCAGCCACGAGCCTTCGCGCGTGTGCGTGTCCTGCGGCAGCAGCGACATCTGCAGGTTCACGTCCAGCATGCGGGCGGTGTTTTCGGCGCGCTCGGTGTAGCGGCACATCCAGAACAGGTTGTCGGCGGTTCGGCTCAGCATGGTCAGTCCTCCAGCACCCAGGTGTCCTTCGTGCCGCCGCCCTGGCTGCTGTTGACCACCAGCGAGCCCTCGGTCAGCGCCACGCGGCACAGGCCGCCCGGCACGGTGCGGATCTCCTTGCCGCACAGCACGTACGGACGCAGGTCCACGTGGCGCGGCGCGACGCCTGATTCCACGTAGGTCGGCGTGGTCGACAGCGCCAGCGTGGGCTGCGCGATGTAGTTGCCGGGGTTGGCGCGTACGCGGTCCCTGAACGCGTCCACGTCGGCGCGCGAGGCGGACGGCCCGACCAGCATGCCGTAGCCGCCCGCGCCGTGCACTTCCTTGACCACCAGTTCGTGCATGTTGGCCAGCACGTGCGACAGCTCGTCCGGCCGGCCGCAGCGCCAGGTGGGCACATTCGACAGGATGGGTTCCTCGCCCAGGTAGAAGCGGATCATGTCGGGCACGTACAGGTACGTGGATTTGTCGTCGGCGATGCCGGTGCCGATGGCGTTGGCCAGCGTGACGCGGCCGGCGCGATACACCGACAAGAGGCCCGGCACGCCCAGCGCGGAATCGGCGCGAAACGCCAGCGGATCCAGAAAATCGTCGTCCAGCCGGCGGTAGATCACGTCCACCTTGCGCGGCCCGCGCGTGGTGCGCATGTAGACGGTGTTCTGTTCCACAAACAGGTCCTGGCCTTCGACCAGTTCCACGCCCATCTGCTGCGCCAGGAACGCGTGCTCGAAGTACGCCGAGTTGTACATGCCCGGCGTCAGCACCACCACGGTGGGGTCGTCGCCGCCATGGGGCGCGACCTCGCGCAGGTTGTCCAGCAGCAGGTCCGGGTAGTGGGCCACCGGCTCGACCTTGATGCGGCCGAAGGCGTCTGGCATCAGCCGCATCGACATCTTGCGGTTTTCCAGCATGTACGACACGCCCGACGGCACGCGCAGGTTGTCCTCCAGCACATAGAACTCGCCGGCGCCCGCCCGCACGATGTCCACGCCGGCGATGTGGCAGTAGATGTCTTCGGCCACGTCGACGTCCTGCATCTCGGGGCGGTATTGCGCGTTCAGGAAGACCTGCTCGGCCGGCACGATGCCGGCGCGCACGATGTCGTGACCGTGATAGATGTCGCGGATGAACAGGTTCAGCGCGCGCACGCGCTGCTTCAGGCCCGCTTCCAGGAGCCGCCATTCGTCGGCGGGGATGATGCGGGGGATCAGGTCGAAAGGGATGAGGCGTTCGGTGCCGGCGGCGTCGCCCGCCACCGAGAACGTGATGCCGACCCGGCGAAAGCTCAGGTCGGCCTCGAGCCGGCGCACGGACATGGCCTCGGCCGACTGCTCGTTGTGCCAGCGCTCGAATGCCTGATAGTGGGCGCGGATGCGGCTTTCGCCGTCGCGCATTTCGTCATAGGCGGATGGGCGGGCGGGTCTGTCCATCATGGCTCCTCCGGTGCAGATGCATAGCTACAAGCAACCCGCATGCCAGGTTTGGCGGCTGGCGGGCGCCACGGAGTCAATATGCGCTGCGGACGGGGGAATTGCCATCCCCACGGCGGACGACGCGGAGATCGGGGGACGGGCCGCGCCACGGCGGGCGCGGGGGCGTTGGAAAGCGCACCACGCTGGTGCGCCCTCGCGAAGCTGCTGATGCGTCAGGCTGGTGCGTCGCCGGGTGCGTCGCCGGGTGCACCGACGGGTGCGTCAGAGTGGCGCATCGGACGGGTGCGTTGGTTGCACCCGCAGACCGGCGTGTCAGTTCATCCGATACGAATGCAGGACCGATCCGCCTGTCTTGCCTTCCTCGAGCGGGGCGTGCGGCACCCAGCCGTCCTGGGTCAGCACCGCGTCCAGCCGGACGTCGTGCGCGGCGGGGACGTATCCCGGTTCCAGCTCACCGCAGCTCCAGGCGATGCCAATGGCGGTGAACGCGTAGCCGCGTTCGCGCAGGGCGGCGAGCGTGCGGTCGTAGTAGCCGCCGCCATAGCCCAGGCGGTCGCCCTGTTCGGTGTAACCGAGGGTGGGCACCAGAACCACATCAGGCAGCAGTTCGGGACCGGCCACGGGCTCCTGGATGCCGTAGGGGCCGGCGCGCAGCTCGGCTTCGGGTGTCCAGGGCAGGAACGCGAGCGGCGCGTTGCGCTCGCGCACCACGGGCAGGGCGACGGTCATGCCGGCCTCGCTCCATTGCGTCAGCAGGGGGCGCAGATCGGGTTCGTCGGCCATGGGCCAGAACGCGGCGACGGTTGTGGGGGCCGGATTGCCCGCCTGCACGGCCTGGTCGCGGGCGACGTTCAGCCACGTGAACAGGCGCGCGCGCATGAGCAAAGCGCCCCGGCTGCGCTGGTCTTCCGGCAGGTCGGCGCGCAATTTTCGCAATCGCGTGCGCTCCTGGACTGCGGTATCCTCTTGAGTATTTTGCGTAGTCATGCTGTGGCTGTAACCGGGGGGTTGAAGATGAAGGCAAACATGCTGAAGACGAACTTGCGTAGGCTCAGCATGCGGGTGCGTCGAGAGACAGGCGCCCAGCAGCCACCACGGTATCAGAAATCCTCGTCCCAAGCCGCCGACGCCCGCTCCGGGCTGTACCGCGGGTTGCACCGCTTTCTCCCGCTAGTGGCGCTGTTCACTGCAGCCTGTGCGCCCGTTGATGCGCAGCAGCGCAGCGCCGCCGTCAATCCTCAGCCCCAGCCCGCCGTGCAGGCCGCCCAGCCGATGATCGCGGTGCCGCCCGTGGCGCTGGCAGGCCTGCCGCCTACTGCCGAAACCCCCGCGCTGGCCGCCGTGGTCGCCGCCCGCGAGGCCATGAGCCGCAAGCAGTGGTCCGTTCTGGGCGTGCTCGTGCCGCAGGCCAAGGGCGATCCGCTGGGCATGTACCCCGAGTACTGGCTGCTGCGCTACCAGCTCTGGACGCCGCCCGCCTCGGGCCGTCCCGTCGCGGCCCTGCAGCAGTTCATCAACAGCAATGGCGACGCCTACCTGGCCGACCGCCTGCGCGGCGACTGGCTGCTGGCGGCTGCCCGCAGCGGCGACTTCGAAACGGTGCGCAAGCTGGCGCCCGTGAAGAACAGCAACGCGCAGATCGAATGCGCCATCTTGGACGGCAAGCATATGACCGGCCAGCGCGCCACCGCCGCGCAGGCGATGGCCGTTTTCGCGCCCGGCAGCGCGTGCTGGGCGCTGTACGACCAGCTGGTGGCCGACGGCATCCTGGGCTGGGAGCAGCTTGAACCGCAGCTGCGCGACGCCATCGAGGCCAACAAGACCACCGACGCGCGCAAGTTCGTGCAGTACATGTTCGAGCCGCGCGACGTGAAGACCTACGACGTCCTGATGAAGGACCCCATGAAGTGGCTCACGCGCCAGGACCGCATGCCGGTGGGCCGCAACGAAAAGGAACTGGTCACGATCGCGCTGGCCCGCCTGGCGCGGTCGGACGTCGGCGTCGCCGATTCCTATCTGCGCCGCGAATGGGCCAAGTCGATGTCCAAGCAGAACCTGGCCTGGGTGCGGGGGCAGTACGCGCTGGCCGCCGCGCTGGGCTTGGACAGCCGCGCCAACGACTGGTACCGCGAGGCCGGCCATATCCGCATGACGGAATACAACGCCGCCTGGAAGGTGCGCGCGGCGCTGCGTCAGCCCAAGATCGACTGGAAGTGGGTCATCGAATCCATCGACGAGATGCCGGCCTCGCAGCAGGCCGAGACCGCGTGGGTGTACTGGAAGGCCCGCGGCCAGGCCGCGCAGGGCCACAAGGAAAAGGCCCAGGCCGCCTATGCCAGCATCTCCGACCGCTTCGATTTCTACGGCCAGCTCGCGGCCGAAGAACTGGGCCGGCGCATCAACGTGCCGCCGCGTCCGGCGCCCATCAGCGACCGCGAGATCGCCGAGGCGCGCGCCAATCCGGGCCTGCAGCGCGCCGTGCTGCTGTTCCGTCTGGGCTGGCGTGCCGAGGCCGTGCCTGAATGGAACTTCACGCTGCGCGGCATGAACGACCGTCAGCTCATGGCGGCCGCCGAACTGGCCCGCGCCGAAAACATTTACGACCGCGTGGTCAATACGTCGGACCGCACGGAAAAGGAATTCGACTTCAGCCAGCGCTTCATCGCGCCGTTCGAGGGCCGCGTTACCGCCAAGGCCAACGCCATCGCGCTCGATCCGGCGTGGGTGTACGGGCTGATCCGCCAGGAATCGCGCTTCATCATGGATGCGCGCTCGCATGTGGGCGCCTCGGGCCTGATGCAGCTCATGCCCGCCACGGCCAAGTGGGTCGCCGGCAAGATCGGCATGAGCGACTTCACCCCTGGCAGCGTCAATGATTTCGACACCAATACCGAACTGGGCACCAACTACCTGAACATCGTGCTGCGCGACCTGAACGGTTCGCAGATGCTGGCCAGCGCGGGCTACAACGCCGGTCCGGGCCGCCCGCGCAACTGGCGCTCGACGTTCACACATCCGGTTGAAGGCGCCATCTTTGCCGAGACCATCCCGTTCACGGAAACGCGCACGTACGTCAAGAACGTGATGTCCAACGCCACGTACTACGCGGCGATGTTCACCGGCCAGCCGCAATCGCTGAAGGAACGCCTGGGCAACATCGTGCCGGTCGGCACTGAAACCGCCGCGGCGCAATGACGGGGGACCCGGCCACCGAGGGCCTGCGCGCCTACATCGTCGGCGGCGCCGTGCGCGACGCGCTGCTGGGCCTGCCGGCTGGCGATCACGATTGGGTCGTGGTGGGCGCCACGCCCGAGGACATGACGCGCCGCGGCTTCATCCCGGTCGGCGGCGATTTTCCCGTCTTCCTGCATCCCCGCACGAAAGAGGAGTACGCGCTGGCGCGCACCGAACGCAAGTCGGGGCGGGGCTACAAGGGCTTCACTTTTTATACGGGCACGGACGTCACGCTGGAGGAAGACCTGCGCCGCCGCGACCTCACGGTCAACGCGATTGCGCAGGACGAGAACGGACAGCTCGTCGACCCGCTGAACGGCGCCGACGACCTGCGCGCCCGCGTCTTTCGGCACGTGGGCGAGGCGTTCGAGGAAGACCCCGTGCGCATCCTGCGCCTCGCCCGCTTTGCGGCGCGCTTTGGCGATTTCAGCGTAGCGCCGGAAACAATGACGCTGTGCCGGCGCATGGTGGCGGCCGGCGAGGCCGATGCGCTGGTGGCCGAGCGCGTCTGGAAGGAACTGTCGCGCGGCCTGATGGCGCAAACGCCTTCGCGCATGCTGGGCGTGCTAGCCGAATCCGGCGCGCTGGCGCGCGTGATGCCCGAGCTGCAGGGCGTGGAGGAAGTGGGGCCGCAGGTCGACCGCGCCGCGCAGCAGGGCTTGCCGCTGGCAAGCCGCTACGCGCTGATGTGCCGCCTGACGCCCGAGCGCGAGGCGCTTGGCCGCCGGATGCGCGTGCCCACGGAATGCAACGACTATGCGCGGTTGCTGCCTGATGTGCTGGACGCGCTCGATGCATTGGACGGCATGCCGGACGGCGCCGATGCGCAACTTGCGCTGATGGAGCGCGCCGATGCCTTGCGCAAACCGGAACGCTTTTTTGAATTGCTGGATGCCGCGGCCGTGTTGCGCGCGGTGGATATGCCCGCCTGGCAGGAACGGGTGGCGGCGGTGCGCGGCGTGGACGCGGGCGCCATCGCCAAGGCGTGCGCGGGCGAGCCGGCGCGCATCAAGGAAAGCGTGCGCCAGGCGCGACTGGCGCAATTGGTGGATCTGCAGGCGGGCTGATTCGGCCGGCCGCTGCGGCGCTTGCCGCAGCGGCCCATCGCAGCCGCTTGCTGCAGTACTCGTCGCAGTTACTCCCCGCAGTTACTCGCCGCAGCCGCTCAGCGCAGTCGGCCACTACTCGTCACTTACAGCTTGCCCAGCCGGTCGCCGCGTGAAAACCCGGACAGCGGCGCCGTCATGCCGCGGCCAATGGCCAGCACCTTGAACAACTCGCCCATTTCGGCCTCCGACAGCAGCTTCTGCACGGGCGCGACCGCCTGCGCGTAGGCCTGGGCATCGGACGGGTCCAGCCCGGCCAGCAGATCCATCAATCCGGCGTTCATCAGAAAGCGGGCCTGCGAGGTGTAGCCCAGCACCTGCATGCCCGCCTCAAGGGCGGCTTCCGCCATCGCGGTGAAGTCCACGTGCGCGGTGATGTCCTGCAGGCCCGGCGCGGTGAAGGGGTCGCCATGCGCATGGTGGCGCAGGTGGCACATCAGCGTGCCGCCCGCGCGCTGCGGATGGTAGTACTCGCTGCGCGGAAAGCCATAGTCCACCAGCAAGGCCGCGCCGCGCTCGAGCCAACTGCCCATCGCGGCGATCCACGCCTCGCCCTGCAGATTGATTTCGGACACATAGCCGGGCAGCGCGGGCATGCGCGCCGCAACGGCGGTGGCCAGGGCCGCCGGGGCCGGCCGATCTTCCCACGTGAACCCGCCGTTCGCATCCACCGTCACGCCGCGTTCCTGCACCTGACCGGCTTCGCTCCAGGCAAAGAGCGACACGGGCATCGCGTCCAGCACCTCGTTGGCCAGCACGCAGCCCGAAAACGTATTCGGTAGCGCATCCAGCCACTGCACCCTGTCGCCGAAAGGCGCCAGCCGTTCGGCCTGGCGGGCGCGCAGGTCCGCCGACACTTCCAGGATCCAGTAGCGCGTGTCGGCCAGGCCCAGCGCATCCAGTTCATGCAGCACGCCTTCGGCCAGCGCGCCGGTGCCGGCGCCGAACTCCAGCACGTCGTGCGTGCCGGTCTGGCGCAGCACCTCGGCCGCCTGGCGCGCGAGCGTGCGCGCAAACAGCGGCGTGAGCTGTGGCGCGGTCACGAAGTCGCCGGCTGGCGTCTTGCCGCCGTCGTCAGCATCGGCCAGCTTGACGTTGCCTGCCGCGTAATAGCCCAGCCCGGGGGCATACAAGGCTTCCGCCATCCAGTGATCGAACGGCAGCCAGCCGCCGTTGGACGCGATCGCGGCGCGCAGGTGGGCAGCGGTAGCGTCGCTGTGCTCACGTGCGGCGGGGGAAAGGGGGGGCAGATTGGCGGGGGCGGGGCGTTGCATGGGCGGCAAAGACGTGGGTAAACCGGCATTTTCCCAAAAAAAAACCCCACGGCATGGCCGCGGGGCTTTTTTGAATCAGGCGTGGGGATCAGCCGCGGCGATCGTTCGACTTGCCGAAGCGCTTGGCGGGGGCGCCAGGACGCTTGTCGAACGAGGGCTTGCCACGGAAACCGCCTTCGGGGCGGTCACCGCCGCGGAAGCCGCCTTCGCGCTGCGGACGGTCGCCGAAGCTGGGACGGTCGCCAAAGCTGGGGCGCGCGTCGCGATCGCCACCACGGAAGCCGCCTTCACGCGGGGCACGCTCGCTGAACGGGCGGGCATCGCGCTGCGGACGGTCGCCATAGCTGGGACGGTCGCCGAAGCTGGGACGCGAATCGCGGTCGCCGCCGCGGAAGCCGCCTTCACGCTGAGGACGGTCGCCGAAGGGACGATTGCCCTGGTAGCCGCCTTCGCGCTGGGGACGATCGCCGAAGCTGGGACGGTCACCGAAGGAACGCTGCGGGCGGTCGCCAAACGGGCGGTCGTCGAACGAACGGTTGCCTTGGTAGCCGCCGTCGCGCGGCTTGAACTCGCCACGCGGGCCGCCGAACGAACGGCCTTCACGCGGTGCGCCATCGCGCGGCGCGCCGTCGCGGTTACCTGCAAAGCCGCCCGAATGGCGCGAACCGCCGAAACCGCCGGGACGCTTGCCGAAAGGCTTGCCATACGGCTTGCCACCGCCGCCGCCACCCGTGGACGGACGCGGCGTGCGCTTGGGTTCCAGGCCGGCGATCACTTCAGGGGTGATGGACTGGCCGATGTAGTGCTCGATGCGGCGGACCTTGTGGCGCTCGGAGTGCGTAGCCAGCGTGAAGGCCAGACCGTTGCGGCCGGCGCGGCCCGTGCGGCCGATGCGGTGCACGTAGTCTTCGGCCTGCATCGGCAGGTCGAAGTTGACGGCGTGGCTGATGCCTTGCACGTCGATGCCACGGGCAGCCACGTCGGTGGCGACCAGGATGCGCAGCTGGCCGCGTTGCAGTTGCGACAGCGTGCGGGTGCGTTGGCGCTGGTTCATGTCGCCGTGCAGGGCAGCGGCGGCAAAGCCTTGGTCGGCCAGGCGGTCGGCCAGGTCGTCCGCGCCGCGCTTGGTCGACGTGAAGACGATGGCTTGATCCAGCGAGGCGTCGCGCAGCACGTGATCCAGCAATTGCATCTTGTGGCTGGCATCGTCCGCGTACAGCAGGCTTTGCGTGATGTTGGTGTGCTTTTCCTTGGCGCCGGCGATCTCGATGCGCTGCGGCTCGCGCATCATGCGCGAGGCCAGCTTGGCGACGGTGCCGTCCAGCGTGGCCGAGAACAGCAGCGTCTGGCGGCCTTCGGGCAGGCGCTCGACGATGGTCTCGATATCTTCAATGAAGCCCATGTCCAGCATGCGATCGGCTTCGTCCAGCACCAGCGTGTGCACGGTGTTCAGCTTGACGCGGCCGGATTGCAGGTGGTCGATCAGGCGGCCCGGGGTGGCGACCAGCACGTCAACGCGGCGCGACAGCGCCTTCAGTTGCGCGCCGTAGGGCATGCCGCCCACGACGGTCGCGGTGCGCAGGTCGGCCAGCTTGCGGCCGTAGGTGGCGGTGGCTTCCGTGACTTGCAGGGCCAGTTCGCGGGTCGGGGTCAGCACCAGCACTTGCACGCCGACGCCCTTGTTGGCGGGCATCTGGGCGATGCGGTGCAGGGCGGGCAGCATGAAGGCGGCGGTCTTGCCGCTGCCGGTCTGCGAGGACACCATCAGGTCATGGCCGGCCAGTGCTTGCGGAATGGCGGCGGCTTGAACGGAGGTGGGGGTGGTGAAGCCAGCTTCTTGAACGGCCGACAACAGGGCGGGCGCGAGACCCAGGGTATCGAAAGACATTACTTTCCCTTGCCGCAATCAATGCGACGCAGTGCTTGGTCGGGCCAGGGGATTAGGCGGCCGGATCCAGGCGACGGTTGATGGAGCATCGTGCCGACCGGATCAACCATGCGCGTGGCGCGTTCTCTTGTACTGATGGAACGCAGGGCGAAAGGAAAGGGGTCAGGAATCGATGATAGTTCGGCATGAGGCCGGGGATAGGCTTCCCGGCAGTCTGCAAAAAATTCCGCTAAATCAAGGCGGTAAATGCCGAACTCGTTTTGTGCAGTGCGGCGATCATAACCCGAATTCGCCCTGCAATGGAATTATTTTTTTGTCCAGTCCCCAATCAATAGGGTTTTTCCCTTGGTCCTGCAGCCAGGTGTTGGTGGCCCGGAAATGGCCGCATCCGAGGAAGGGCACGGGCGGCCGGCGGGCGGATAGCGGAGATGGATGGTTGGACATCAGGACGAGATGACCACTGTCGGGCGGAAGCAACAGCCGCTTGGCCTGCGCGTGGGCGCCCCACAGCATGAAGACCTTGGGCGAGGGATCACGTGCCACGTGCGCGATCAGCGCATCCGTCACCGTTTCCCAGCCGCGTTTCGCGTGCGAGGCGGGCTGGCCGTCTTCGACCGTGAGTGCCGTGTTTAGCAGAAGCACACCTTGGTCGGCCCAGGGGCTCAGATCGTTGCCCGCCGGGACGCTCAGCGCCGGATAGTCGCGCGCAATCTCGTTGAAGATATTGCGCAGGCTGGGCGGGCGCTTGCAATCGTCCGGCACCGAAAACGCCAGGCCCTGCGCCTGGCCGGGGCCATGGTAGGGATCCTGGCCCAGGATCACGACGCACACGTCCGACGGCGCCAGGCCATGCAGCGCGCGGAAGGGCGTGGCGGGGTACACCACGGCGCCTTGTGCGAGGCGCGCCTCCACATGGGCGGTGGCGGCAGCCAGCGCGGCGGCGACGGCAGGGTCGGCGGACAAGGCGGCCTGCCACGCGGCAGGCAGTTGCGCGGCCTGGGCGGCCAGGGCGTTGGATGTGAGGCGGTTGTCGATCGGCATGGGCGCGATTTTGGCACAGCCCGGTCAGCCGGATCGGCCCGCTTGTGCGATCAGACCGCCTTCCCAATCAGACTGGCCAGCCAGCCTGACGGTGCGCCGAATCCCAGAACATCCATTCAAGCTGGGCGGCGTGCGTGTAGGCCTGGTGCATCGCGGCCAGGGTCTGCGGCGACGTTGTATCCGCCGCACGATCCACGGTGGCGGTCACGGCGCGGACCAGCGCGTGGAAATCGTCGCCGGCGTAGGTGTCGATCCAGGCCGCATACGGATTGGGCCGCACGGCGCGTGCGTGGATGTCGCGCCCGATTTCGGCGTAGATCCAGAAGCAGGGCAGCAGGGCGGCCAGGACGACCGGATAGGGCGCGCTCCAGGCGGTGGCAATCAGGAAGCTGGTGTAGTGATGGCTCGCCGGCGTCAGCGGCGTGGCTTCGAAGGTAGCGGCGTCGATGCCGAACTGCTGCATGAACCCGGCGTGCAGGCTGCGCTCGGCGACGACGGCGCCCTTGGCGGCCTCGGCAAACTGCACCACGCCGTCGGCATCGTCGGCCTTGGCGGCGGCGATGGCGAGCGCGCGTCCGAACGCCACCAGATAGTGCGCGTCCTGGATCATGTAGTGCTTGAACGCGTCCTCGGCGAGCTGGCCGCTGGCCAACTCGCGGTTGAACGGCATGTCGCGCGTCTTCTCATAGAGCGCGGCGTTGCGGGTCCAGGCATCGGAACTGAAAGACATGGAATTCCTCTGGGATAGGCTCGGGCGCGCGTGGCGCGCGCCATCGGCGGGGCATAAGGGTAAAGGGGGTAAAGACGGAAGCGCAGGCGGATCGCGGCGCGGGGACGGCTGGTTCAGGCTGCGCGTTTGCGGTGTTGTCGGGCGTAGTCGAGAAGCGCGTCGCGCAACACCACCGCCTGGTTGTGCTCGGTATTGCGCGCACCGAAAAGCAAGGTCAGGGGGCGATCCCCCGCGGCGTCCAGCAACGCCGCCATGCGCGATTGCTGCGCTGGGGTGGCGAGTTCAGCCAGATACTTGGCGCGGAAGTCATCCCAGCGGTCCTCGATGTGGCTGAACCATTTGCACAGTTCGGCGCTGGGGGCGATGTCGCGGGCCCATTCGTCCAGGCCAAGGTCTGCGCGGCGCAGTCCGCGTGGCCACATGCGGTCGACCAGGGCGAGGTAGTGACCTTCCGGACCGGTGCCTTCATAGACACGCTGCACGATGATGTTGGACGATTTCATGCCGGCTCCTGCAACTGACGGTGCGGCCAGTCTACTGCAACGCCCGCGACGCGCCGGATCACGGCGTACTGGAAGTTTGACGCGGCGCACCGGCGGCGCGCAGCACCGCGAATCCGACCGGCTTGTCGCGCCAGCGGGTTGTCGATTACATTCACTTAACCTCTATGTAACAACCCTATTACAGGCCGACGCCGTCGGCCTTTTTTGAACCCACGATTCTGTCGTGGCTTCGCCAGGCCGCCTGGCGCCCTTCGCCGTCATGCCGCCACGCAACCCTTCAGACCTGCATCCCTCGCCCGTTACCGCCGGCCGCCTGCGCATTCTGCATACGGAGGCGGCTACGGCGTTCGGCGGACAGGAATTCTGCATCTATAAGGAGATGGTCGCCATGCGCGAGCGCGGCCATCACCTGGAAGCCGTGTGCCAGCCGCACGCCGAACTGACGCAGCGCCTGCGCGACGCCGGGTTCACCGTGCACACCATCAACATGGACGGCCCTGTGAATTTCATGCGCAGCGTGGCATTCGTGCGGCGCGTGGCGGCTCGTGGCCGGTTCGACGTAGTCAACACCCACAGCCGCAGCGACACGGTGCGGGCCGCGATGGGCGCGCGCCTGGCGCGCACGCCGCTCATTGTGCGCACCCGCCACCTGGCCAAGCCGATCAACTCGCTGTACGCCTATACGTGGCTGGCCCACCGCGTCATCGCGGTGAGCCGGCACGTGCACCGCCAGCTGCTGGATGGCGGCGCGGCGCCCCAGTCCATCGCCACCATCCATTCCCCGATCGTCCTGCCCGAAAGCGATGGCCAGGGCTCTGTCCGGCAAGAACTCGGGCTGCCTGACGATGCCCTCGTGGTGGGTTGCGTGGCCGTGATGCGTGCGGAAAAGGGGCACGCGGACCTGATCGACGCCTTCCACCAGGTTGTGGCCACGTTTCCGCATGCCCACCTGGTGCTGGCCGGAGATGGCATGCCGGTGTTCGAGCGCCTGAAGGCGCAGGTGCAATCCCTGGGCCTCGCATCGCGCGTGCACTTCCTGGGCCGGCGTCATGACATCGGCAACGTATTGCAGGCGTTCGACGTGTTTGCGTTGCCGACCCACCGCGAAGCCTTTGGCACGGCGTTCGTCGAGGCCGCCGCCATGGGGGTGCCGGTGATCGGCACCGACGTGGGCGGCGTGCCGGAAACCATGCAGGCCGGCGTGACCGGGCTACTGGTGCCGCCGCGAGACCCGGCTGCGCTGGCCGCGGCGCTGGAAAGCCTGCTGGCCGATCCCGAACGCAGACGCCGCATGGGCGAGGCGGGCCGCGAATTCATCCGCGGGCAGGGTCTGTTCAGCGCGGATCGTGCCGCGCAGTTGGTCGAATCGGCGTACGCACGCTGGCTGGGGGAGCGGCGCGGGCCTGCATCCGTGGCGCCTGGCGGCTCATTGCCCTGACTGCCTCAACGCCCATGCAGGCTCAATGCCATAGCAACGCATTCATGGCTTCCACCAGCCGGTCGCGGTAGCGAGGCAGCAGCGCTTGCACCTGCGCCTGCCGGTCCTTCCAGGAATCCGGCTCAGCGCCCGGCGCGATGCGCGGCGCTGCCCAGATCGGATCCGGAAAATGCCGGTCGCCGCGCCAGCGCGGGATCACGTGCCAATGCAGGTGCGGCACCATGTTGCCCAGCGACGCCAGGTTGATCTTGTCCGGCGTCAGGATCGCCTGCTGCGTTTCCTCCACCACATACACCGCCCGCATCAGCAGGTCGCGGCCATGCGTGGACAGGCTGGTCATCTCGGCCAGGTGACCGTTCCAGATCACGCGCGTGAAGCCTGGATAGTCGGCGTCGTCGACCTCGATGATGCGCAGGTGCGGCCCGCGCCACAGCAGCGTGCCGCCGTCTTCCTGGCACAGCGGACAGTTGGGATCGCGCGCGCTCAAGCCATCACCTTGCGGTACTGGATGAAGCCGGAACGGTCGGCAATCCGGTCGTAGAGCTGCATGGCGGTCGCGTTGGTTTCGTGTGTCAGCCAATAGACGCGGGCGCAGTTGGCCGCGGCGGCTTCGGCGTAGACGTGTTCGATCAACTTGCGGCCCGCGCCCGTGCCGCGCGCGTCCTGGTCCACATAAAGGTCCTGCAGGTAGCAGTAGTCGCCGGCGGTCCAGGTGGAGCGATGGAAGATCCAGTGCACCATGTCGACAGCGCGGCCGCTTTCATAGACCAGCGCCGCGTGCATGGGCTCGGCGGGGTCCAGGAAGCGCGCCCAGGTGTTGCGCGTGACGGCGTCGTCGATGCTGACGCGGTAGAAGTCCTGGTAGCCCTTCCACAGGGGCAGCCAGGCGTCGAAGTCGGTGGCGACGATGGGACGGATTTCTGCGGTACTCATGGCGCAAGGCCTCCTGGGGTCTTCAGAGTTGGATTTCCATGGCGTCGACGATATGCCGCAGCACCTGCAGGCGAGCGTAACGCTTGTCGTTGGCCGACACCAGATGCCACGGCGCGTGGGCCACATCGGTGCGCGTCATCATCTCGTTGGCTGCCGCCGCGTATTCTTTCCACTTGTCGCGGTTGCGCCAGTCGTCGGGCGTGATCTTGAAATTCTTGAACGGTGATTTCTCGCGCTCGTGAAAACGCTTGAGCTGCTCGTCGGGCGTGACGGCCAGCCAGAACTTCAGCACCAGCGCGCCGCTGGCGGCAAGCTGTTCCTCGAAGTCGTTGATCTCGGCATACGCGCGGCGCCACCGGGCGGGCGGTATCAGCTTTTCGACGCGCTCGACCAGCACGCGGCCGTACCACGAGCGGTCGAAGATGCCGATGCGGCCATGGCTGGGAATGCAGCGCCAGAAACGCCACAGATAGGGCCGGGCCAACTCTTCGGTCGTGGGCGCGGATATCGGCGTGATGTCGACTTGCCGGATATCCAGCGCGTGTGTGACGCGGCGGATGGCACCACCCTTGCCGGCTGCGTCCTGCCCCTCGAACACCAGGATCAGGGAGCGATTCCTGAACTTGTCGGACCGGGCGGCGCGCGCCAGCCGGCCTTGCAGCAGGCCGAGTTCGGTCTCGTAGTCTTCCTTGTCCACCTTGGCGTCGTAGTCCAGCTTGCCCAGCCGGTCCACGATGCGCGTCGTGCTGGAGTGCGCCACGAAAGCGGGCGGCAGGCGGGGCACCCCGCGCCGGCGCAGCGCGCCGAGCACCGCCTCGGCCGTGCGGGCGGCGCGCATGTTTTCGTCGGCGCTGGGAATCACCACCCACGGCGCATGGCCGCAGTCGGTGTGATTGAGGACGACTTGGGCGCCGGCCCGGATGCGGTCGAACCGCTTGTTGACCTTCATGTCGACCGGACTGACCTGCCAGGCCGTATCGGGGTTGGCCAGCAGGCGCTGCGCGCGCGTCTTCTGCGCCTTGGCGGACAGGTGAAACCACAGCTTGATGATCTGCACGCCTTCGGCGGCCAGCATGGTCTCAAAGCGCATGATCGCCGCCGAGTGCGCCTCGATCGCGTCCGCGTTGGGCTTCTTGCGCGCGGCTTCAATGACGAGCGGCGTATACCATGAGCCGAACACGATGCCCGTGCTGCCCTTGGGCGGCAGATCGCGCCAGTAGCGCCACAGCGGTGGGCGCTCGAGCTCGTCGCCTTCGCGCGGCCCGTAGGCCAGCGTGCGGATGTGGCGCGGGTCCATCCATTCGTTCAGCAGGTTGATCGTGGCGCCCTTGCCGGCGCCATCGATGCCGGCCACGACGATCAGAAGCGTCTTGTCGGCCTGCCGCAGCCGTTCGTATTGCGCATTGAGCAACGCGACGCGCAGCCGCGCTTCGAGCGCCTTGAATTCGTCTTTGGACAGGATGGGGTCGGCTTCGGCTTCGGCAAACATGGATGCGCGTCGGATCGGGTGGCTGCGATCGGGCGATCTTGCGGGATAAGGCCGCGCGGCGCAAGTGCGCCGCGGCCGAGGGTCAGAGCGCGTTCACGGGAATCTTGAGATAGCGCACGCCGTTGTCTTCGGGGGGCGGGAAATGGCCCGCGCGGATGTTCACCTGGATCGCCGGCAGAATCAGCGTGGGCATCGACAGCGTGGCATCGCGCCGCGTGCGCATGGCGACGAATTCGTCCTCGGTAATGCCGTCGCGCACGTGGATGTTGCCGCGGCGCTCTTCGGCCACGGTGGTTTGCCAGGCGGCCTCGCGGCCCGCCGGCGGATAGTCGTGGCACATGTAGAGCCGCGTGTCGTCTGGCAGGCTCAGCAGCCGTTGGATCGACTGATACAGCAGATGCGCGTCGCCACCGGGAAAATCGCAGCGCGCCGTGCCCACGTCCGGCATGAAAAGCGTGTCGCCCACGAATGCCGCATCGCCGATCAGATAGGCCATGTCGGCCGGCGTGTGGCCGGGCACGTGGATGGCCGTGGCGGTCAGCGAACCGATCTGAAAGGTCTCGCCATCGGCGAACAGATGGCCGAATTGCGAGCCGTCGAGCTGGAACTCCGGCTCCAGGTTCAGGATGGTCTTGAAGACGCCCTGCACGGTGCGGATGCTCTGGCCGATGGCGATCACGCCACCAAGCTGCCGTTGCAGATAGGGCGCCGCCGACAGATGATCGGCGTGGGCATGGGTTTCCAGCAGCCAGACGGTCCGCAGGCTGCGTTCGCGCACGTAATTAGCCACGCGATCGGCGCTGGCGGTGCTGCTGCGGCCGGACTTGGGATCGTAATCCAGCACCGAATCGATGATGGCGCACGCGCCGCCGGGCGCGGGTTCGTGGACGACGTAGGTGATGGTCGCAGTGACGGTGTCGAAGAAGGCCTGGATGTGCGGGGTCATGAGGGCTCGCGTGAAGGCCGCAAGGGCGGCCCGATCAGGTCAATTTACGAAAATAAATAATATTTGCGCATAGTTTATTCATAAATATAATGACGCGGCTATCCCCCACGTGTCCGACACCTCGTCATGAACGCTCCCCTTACCGATTGCGAAGTCGCCGTCCTGCGCGAGTCCGCCACCCAGGCCTGCGCGCTGCTCAAGGCGCTGGCCAACGAAGACCGCTTGCTGCTCTTGTGTCAGCTGGTCCAGAATGAACGCAACGTCGGCGAGTTGGAATCGCTGACCGGCATCCGCCAGCCGACGCTCTCGCAACAGCTGGGTGTGCTGCGCGACGAGGGTCTGGTCGCGACGCGGCGCGAGGGCAAATACGTCTATTACCAGATGGCCAGCTTCGAGGTCAGCCAGGTGATGAAAACGCTATCCAGTTTGTACTGCGGACGCGCCATGGAGTCACTCAAGTGAACGTGGACTGGTCCGCCTTCACCCCGGCCGCCGGCACGGTGGGCGGCCTGCTGATCGGCGCCGGCGCGGTGCTGCTGATGCTGGGCGCGGGACGCATCGCGGGCATCAGCGGCATCGTGGGCGGGTTGCTGGCGCCCGAGCGCGGCGGCGGCTGGCGCATCGCTTTCCTGCTGGGGCTGTGCGCCGCGCCCTGGCTGTTCCGCCTCTTTTCCGAACTGCCTTCCATCACGGTGGAGGCCAGCACGCCGCGCCTTATCGTCGCCGGCCTGCTGGTCGGCATCGGCACGCGCTATGCGTCTGGGTGCACCAGCGGACACGGCGTGTGCGGCCTGTCGCGCGGCTCGCGCCGGTCGCTCGTGGCGACGCTGATCTTCATGGCCGCGGGCTTTGCCACGGTCTACGTGCTGCGGCACGTGGCGGGCGTCTGATCATGGCCGCGCTCTACGCCTTCGCCGCCGGGCTCGTCTTCGGACTGGGCCTGCTCATATCGGGCCTGGCGGACCCGGCACGGGTGCTGGGCTTTCTGGATCTGGCCGGGTTGTGGAATCCTACCCTGGCATTCGTGATGGGCGGCGCCGTGCTGGCGACCAGTGTCGGTTATGCGCTGTTGCGGCGTCGCCGGGCCAGCTTGTCCGGCGAGCCCATGCGCTGGCCGCAAGCCACCCGGCTCGACGCGCGTCTGGCTGCCGGCAGCCTGGCGTTTGGCGTGGGGTGGGGGCTGGCGGGCTTCTGCCCCGGCCCGGCGCTCGTCGCTGCCGCGGCGGGCATCGGCGACGCAGCGGTGTTTGCGGGGGCGATGCTCGTTGGCATGGGCATCCACGCGTACATCACGCGGGCTGGGCGCCGCGACGGCGACGCAACCGGACCGCGCGCGTAGCGGCCGCTTGCCCGCGCGCCTGCCCGCGCGCTTGCCCTCGCGCTTGCACTCGAGTCGAATCGCCTATTCGTACGTCCGGATGTCGTCGATGACCTTGCCGTCGTTCGGTAGGCCACCCTCGGCCACCCATTCGACATCGGCCCGCAACTTCGTCAAGTCTCTCGCCGAATCGGCAATCCGGCGGGCCAGCGCGTCGTTCTGTTCGCGCGACTCCACCTTCAGCACCATGCGGTCCGACCCGGTGCTGCCGCTGATGACCAGCCGCGCCCGCAGGATCTCCGGATGCCGCCGCGCCACGTCCGCCACCTGCGACGGATGCACGAACATGCCGCGCACCTTGGTGGTCTGGTCGGCGCGTCCCATCCAGCCCTTGATGCGTGTGTTGGTGCGTCCGCACGGCGAGATGCCGGACATCACCGCGGACAGATCGCCGGTGCCAAAGCGCACCAGCGGGTAATCCGGATTCAACGTGGTCACCACGACCTCGCCGACTTCGCCTGCCGGCACGGGTTCGCCGGTGCCGGGACGCACGATCTCGACAATGATGTCCTCGCCCACCACAAGCCCTTCGCGAGCGGGCGTCTCGAACGCGATCATGCCCAGGTCGGCGCTGCCGTAGGCCTGGTAGCCGTCGATGCCGCGCGCCGCCAGCCAGTCGCGCAGCGACGGCGGAAAGGCTTCGCCGGAGACCAGTGCGCGCCGCAGCGAATCGAGCTTCACGCCCAGTTCGTCTGATTTCTCAAGAATGATCTTCAGGAAGCTCGGCGTGCCGGTGTAGCCGCTGGGCGCCAGGTCCTGAATCGCGCGAACCTGCTGCTCGGTCTGCCCGGTGCCGCCGGGAAACACGGTGCAGCCCACGGCGTGGGCGGCCGTTTCCATCATCGAGCCGGCCGGCGTGAAGTGGTACGAAAAGCAGTTGTAGGCCAGTTCGCCGGCGCGAAAGCCCGCCGCGTACAGGGCGCGCGCAAAGCGCCAGTAATCCGACCGCGCGCTCTCCGGTTCATAGATCGGACCGGGCGAGGCGAACACACGCACAGCTTCGCCCCAGCCGATGGCGGAGAACCCGCCGAAGGCTTTCTCGGGACCGGCGGGCTGCGCGCCGTCATCGCGGCTATGCTGCTGGCGTTCCAGCAATTCATGCTTGCGCAGCACCGGCAGCCGGGCCAGCGCCTCGCGCGAGGTGACCGTGGCCGGGTCCACGCCGCGCAATTGCTCGGCGATGGCCGGCGCGCGCGCGATGGCCCGCGCAATCGCCCCGGGCAGGGCCGCCATCAGATCGCGCTCGCGTTGCTCGGGCGCTCGGGTTTCGAGGTCATCGAAAAACTCGGACATGGAATCGCACCTTCTCGTGTGCCGGTTTGCGGCGCCGTTGCCGGCGCCATGCGGCAAGCGCTGGCTTGCCCGCGTCGGAAATCAGGCCAGCCAGCGTTTGCGGCGGCGGTAGAACTTGTTGTCCCGGAAACTCTTGCGTTCGCCGCTGGAGATGCCCAGGTAGAACTCCTTCACGTCCTCGTTCTGCGCCAGGTCGGACGCGGCGCCGTCCATCATCACGCGCCCGTTCTCCAGGATGTAGCCGTAATCGGCGTAGCGCAGGGCGATGTTGGTGTTCTGCTCGGCCAACAGAAAGCTCACGCGCTCGCGCTGGTTCAGGTCGCGTACGATCTCGAAGATTTCTTCGACGATCTGCGGCGCAAGACCCATCGACGGTTCATCCAGCAGGATCATGTTCGGGTTGGCCATCAGCGCGCGGCCGATCGCGGTCATCTGCTGCTCGCCGCCCGAGGTGTACCCGGACTGGCTGGTGCGGCGCTGCTTCAAGCGCGGGAAATACTGATAGACCCGTTCCAGCGCGGCGGCGGTGTCGCCGCGGCTCATGCTGCGCGTATAAGCGCCGGTCAGCAGGTTTTCCTCGATGGTGAGGTGGGCAAAGCAGTGCCGGCCTTCCATCACCTGCACGACGCCGCGCTTGACCAGTTCGGCCGGCGTCAGCTTTTCGATGCGCTGGCCGCGGTACTGGATGTGGCCTTTGGTGACGTCGCCGCGCTCGCCCTTGAGCAGATTGGAGATCGCGCGCAGCGTGGTGGTCTTGCCCGCGCCGTTCGCGCCCAACAGCGCCACGATCCTGCCTTCGGGCACCTGCAGGGACACGCCCTTTAGCACCAGGATCACGTGGTTGTAGATCACCTCGATGCCGTTCACATCGAGCAGCACCGGCGGGGCGCCTGCGGCGGCAATATTGGCGTCGTTCATAAACATTCCTGCAGCGTGGCGGCGGCCGGCCGGAAAGCCGGCCGCCGGGTCATATCAACATGCGTTGCGCACCCGCGGCATGGCCGCCGCGGGCGCTCCAGGGGCATCACTCACACTTGCGGGGCGTAATGTTCTTTTCCTTGGCGTACTTGGCCGCCGATTCCTTGACCATCGGGTCCAGGATCGTCTTGTCGGCCTGATACCAGTCGGAAACGACCTTGAACTTGGAACCGTCCCACTGCACGATGCGGGCCCAGTCGTCGCCCTTGTGGTTGGCGCACGAGGTCTTGACCGGACGCATGATCTGGCCAAAGCCCAGCTTGTCGAGCTTTTCCTGCGTCAGGTCCAGGTTCTCGAAGCCCCAGCGCACCTGTTCCGGCGTCAGCGCCTTGCCCTTGCCGTACTTCTCCTGCGCGGCGCGGATCGCTTCGACCTGCAGCATCGAGATCATCATGCCGCGCGTATGGGCGATGGTGCCCAGCGTGGTCTTGCCGGTCTTGTCCGCGCCCTGGCCCTTGTCGTAGACGTACTTCTTCAGATCGTCATAGACCTTGTCGCTGTCGGCGCCGCTGTTGTGGATGGTGATGGCGTTGTAGCCCTTGGCGACATCGCCCAGGTCCTTGACGTCGCCTTCCGAGCCGGCCCACCAGATCGCGTACATCTTGTCGCGCGGATAGCCGCTGGCCTGCGCTTCGCGGATGGCGGTGGGCGTCATGATGCCCGCGCTCCACAGCAGCACGTAGTTCGGGCGCGCCTGGCGGATCTGCAGCCAGGTGGACTTCTGCTCGACGCCCGGCGCCGTCACCGGATACAGCAGCAATTCAAAGCCTTCCTTGGCCGCGCGCTTTTGCAGCAGCGGGATCGGTTCCTTGCCGTACGGCGAGTCGTGATAGACCAGGGCGATCTTCTTGCCCTTGAGCTTGTCCATGCCGCCTTCTTTCTTGGCGATGTCCTGGATCATCACGTCGGCGGCGGTCCAGTACGTGCCCAAGAGCGGGAAGTTCCACTCGAACACGCTGCCGTCCACCGATTGCGACAGGCCGTAGCCCATCGTTTCCACGGGCACCTTGTCGACGATGGCCTTGTCGCTGACCGCGAAGGTGATGCCGGTGGACTGCGTGTCGAAGCCCGATGCGCCGGTGCCCTTGCCCTTCAGGCGCTCGTAGCATTCCACGCCGCGGTCCGTGGCGTAGGCGGTTTCGCATTCTTCATACGTGATCTTGACGCCGTTCACGCCGCCATCGCGCTCGTTCACGAGCTTCAGGTAATCCAGCTTGCCATCGGCCCAGGGAATGCCCAGCGGCGCGAACGATCCCGTGCGATACACCAGCAACGGAACGAACTGCTCTTCGGCCGCCATTGCCGGCGTGGCCACGGCGCCTGCGGCGCCGGCTGCGGCCATCAAGGCTGCCGCCAACTTCAGGTTAAGACGCTTCATCTCCATTTACCTCCTGCGTGGTGTTTGGGTCGGTCAACCCTGTGACACCGGGATTGGCCCGGTCTTGAGCCGGGTATTCGGGGCGGGGGTCCAGCGCGGTTGTGCTGCAATGGACCCACGGAAATCAAAACGAAACACGATCAGTGCGGGAACGGCCAGATCCTGAGCTTCTCCTTGCCGATGCTCCACAGCCGCGCCAGGCCGTGCGGCTCGGCGATCAGGAAGAACACGATCAGCGCGCCGAACACCATGTGCTCGATGTGGGCGGCGGTGTCCACCGACAGCGGCAGGCCAAGCATGTGCGGAATGTTGGACAGCGCCACGGGCACCAGCACGATGAACGCGGCGCCAAAGAAGCTGCCGATGATCGAACCCAGCCCGCCGATGATGACCATGAACAGCAGCTGGAACGAGCGGCCCAGGTCGAACGCCAGCGGCTCCCACGAACCCAGGTGGATGTAGCCCCACAAGGCGCCGGCCACGCCGACGATGAACGAACTGACCGCAAACGCCGTCAGCTTGGCGTACATGGGCCGGATGCCGATGACGGAAGCGGCGACGTCCATGTCGCGGATCGCCATCCATTGGCGGCCGATGGCGCCGCGCACCAGGTTCTTGGCCAGCAGGCTGAAGACGACAACCAGGACCAACACGAACAGGTACTTCTCCATGGCGCTTTGCACCGGCAGGCCAAAGGCCGTGAGCGGGGGCACTGACACGCTGCCCGAGGACGAATAGTTGGTGAAGAAGGGGATGCGCAGGAACGCCCAGTCTACGAAGAACTGCGCCGCCAGCGTTGCCACCGCCAGATACAGGCCGCGGATGCGCAAACTGGGGATGCCGAAGATCACGCCGACGATGGTGGCAAAGCAGCCGCCCAACAAGATTTGCACCACGAGCGGCATGCCGGGAAAGCGCACGCCGAAGTTCCAGGCCGCATACGCACCCACCGCCATGAAGGCGCCCGTGCCAAGCGAGATCTGTCCGCAGTACCCGACCAGGATGTTCAGGCCCACGGCGGCCAGCGCCAGGATCAGGAACGGAATCAGAATGGCGCGCAGCAGGTAGTCGCTGGCCATGGCTGGAACGACTATGAACGCCACCGCCATCAGCAGCCAGATGAAGACGCGGTCCTGGCGGATCGGGAAGATCTGCTGGTCAGCGCGATAGCTGGTCTTGAATTGGCCGTTTTCGCGATAGAACATTTTTTATCCTCGGTGACGCAGGCTTAGACGCGGTCGATGATCTTCTCGCCGAACAGCCCTTGCGGACGGAACAGCAGGAACACCAGCGCCAGCACGTAGGCGAACCAGATTTCGATGCCGCCTCCCACCAGCGACCCCAGATAGACCTCGGACAGCTTTTCCCCCACGCCGATGATGAGGCCGCCCAGAATGGCGCCAGGCACCGACGTCAGGCCGCCCAGGATCACCACCGGCAGCGCACGCAGCGCGGCGGTTGACAGCGTGAACTGCACGCCGAACTTCGATCCCCAGATGATCCCCGCCACCAGCGCCACCAGCCCGGCCACGCTCCACACGATCACCCAGATGCGGTTCAGCGGAATGCCGATCGACTGCGCGGCCTGGTGGTCGTCGGCCACGGCACGCAGCGCGCGGCCCGTCGAGGTGTATTGGAAGAACAGCGCCAGCGTCGCCACCAGCAGCGCGGCAATGACCGCCGCGGTCAGGTCTTCAAGGTTGATGAGCAGCCCCCCCTCGAACACCGAGTCCAGGATCATCAGCGGATCCTTGGGCATGCCGACGTTGATGGAGTACACCGAGCTGCCGAACGTGATCTGGCCGAGGCCGTCCAGGAAATAGCTGATGCCCAGCGTGGCCATCAACAGCGTCGTGGCTTCCTGGTTGACCAGGTGCCGCAGCACGAAGCGTTCGATCGCGACCGCCAGAAGAAACATCACGATGGCGCTGACGATGAACGCCAGCACGTTGGCCAGGATCATGTTGTCAAAGCCCAGCCAGCGAGGCAGCCATTCCGAAAAGCGCGCCATCGACAGCGCCGCCACCAGCACCATCGCGCCCTGCGCGAAGTTGAAGACGCCCGACGCCTTGAAGATCAGCACGAAGCCCAGGCCGATCAGCGCGTACAACATGCCGCTCATCAAGCCGCCGAATAAGGTCTCTAGAAAAAATCCCATGTCTTTCCGCCTTGGTTGTCCGGCTTAGTGCGACACGCCGAGATAGGCGCGGATCACATCCTCGTTCGCCCGAACTTCATCGGGCTTGCCGTCGCCGATCTTTTTCCCGTAGTCCAGCACCACGACGCGATCCGAGATGTCCATGACCACGCCCATGTCGTGCTCGATCAGCACGATGGTCGTGCCGAACTCATCGTTCACATCCAGGATGAAGCGGCTCATGTCCTGCTTTTCCTCGATGTTCATCCCGGCCATCGGCTCGTCCAGCAGCAGCAGGCGCGGCTCCATCGCCAGCGCGCGACCCAGGTCGACGCGCTTTTGCAGCCCGTAGGGCAGGCGGCCCACCGGCGTCTTGCGATAGGCCTGAATTTCCAGGAAGTCGATGATGTTCTCGACGAACTCGCGATGCTGCATCTCTTCGCGCTCGGCCGGCCCCAGGCGGAACGCCTGCGCCAGCAGGCCGCTCTTCATGCGCAGGTTGCGGCCGGTCATGATGTTGTCCAGCACGCTCATGCCCTTGAACAGCGCCAGGTTCTGGAACGTGCGCGCGATGCCCATTTCAGCGGCGCGGCGCGGGTTCATCCGCGAAAACCGCTCGCCGCGAAACGCGATGCCGCCTTGCTGCGGCGTGTACACGCCGTTGATGACGTTGAGCATCGAGCTCTTGCCCGCGCCGTTGGGCCCGATGATGGCGCGGATCTCGTGCTCGCGCACGTTGAAGGAAATGTCGGTCAGCGCCTTCACGCCGCCGAAAGACAGGGAGATGTTCTGCATGTCCAGCATGACATCGCCGATACGCTGGTCGCGGTCGTTAGTGCTCATGTTCTTTACGCGGCTCGGGCGGTGATGGCGGGAAACGTCTTGACCGGGTGGATCCGCAGATCCGCCGAAATCTTGCCGGTGCGTCCGTCTTCGAATTTCACTTCGGTCTCGATGAACTGCGACTGCTTGCCGCCAAAGAGCGCGTCGATCAGCACGCCGTACTTCTGCGCGATGAAGGCGCGGCGCACCTTGCGCGTGCGGGTCAGCTCGTCGTCGTCCGGGTCCAGTTCCTTGTGCAGGATCAGGAAACGGCTGACCTGCGACGCCGCCAGCTTGGGATCGGTCGCGAGATCCGCGTTGACCTGCTCCACGCACTCGGCGATCAGCTGGTAGACCTCGTCCTTGCCCGCCAGGTCGGTGTAGCCGGCGTACGGCAGGCCGCGGCGTTCGGCCCAGTTGCCCACGGCTTCCAGGTCGATGTTGATGAACGCGCACACGTCTTCGCGGTTGGCGCCGAACGCCACCGCTTCCTTGATGTGCTGGAAGAACTTGAGCTTGTTCTCGATGTACTTGGGCGCAAACAGGCTGCCGTTGGCCAGCTTGCCCACGTCCTTGGCGCGATCGATGATCTTGAGCTGCCCATCGGTATCCAGATAGCCCGCGTCGCCCGTGTGGAACCAGCCGTCGGCGCTGCGCGCTTCGGCCGTGGCGTCGGGATTGCGGTAGTACTCCTTGAAGAGCCCCGGGCTCTTGACGAGGATCTCGCCGTTGTCGGCCACGCGAATCTCCACGCCCGCCACCGGCGGTCCGACGGTGTCGTCGCGAACCTGGCCATCGGGCTGCACGCAGACGAACACCGAGGTTTCGGTGGAGCCGTACAGCTGCTTCAGGTTGATGCCGATGGAGCGGTAGAACACAAAGAGGTCTGGACCGATGGCTTCGCCGGCCGTGTACGCCACGCGCACGCGGCTCATGCCCAGCGCGTTGCGCAGCGGACCGTAGATCAGCACGTTGCCCACCGCGTAGCGCATGCGGTCCCAGGCGTTGACGGATTCACCGTCCAGGATCTTCGTGCCAACGCGGCGCGCCAGCTTCATGCACGCCGCGAACAGCTTGCGCTTGAGATAGCCCGCGTCCTCCATGCGGATCATCACATGCGTCAGCAAGCCTTCCAGCACGCGTGGCGGCGCGAAGTAATAGGTGGGGCCAATATCGCGCATGTCGATCGACACGGTGTCGGGCGACTCGGGATGATTCACCGTGAAGCCCGTGACCAGCAACTGCGTGTACGAGAACATGTTCTGCCCGATCCAGGCGGGCGGCAGATAGGCCAGCACGTCTTCCTGGTCGGTCAGCTTTTCCATTTCTGACACGGCGCGCGCGCGGTCGATGAGCGCATGGTGCGTCAGCACCACGCCCTTCGGCTTGCCCGTCGTGCCGGACGTATAGAACATGGCCGCGGCGTCGTGCGGCTGCACGGCAGCGACGGCGCGCGCGTAGAAGTCGGGATGCTTGGCGGCATATTCGCTGCCCAGCGCTTCCAGTTGCTCATACGACAGCAGCATGGGATCGGCGTAATGGCGCAGGCCGCGCGGGTCGTCAAACACGACATGCTTGAGCGCAGGGCACTGTTCGCGCACCTCGATCATCTTGTCGACCTGCTCCTGGTCCTCGACGATCGCAACGCTGATCTCCGCATCCTGCAGCACGTAAACCATTTCCTGCGCGACCGCGTCCTGATAGAGCGGAACAGGGATGGCGCCGAGCGATTGCGCGGCCATCATGGCCATGTAGAGACGCGGGCGGTTTTCACCGATGACGGCGACGTGCATGCCGGGCTGAATGCCGAGCGATGCAAGACCCTGCGCGACGTGACGGACATGCTCCGCCACTTCGGACCAGGTCAGGGTTTGCCAGATCCCCAGGTCTTTCTCTCGTATCGCGGGCCGCGACCCACGAACGTTGGCATGCGCGAGCAGCAGCGCCGGAAAGGTGTCCGGCGCCGCCGGCACCTGTGCAGATGCGGGCGATGAATGTGCCACGTTGTCTCCTCCGGTTTGGGCGCATCGCGCGCAGTGCCAGCAATGAAGCGGCGGTTGCGGCGGTGTGCTTGACCAGTTGGTTTTAGATTTACGGCAGGAGTTAAGGTATAAGGTTGGGTTGCTACCAACTGTCACCATCGCGACATTCAAGGACCTTTTAGGGTATTCCCGATGCAGCTATCCGACTCCCTGCAACTCGCCGCCGCCTGGTTCCGCGTGCTCAACGCTGAACAGCAAGCGCGCGTGGAGCGGGACCTTTCCGTGCAGCAGGTCGTTGCCGGATCGATCATAGAGCGCAAAGGCGAACTCGCCCAGGCTTGGATCGGCGTACTGGCGGGACTGGTGAAGGTGTCGGTGGGCAACTCGGAAGGCAAGGTTGCATCGCTGACGGGCGTGCCCGCCGGCGGCTGGATCGGCGAGGGCTCGCTGCTGAAACGCGAGGTCCGCAAGTACGACATCGTGGCGCTGCGCGATTCGGTGGTGGCGCGCCTGCCGGGCACGACGTTCGACTGGTTGCTGGATACCAGTATTCCGTTCAACCGGTACCTGCTGCATCAATTGAACGAGCGCGTGGCGCAGTTCATCGGCAAGGCGGAGTACGACCGTCTGCTCGATCCCGATGCGCGCGTGGCCCGCTGTCTGGCCGAGCTCTTCAACCCTTTGCTGTATCCGGGCATGGGGATGCGACTGACGATTACACAGGAAGAAGTCGGCTATCTGGCCCGGGTGTCACGTCAGCGTGCGAACCAGGCGCTGCGCAAGCTGGAGGAGGCGGGGCTGCTGAACGTGGAATACGGGGCGGTTCGGGTGCTGGACCTGGACGGGCTGAAGCAATACGGCTCGGACCGCGGCGCGGTGGAGGCGGAGCAGGCGGCGTAATCGTTATCAGGACTTAAAAAAAAGTGTTGACGATAAATCGCGCGCTATTTAATATCGCACCATGAAATCCAGAAACAAGACCAAAGCCGCATTCAACCCGCTGCTGCTGGACAGCCAGTTGTGCTTCGCCTTGTACTCGACCTCGCTGGCGATGAACAAGGTGTACCGCAAGCTGCTGAGCGGGCTGGACCTGACCTACCCGCAATACCTGGTGATGCTGGTGCTGTGGGAAGGCGACGAAATTACGGTGACGGATATCGGCAGCCGCCTGTTTCTGGATTCGGCCACGCTGACGCCGCTGCTTAAACGCCTGGAGGCCGCGGGACTGGTGACGCGCAAGCGCGCCGTGACCGACGAACGCCAGGTGATCGTGGGCCTGACGAAACAGGGCCGCGATCTGCGCGAAAAGGCCGAAGCGGTGCCGCACGCGGTTGGCGCGGCAGCGCAGTGTTCGCTGGACGAAGCGCAGGGCATGACGAAGATGCTGCACGCGCTGCGGGAGAAGCTGGCCGGAAGTCTTTGAGGTTGTGGGTGATAACTGTCATCATCCGGTTTTATAAATAGCGCACGATATTGTTGTTCACTATTTAAAGTCTTAAGCAAGTCGCAAGTTCATCGTTGACCGCCAACGGGAAGGGTCCCGCAAGGCAAGCAGTACAAACTTTCATTCAAAGGAACCACACCATGTCGATCGAAAAAGTCCTCTACCGCGCCAACGCCACCGCCACCGGAGGCCGTGAAGGCCGTGGCGTCAGCGACGACGGCAACCTTGACGTCAAGCTGACCACCCCCCGCGAACTGGGCGGCGCCGGCGCAGCAGGCACGAACCCCGAACAACTGTTCGCCGTCGGCTACTCGGCCTGCTTCCTGGGCGCGATGAAGTTCGTCGCGAACCGCGACAAGATCGCGATCCCGGCGGACGTGTCGGTGAACGGCATCGTCGGCATCGGCGCGATTCCGACGGGTTTCGGCATCGAAGCCGAACTGAAGATTTCGCTGCCGGGCTTGGACCGCGCAGAAGCCGAAAAGCTGGTCGCGGCCGCACACATCGTGTGCCCGTACTCGAACGCCACGCGCGGCAACATCGACGTGACGCTGACGATCGTTTGAGGGTGACGTCGCATCGAGAGTGATGCGACGTGAGCGTGGGCCTTGCAGGTGAAGACTGATTTGGTCGGTTGCCTGCGGAGGCCCATTTTCTTTTGGCGCGCCACGAAGCTCTTCGTAGGTCGCCCGATGCCGCGGTCACCGTGGGCACGATCGCCCACGATTGCGGTCCGGAGCCTTCGCTCCGGACTTCCCCTTCGTCATCTTCGTCCAGGCCTTCGGCCTTCCCTTCAGATTCCCTCGGGCGCATCGACGGCGCTCGCGCCCACGGTGACCGCGACGCCGTGCTGCCAGGGTCTTTGGTATGCAGCGCTACAAGACCTGTGGTCAGGGCAGGAGATCTGCGGGGCCGCCGAATTGCTGCCGCCCGGGCGGCGGCAATCGGCATCGGAGCTGTGGGTCGTCGTGGTGGTGTGCGCTTGCGCGCTTGCGGTGATCGGCTTGCGAATGACGCTCGTCAGTGGGGGAGAGCGGTGATGGGCGGCGCGGCGACGAGCAGCCACAACTTCCCGACCCGTACGCGCCGCCCATCGGGCATTGGGGTTCAAGTGACGATGAATGGTGGTTGCTTTTCTTCTGCCGGTGTCAGACACCGGAATCGGTCTTACGAATTTGCGGGTGTCAGACATCCGAATCGGTCTTACGCATTTGCGGGTGTCAGACACCCCACGTGCTTTCGGCAAAAACCCAACCACACCGCAGCCACACGCGAAGCGTCATCGCCACGACGCAAGACGCCGCGTAAGCCCCCGAAGGCCGCCCGCGCGGCCGCCGCGGGCGGGCCCCGCAAGATCTTTCTCTCTCCCCCCACCGTGGGCAAGAACCTAAAGAACCCAACTCGCCCCACCACCGGTAAAGCTGAATCAACTGGAGCCCGTCGCAGCGGGGGCCTGGGTGCGCGGGGCGTGTAGATGCGCCCGAGGGAATCTGAAGGGAGCCGAAGGCGGACGAAGATGACGAAGGGGCAGTCCGGAGCGAAGGCTCCGGACCGCAATCGTAGCCCCGCGCACCCAGGCCCCCGCTGCGGCGGGCGTCTCAAGAATCCGCCTCACCGCCAGCCGACCAATCGTCACCCCCTCAATGCCCCCCACCCAAATAAGCCGCCACCACAGCCGGATCATGCTTCAACTTCTCCGCACTCCCATGCACAGAAATCCGCCCGTTTTCCAGCACATACCCATAATCCGCAACGTTTAACGCTGCCGCCGCGAACTGCTCCACCAGCAGCATCGTCACGCCTTCCTCCTTGAGCCGCGCAATAATCCGGAACACCTCTTCAACCAGAATCGGCGCCAGTCCCATCGAAGGCTCGTCCAGCAGCACCAATTCCGGATTCAGCATCACCGCGCGCGCCATGGCCAGCATCTGCTGTTCACCGCCCGACAGCGTCCCAGCCAGCTGATCGCGCCGTTCCTTCAAACGCGGGAACAGATCCATCGCCCGCCCCAGATCAGCTTGAACGTCACCCTTAGGCCGGCTACCCGTCAGACGCGGAAACGCACCCAGCAGCAGGTTGTCAGTCACCGACAGCGTAGGAAACACCCGGCGCCCCTCCGGCGAATGCGCCAGCCCTAGCCGCGCGATGCGATGCGACTCCATCCCATCGATCCGCTTGCTACCCAGCGTGATCTCCCCCGCCGTCGGCCGGATCATCCCCGACAGGGCCCGCATCGTCGTCGTCTTCCCAGCCCCGTTCGAGCCGATCAACGTCACCACCTTGGCTTTCGGCACTTCCATGCTGATGCCGTGCAGCACCTTCACCTTTCCGTAGCCTGCTTCCAGATTCTTGATCGATAGCATCTTCTTGTCCCCTTGGCGTCAGGCGGGCGCGCCGCCCAGATACGCCTCGATCACCTTGGCGTTGCTTTGCACTTCATTAGGCAGGCCCTCGGCGATCTTCTGGCCGAAGTCCAGCACCGACACCGTGTCGCACACCCCCATCACGACGTCCATGTGGTGTTCGATGAGGATCAGCGTGATGCCGTGGTCACGCACCTTGCGGATGATCGCCAGCAGCTCCACGATGTCAGGCGCCGTCAGGCCTGCCGCCGGTTCGTCCAGCAGCAGCAGTTGCGGATCCAGCGCCAGTGCGCGGGCGATCTCCAGGAGGCGCTGCTTGCCATAGGGCAGGTTGCGCGCTTCTTCGCTGGCCAGCGATTCCAGGCCGACGAATTCCAGCAGCGCCATGGCCCGTGCCCGTGCGCCCTGTTCCTCGGTCTTCCATTTGGGGGTGCGCAGCGCAATGCCCGCCAGACCCGTCGTGAAGGTGTGATGCAGGCCCACCAGCACGTTCTCCAGCGCGGTCATTTCGCCGAAGAGTTGCACGTTCTGGAACGTGCGCGCGATGCCGGCTTCGGCGATGTCCGCGGGCGGGAGTCCGACGAGCGACTTGCCCCCGAACTCCACCGCGCCGGCCGTGGGCACGTAGATGCCGGTCAGCACGTTCATCATCGTGCTCTTGCCGGAACCGTTGGGTCCGATGAGCCCGTGGATGGTGCCGCGCTTGACGGTCAGGTCCACCTCGTTAAGCGCTTTCAGGCCGCCGAACTGCATCAGCACGTTCTTGGCTGCGAGCAGGGTCTCGCCCTTGCCCGCCACCGCGTCCGGCACGGCGTCCTGTTCCTTCACCAGGTCTTTCTTGACGGCCAGCGCCGCGCGGCGCGTCGAGAAGAACAGGTTGCGAACGAAGCCCACGATGCCGTCGGGCAGGTAGTACACGACGAACAGGATCATCGCGCCGAAGATGGTCAGGCGCCAGTCGGTGACGGCGTCCAGCCAGTACGAGAAGATGGCCAGCACGATCGTGCCGATTACCGGCACCGCGACCTTGCGCGGTTCGGTGCGGCCCTTGGAGATGGCCACGACGCTGCCTACCGTCACCAGGATCGCCACCGCCAGCGCGATCAGGCGGAAGGTGCCGATGTCGTCCAGCATCTTGGGCAGCAGCACGATGATCGAGGCGCCCAGCAGCGCGCCGGTGCGGCTCTTGCGGCCGCCCATGATGATGGCCAGCAGGAACAGGATCGTCAGTTCGAAGTTGTACGTGTTCGGCGAAATGTACTGTTCCGAATACGAGTACAGCGCGCCCGCCAGGCCGGCAAAGCCGGCGCTGATGACGAAGGCGATCACCTTGTGCCGGTACACCGACACGCCCATGCAGTCGGATGCGATGGGGCTGTCGCGCAAGGCTTCGAACGAGCGGCCCAGGTGCGACTTCAAGATCCGGTGCACCACGATCAGCGAGATCACCAGCAGCGCGGCGACCAGCCAGAAGTACTCGGCCTTGGTCAGCACGTGGCCGGCGATGGACGGCTTGGTGACCTTGATGCCCAGCGGGCCTTCGGTCAGGAAGGTCATCTCGTTGATCAGGATCTGGATGATCGTGCCGAAGGCCAGCGTCACCATCGCCAGATAGGGGCCGGTGACGCGCAGCGCCGGCAGCGCGAGCACTGCGCCAAAGGCGGCGGCGATGACGATGGCGGCGGGCAGCGTCAGCCAGATCGGAATCTGCAGGTGAAAGACCAGCACGCCGGCCACGTACGAGCCGATGCCGAAGAGACCCGCGTGGCCCAGCGACACCTGGCCGGTGTAGCCCACCACGATATCGAGCCCGAACAGCAGGATCGAATAGATCATGATGGTTTCAATCAGGTGCAGGTAATACGTGTTGGTCACGCCCAGCGGCACGGCGGCCAGGCAGGCCACGGCCACGATGGATAGGAGAAGATGCAGGGGTTTCATCGCTTACACCTTCTTGATCGCGGTCTTGCCGAACAGGCCGGCGGGCTTGAAGGTCAGAACGAGCAGCAGCAATACCAATCCCGGCACGTCTTTGTATCCCGTTGATAGATAGAAACCGGTGGTCGTTTCGGCGATCCCCAGGATCAGCCCGCCCACCACGACACCCATCCCGCTGGACAGGCCGCCAATGATCGCGACGGCAAATGCCTTCAGGCCCAGCACGGCGCCCATCGTGGCGCCCGTCAGCGTCAGCGGCGCGACCAGCACGCCGGCAAACGCCGCGGTCAGCGACGACAGCGCGTACGAGAACGTGATGACCATGCCGGTGTTGATGCCCATCAGGCCGGCCGCGTCGCGGTCGTTGGACGTGGCGACGAAGGCTTTGCCGTAGATGGATTTGCGGTTGAAGATTTCCACCAGAATCATCATGCCCAGCGCGCCGAACACCACCAGCAGCTCCATCGGCAGCACGTTGGCGCCCAGCACCTGAATCGGCGCCTCGGGCAGCGGCGAGGGAAAGCGCAGGTCGTCGCGGCCCCAGATGTTTTCGGCCACGTTCTTGAAGATGATGCCCAGCGCAATGGTGGCCATGATCCAGCCGAATTCCGATCGCGTCTTGATGGCGGGCCGCACGCCCACGCGTTCGACCAGCGCGCCCTGCGCGAAGCCGAAGATGCAGACGATGGGAATCATGACCCAGTAGTTCACGCCCAGTCCGACGAGCGTGAGGCCGACGAGCGCGCCCAGCATCAGGGCTTCGCCCTGGCCGAAGTTCAAGGTGCCCGATGTGGCGAAGGTGAGCTGGTAGCCGAACGCAATGACCGCATAGATCATGCCTAGCGCGATACCGCTATAGATGAGCTGTAGAAGAATCATGGTGTGTGTCTTGAGGCGCTGTGTTCCGTCCCAACCCCCTTGGGCAGAACGCTGTTTTCAGGCGGCTGCATGCCCCGCGCCCGAAGCTTCAGGCGCGGGCGGCGGCGGCCGGGCAGCCGCCGCCTTCCTGCTTGTCGGGATTTAGTTGGCCTTGATGACCCGGCCGCCCTTGACCTCGCCGATGACCACTTCCTTCGCGGTGATCGCGTCGTGGTTGTCGTGCGAGAAGGGCTTGTTGTAGGTCATCACCACGCCCTCGACCGGGGTCTGCAGGTTTTCCAGTGCTTCGCGCACCTTGGGACCGTCGGTCGAGTTCGCCTGCTTGATGGCCGCGGCCAAGAGGAAGATGGAGTCATAGCCCTGCGCCGCCGACACCGGCGAATCGATGCGGTTGTTCTTGGGCTTGAACTTGGCCAGGTAGGCGTCGATGAACGCCTTGCGCTTGGGCGTGTCCGGGTCCTGGATGAAGGTTTGCGGCATGCGCGCGCCTTCACCGTTGGCGCCGGAGTTGTCGATGTAGTTGGCCATGGACAGCGTCCAGCTGCCGATGATCGGCACCTTCCAGCCCAGCTTGGTCATGCCGTTGGCGACCTGGGCCAGCTCCGGGCCGATACCGTAGGTCAGCACGGCTTCGGCGCCCGCGGCCTTGGCCTTGAGCAGCTGGGCCGTCATGTCGACGTCCTTGATGTTGAACTTTTCGACGGCGACCGGCTTGATGCCCTTGGCGTCCAGGGCCTTTTCCAGGTCCTCGCGGCCGAGCTGGCCGTAGTTGGTGGAGTCGGCCAGGATCGCGACCTTCTTGAAGCCGCGGCGCGTGATCGCTTCTTCCACGATCATCGGGGCCTGGATGCTGTCGTGGGCCGCATTGCGGAACACGTAGTTGTCGGGGTATTCAGGCGCCTTGAACTGATGCGTGATCACGCTGCCGGTGGCCACGTTGTTGAACACCGGGATCTTGGCGTCCTGGTAGAAACGTTGGGAGGCCAATGCGACGCCGGTGTTGATATAGCCGACGGTGGCGGTCACCTGTTCCTTGTTGATCAGTTCCTGCGCGATCTGTACGCCGCGCTCGTTCTTGGCTTCGTCATCGCGTTCGACCGCGACGAGCTGGCGGCCCATCACGCCGCCGTTCTTGTTGATCTCTTCAATGGCAAGGCGAACGCCGTCGCGCATGCTGACGCCCATCGAGGACGATCCGCCCGTGTAGGGGCCGGCCACGCCGATCTTGATGGGGTCGGCGGCGTGGGACGCGGCCGATACGGCAAATGCAAGGGTTCCTGCAAGCAGCTTCAAACGAAAATCCATGGATGTCTCCGTTGTAATTGGGTGAACTGCGTGGAAAGCCGTGTGCCGGCGCCAATCGGCGGATGGTGTTTTGTTGGCGCGCTCCTTTGTTGCGTGTCGTGACTGTCTGCTTAATCGCTTACGCGAATCTGACCCGGCGGTGCTTTTCCGCGTAAATACCTAGTGCGGATGCAAGGTTCCTTTCAGCTTGCTGAATGCTGTGAGTGGAATGGGCGGTGAGATGGGCGTGCGTCGGTGTTGCGTTTGCAATGCGTCCGCTTCCGCTTGTCCACACAGCGTGTCTCCGGGACGGGCGCAGTCACGCTGGCCGCATCCTAGCGATCAGGGTGCGGCGTCGTGCGGAAATTCATTCCGCAGATAACTGGAAATTTATTCCTGACCGGCCTGCGGCCCGCATGGCCATTGGGCTGCGCGTTTGCAGACCTCGGCGAGCCATAGGGAAAACGCCTGGGCCGCGCCGCCCGGTGTGCGTGTGGCTTCGGTGCACAGGTAGTACTGCGACTCGCCGGGGATCTCCACATCCAGCACGCGAACGAGCTTGCCTTCGTCCAGCCACTCGGCGGCCAGCGATCGGCGAGTCAGCGCCACGCCCTGGCCGGCGCGCGCCGCAGCGAGCATCATGCCCAGGTCTACCAGCCACACGCCGCGCGACGGCTCGGGCCAGTCCAGGCCAGCCGCTGCCAGCCACGGACGCCAGGGTTCCATCGGGCAACGCAACAGGTCGGCGCGCGCCAGATCGGCGGGCCGCTTGAACGGGCCGCGCGCCGCTTGATAACTCGGTGCGCACACCGCGAACACCGTATCTTGCGTGAGCGGATGCGCATGAAGGCCGGGATATTTGCCGCTGCCAAAGCGGATCCAGACGTCGGCGTTGGGGGGCATGATGTCCAGATAGGGAATGGACAGCATGATTTCAAGTTCGACGCCGGGGTTTGCCGCCGTGAAACCGGGCAGGGCCGGAATCAGCACCTGCCGGGCGAATGTCGGCGTGGACACGACGCGCAGCGTTTCCAGCTTGGGTTCGTTGCGCTTGTGCAGCGAGGCGTCGGACAGCAGATCGAGCGCCGTGCGCACCTGTTCCAGGTACTCGCGTCCGGCGGCGCTCAGCGTCGCGCCGCGGCTGCTTCGAATGAACAGCGTGACGTCCAGCAGGGTTTCCAGCGAGGCGATGCGCTTGCCGATGGCGCTGGCGGTGACGAAGAGTTCTTCGCTCGCACGCTCGAAGGAACCCAGCCGCGCGGCCGCTTCGAACGCCTGGATGGCGGCAAGCGGCGGCAGGCGCACGTCTTTGGAAGGCGAAGGTCCACGCATGGCGCGTTGGCGGGCCGGCCCGGCGCCCGACAGAAAGTGGTGAGGCGCCAATTATAAAAGTGCCGGCGCGGGCACGCCGTGCCCGTACTGGCGCAGCACCTGGGCAATCTCCACCCGGTATCCGTCCAGCCATTGCGACTGCGCGGCCTTGGCCTGCTGATGCGCCGGATGCCGGATCAGCGCGTCCAACGCTTCAAGCGATTGCCAGTAATAGACATTGGCGAACAACCCGCGCGTGGTGTCTTCCCAGGATTCTTCCCCCAGGTAGCCCGGCATCGCGCGCGCCGCCTCTGCGATGCGCTGGTCGAGGCGGTGGAATGCATCGTCGAACTGCTTTATGGCGAAGATGAACGTGGAGGTGTACATGGCGAGGCTCAGACGCCCTTCAGCGCCAGGCTGATCGCCAAACCAGCCATGACCACGGCGATGATGCCGTCCAGCGCGCGCCAGGCCGACGCGCTGGCAAGGAAGGGTGCAAAGAGCCGCGATCCGATGCCCAGTACCGCCAGCCACAGCAGGCTGGCGGTGAAAGCGCCGGCGGCGAAGGCCATGCGGGCGTCTTCGAAGCCGTGCGCCAGCGAGCCGACCACCACCATGTCCAGCCAGAAGTGCGGGTTCAGCAGCGAGAAACCCAGCGCGCCCAGCATGGCGGCGCGGCGCGACGGCACCACGTCGCGGGCGGCGGCCAGACCCCCCGTGGCGGTCCAGGCGCGGCGCGCGGATTGCGCGGCGTACCAGGTCAGGAACGCCACACCGAACCACAGCACGGCGGTCGTCAGCCAGGGGAACCACGCGGTCAGCGCCTGCAGGCCGGACACGCTGGCAAAGATGAAGACCGCGTCGATCAGCGCGCAGATGGCGACGACGCTCAAGAGATGCGCGCGCATGAGGCCCTGGCGCAGGATGAACGCGCTTTGCGCGCCCACGACGGCGAACAGGCCTAGGCCCGTGGCCGTTCCGTTGGCCCAGGCGGTAAGGAAGGCGGGGGATGACAAGGTGGCAAACATGGAAAAAATACCTGTGACTGCAACGCCTGTGGCGGCGCTTTGATGGGTGGCCGAATGCTGAGAGCAATCGGCAATGCGCCATTTTCCCTTGCCATGTATATGAAATACAGCTAATTTTCCTTCACTATATTAAGTATTCCTAATCTCATGAAAATCGATCACGGCAACCTGCGCGCCCTGGCCGCGGTGGTGCGCGAAGGGAGTTTCGAGCGCGCGGCGCTGTCGCTCAGCGTCACGCCGTCGGCGGTGTCGCAACGGATCAAGGCGCTGGAAGACCGGATGGGCCGGCTGCTGGTCCAACGCACGGTGCCTGCCGCCGCCACGGCAGACGGACAGGTGCTGGTGCAACTGGCCGAGCAGACCGCCTTGCTGGAACACGACGCGCTGAACCGGCTGGGCGTCGCCGACGACGACGTGCCCCACGCCAGCATCCCCATCGCGGTCAACCACGACAGCCTGGAAACCTGGTTCGTTGACGCCGCCCTCCAGTTCGCGGCGCGCACCCGCGCCACGCTGGACATGCTGTCCGAAGACCAGGATCACACGGCCGCGCTGCTGCGCAACGGCTCCGTGCTGGGCGCCGTGACCACGCTGGCCGATCCGGTGCAGGGCTGCCGCATCCACGCGTTGGGCAGCATGCGCTACGTGGCCACCTGCACGCCGGACTTCCACAAGCGCTACTTCGCCTCGGGCGTCAACGCGCAGACGCTGGCTCAGGCGCCCGTTCTGGTCTTCAACCGCAAGGACGCGCTGCAGGCGCGCTTTGCGCACAAGATCGCCGACCCCGCGCCGTGGGAGCCGCCGGTCTGGTGGGTGCCGTCCACGCGCGCCTTCGTGCAGGCCACGCTGGGCGGATTGGGCTGGACCATGAACCCGCTGCCGCTCGTGCAGGAACATCTTGATGCCGGTCAACTCGTTCTGCTGCGCGGCCGGGCGTGGGAGGACGTGCCGCTCTACTGGCAGCATTGGCGGGTAAACTCCGAGGCCATGGAAGCCTTGACCGACTCGGTGCTGTCAGCCGCCCGCAGCCTGGTCAGGCGCCGCTAACGTCTCAGGAGGACACCCATGAACATCCGCAAGTTTGCCGTTGTTGCCGCGATCGGCCTGTGCACCGCCGGTTCGGCGTGGGCCAAGGACTACAAGGTCGGCCAGGTCGAAGTCGACGATCTCTGGGTCCGCGCCTCGGCGCCCGGACAGGCCAACGGTGCGGGGTACATGGATATCGACAACGATGCCAAGGCGCCGGACCGTCTGCTGTCGGTCTCGTCGGATGCCGCCGAACGCGTCGAACTGCACACCGTGCAGACCGAAAACGGCGTCTCCAAGATGCGTCAGGTCGAAAGCGGCATCGCGCTGCCCGCCGACACCGAGGTCAAGCTCAGCCCGGGCGGCTATCACGTCATGTTCATCAAGCTGAAGGCGCCGTTCAAGGATGGCGCCACCGTGCCCGCCACGCTCAAGTTTGAAAAGGCAGGCGAAGTGGCGGTGGAATTCAAGGTCAAGCCGGCTTCGCATAATCCCGGCATGAGCCACGATCACGGCGCGATGAAGCACTGATCTTTGCGCCACCCCGCCAGGCTGCGCGCTTTTTAAAGGCGCAGGCGCGGGCCAATCCGCGGCCCCATTCGCGGCCCGCCATCGCCGCAATGCAAAAGGCCGACTCATCCGAGTCGGCCTTTTGCATGCCGGGCCCGCGCGTTGTCGCGCGCGCTTCAGCGGGCGGCGATCAATACAGCCCTTGCTGACGCATGGCGTCTGCGACCTTGACGAAGCCGGCAATGTTGGCGCCGTCCAGGTAGTTCACGTACTCGCGCTCCGAATGGCCGTGGCGCACGCAGTTTTCGTGGATGTCGCGCATGATGGCATGCAGGCGGGTGTCCACTTCCTCGCGGGTCCACGACAGGCGGGCCGAGTTCTGGGCCATTTCCAGGCCCGACACGGCGACGCCGCCGGCGTTGCTGGCCTTGCCCGGCGCGTACAGCACGCGCGCGGCGATGAAGGCCTTGGCGGCGTCCAGCGTGGCGGGCATGTTGGCGCCTTCGGCAACCGCCAGCACGCCGTTCTTGATCAGCGTCTGGGCGTCCGACAGCTCCAGCTCATTCTGAGTGGCGCAGGGCAGGGCGACGTCGACGGGCACGTGCCACGGGCGCTTGCCGGCTTCGTACTGCAGGCCGAACTGGCGGGCGTAGGTGTCCAGGCGGCCGCGCAGGTCGTTCTTGATGTGCATCAGCGCCACGAGCTTCTCGTGGTTGAAGCCGGCTTCATCGACCACGGTGCCGTTCGAATCCGACACGGTGATGACGCGCGCGCCCAGCGCCATGGCCTTCTCGATGGCGTACTGCGCCACGTTGCCCGAGCCCGACACGGACACGCGCATGCCGTCGAAGGACTTGCCGACGCGCTTGAGCATTTCTTCGGCGAAGTAGACGGTGCCGTAGCCGGTGGCTTCGGGGCGGATCAGGCTGCCGCCGAAGGTCAGGCCCTTGCCGGTGAAGACGCTGGCGGTCGAGTTGGACAGCTTTTTCATCATGCCGGCCATGAAGCCGACTTCACGCGCGCCCACGCCGATATCGCCGGCGGGCACGTCGGTGTCCGGACCCAGGTGGCGATACAACTCGATCATCAGCGCCTGGCAGAAGCGCATGACTTCGGCGTCGGACTTGCCCTTGGGATCGAAGTCGGAACCGCCCTTGCCGCCGCCCATGGGCAGCGTGGTCAGCGAGTTCTTCAGGGTCTGTTCGAAGGCGAGGAACTTCAGGATCGACAGGTTCACCGACGGGTGAAAGCGCATGCCGCCCTTAAAAGGCCCGATTGCGGAGCTGTGCTGGATGCGGAAGCCGCGGTTGACCTGGGCGCGGCCCTGATCGTCGGTCCAGCAGATGCGGAACTGGATGACGCGTTCCGGTTCGACCAGGCGTTCCAGCAGAGCGTGCTCGGCGTAGTGGGGATGCTTCTCGACGAAGGGCCACAAGCTGAGCATCACCTCCTGGACGGCTTGCATGAATTCGGGCTGCTGCGGGTCGCGCGCGGCGACGCCACGCAGGAAGTCGTCCAGACTCTGCACTTTCACCATGATCTCCTCGGGGGTGCTTCGAATAGGTGCGGAAATTGCGCCAAATTGGGGCGCGATCAGTTTGTTTTGGTGCATGACTGCACCTGTATGGTGCGGGGATTGTAGGGGCAAAATGTTGCCCTGCGCAAAGCGAAAAACTGCGCCATCACCTTGATAACAAACAGATTTTTCCAGACGATAAACGGGGACGTATAAAAGCGGAGTGTTGATCGCCTGTGGATGGAAACCGGGCTGATCAAACGGGGGAGCTTGAAAATTCAGGGATTTTTGAAGTGTCCCCGTTTAATTTCGCCGATGCGGCATAGGGCAGGGCGCCTTCTGATACGCCGCTGCGGGGCATCCGGCAGCGTCGCAAAGACGCCGCCGCCCGCTTGGCGCCCTTAATGCGTCCCTATATTTATTTTGAGAAAAATCACGCGCGCAAAGTGAAGTCGTAATCGACCGTCAACGGCGCGTGATCCGAGAAGCGTTCGTCCTTGTAGATGGCGACGCTGCGCGCCTTGGCCGCGATGCCGGGGGTCGCGATCTGGTAGTCGATGCGCCACCCGACGTTCTTGGCCCAGGCCTGGCCGCGATTGCTCCACCAGGTGTACTGGTCGGGGCGGTCGTCGATGGTGCGGAATACGTCCACAAAGCCGCGCTTGTCGAAGACGTCCGTCAGCCACGCGCGCTCTTCGGGCAGAAAGCCCGAATTCTTCATGTTGCCCTTCCAGTTCTTCAGGTCGATTTCCTTGTGCGCGATGTTCCAGTCGCCGCAAATGACGAATTCACGGCCGGTCGTCTTGTGCTCGTGCATCAGGGCATCGATCCACGGGCCGAAACTGTCCAGGAAGCGATACTTCGCCTGCTGGCGTTCGTCGCCACTGGAGCCGGAAGGCAGGTAGGCGCTGATGACCGACAGATCCTTCCAGTCGGCGCGGATGATGCGGCCTTCGCTATCGAACTCTTCACAATCAAAGCCGTTGTTCACGCGCTCGGCGGCATCTCGCAGGTAGATGCCCACGCCGCTGTAGCCCTTTTTCACGGCGTGGTGGAAGTGGCCGGTGTAGCCGGGCGGATGGCGCAGTTCGTCGGTCAGGTCCTCGTGGGATACCTTGATTTCCTGCAGGCACAGCACGTCGGCGGCGTGCTTTTCCATCCACGGTTGCAGGCCCTTTTTGAAGGCGGACCGGATGCCATTGAGGTTGATCGACGTGATGCGCAGCAAAGCGAAACTCCTGTAATGCGGCCGCAGGGGGGGCGGACAATGCCAGGAATTTAACCGACTCCGCCGCGGCCACCTGGAACAGCCCCGACAGCGGATAAAATGCGGGGTCTGCCACCTACCGGATCACCCTGCATGCCCGCCGCCCCGTCCTCCGTCACCGCCCTGGATTTCGTCCGTTTCGCCTTGAACGAGGGCGTTCTGCGCTTTGGCAGCTTCAAGGTCAAGTCGGGCCGCATCAGCCCCTATTTCTTCAACGCAGGCCTGTTCAACAATGGCCGCTCGGTCGGCAAGCTGGCGCAGTTCTACGCACAGGCGCTGCTGGATTCCGGCGTCGAATTCGACATGCTGTTCGGCCCCGCGTACAAGGGCATCCCGCTGTCCACCGCCACCGCCGTGGCGCTGGCCGGCCACCCGGACATGCAGGGCCGCAGCGACGTGCCGTTCGCCTACAACCGCAAGGAAGCCAAGGATCACGGCGAAGGCGGCACGCTGGTTGGCGCTCCGCTCAAAGGCAAGGTCGTCATCATTGACGACGTCATCACGGCCGGCACGTCGGTGCGCGAGTCCGTGGAAATCATCCGCGCCGCCGGCGCCGAACCGGCCGCCGTGCTGATCGCGATGGACCGCATGGAGCGCGCCGGCCCGGACGACGCCCTGTCGCCGCATTCGGCCGTGCAGGACGTGGCCAAGACCTACGGCATCCCCGTGGTGGCGATTGCCTCGCTGACCGACATCCTGGCCCTGCTGCAGGATGATGCGTCGTTTGCGGAGAACCGGGATGCCGTGCTGGCGTATCGGACGAAGTACGGGGTGAAGTAAGGGTCTCGTTGCTGAAAGCAATGACAAAGGGCGGCCATGGGCCGCCCTTTGTCATTGCAAAGATGCAATTGCCAAAACGTCATTGCCACAGATAGGGCGCAACGGGTTCGGCGACGCCGTGCGGTTGCCCGAACACGGTGACGCCGCTGGCCCGCGCCGCGTCCGCCAGCTTGCGGTCAAAGGTGGCCAGGCACGCGCGCTACCGCAGCGAGAGTTCGAGATAACTGGCGTCGTAGGCAGTCAACCCATGGGCGCGGGCAAGCTGGCAGGTGCGCGCGATGCTGGAAGCCGCATCGTCGTTGTCGGCGGCGATGGGCAGGTTGTCGAGAAGCTGATTGAACGCAGCGACCTGGGCCCGCGAAATGCGCTGGCTGCGCTCTGCACGCAGAACGCCATTGGCAACTTCCACGCGCCAGATGTGAGGCACGGTGTTTTGCGAGCCGTGCGCGACGTCGAGCAGATGCTGGGCAAGCAGCGATTCGTGGACATCTACGCGGTACAGCAGCCAGGCAAGGGCGACCGATGCGTCCGGCACCAGACGGATGGTGTTCATTCTCGGCCTTCTTCAATCCAGGCGCGGATGATGTCGTGCGAGACCGGGGCCGCCGTGTGCAGGCGCTTCATGGCTTCCAGGGCATCGTGCGCGTTCAGCGAGGTGTCGGGCAGGACGGGCGTCAGCCTTGCGCGGCGAACGCCGTCGACAGAGATGATGAAGTGCTGCCCTTGGTGGAGGGCCTGCAGGTAATCGGTGAATCGGTGCAGCAAGTCGTTGCTGCTGACCTCGGTGTAGTTCATGGCCAAGCCTCCGGCGAAATCGACCAGATCATTCTTGGCCAAACAAAAGGCCGCGGCAATATGCCGCGGCCCCTGATTCAGTCTGATATTGCGCCGGTCCCCGCGTGGGGATCCGGCCGACCATCAACTATCCAGCTTCTGCTTCAGCAGATCATTCACCTGCTGCGGGTTGGCCTTGCCGCGGGCAGCCTTCATGATCTGGCCGACCAGGGAGTTGAACGCCTTCTGCTTGCCGGCGCGGTACTCCTCGACGATGGCCGGGTTGGCGGCCAGCACCTCGTCGATCATCGCGCCGATGGCGCCCGTGTCGCTGATCTGCTTCAGGCCGCGCGATTCGATGATGGCGTCGGCATCGCCGCCGTTTTCGCCAGCCCACATGGCGCCGAAGACTTCGCGGGCGATCTTGTTGGAGATCGTGCCGTCGATGATGCGGCTGATCAGGGCCGCCAGCGCCGGCGCCGCGACGGGCGATTCGGCGATGGTCTTTTCTTCCTTGTTGAGCACGGCGGCGACTTCGCCCATGACCCAGTTGGACGCGAGCTTGGCCTGGCCTGCCGGCAGCGCGTTGGCGACCGCCTGGAAGTAGGCGGCCAGATCGCGGCTGATGGTCAGTTGCGCGGCGTCGTACGCGGGCAGACCGTATTCCGTTTCGAAGCGGGCTCGCTGGGCGGCCGGCAGTTCCGGCATGGCGGCGCGGACCTCGTCCACCCACGCGCTGGAGATCACCAGCGTGGGCAGATCGGGATCGGGGAAGTAGCGGTAGTCGTGCGCGTCTTCCTTGCTGCGCATGCTGCGCGTCTCGTCGCGGTCGGCGTCGTACAGGCGCGTTTCCTGGACGACGGTGCCTCCGTCCTCGATCAGCTCGATCTGGCGGCGCGCTTCATAGGTGATGGCGCGTTCCAGGAAGCGGAACGAGTTGACGTTCTTGATCTCGGTGCGGGTGCCGAATTCTTTCTGGCCCACCGGGCGGACCGACACGTTGGCATCGCAGCGGAAGGAGCCTTCCTGCATGTTGCCGTCGCAAATGCCGAGCCACACGACCAGGCTGTGCAGCGCGCGCGCGTAGGCCACGGCCTCGGCGGCAGAGCGCATTTCGGGTTCGGTCACGATTTCCAGCAGCGGGGTGCCGGCGCGGTTCAGGTCGATGCCGCTGGCCGGGCTGCCATTGCCCAGGTTGAAGTCGTCGTGCAGGGACTTGCCGGCGTCTTCTTCAAGGTGGGCGCGCGTCAGGTTGACGGTCTTTTCTTCTTCGCCGACGAAGAACGACAGCGAGCCGCCCACCACCACCGGCAGCTCGTACTGGCTGATCTGGTAGCCCTTGGGCAGGTCAGGGTAGAAGTAATTCTTGCGCGCAAAAACCGAGCGCGGGGCGATCTTGGCGCCCACGGCCAGGCCGAAGCGGATGGCGCGTTCGGCCGCGCCGCGGTTCATGACCGGCAGGCTGCCCGGCAGGGCCAGGTCAACCTCGTTCGCCTGCGTGTTGGGCGCGGCGCCGAATTGCGTGCTGCTGCCCGAAAAGATCTTGGAGTCCGTGGAAAGCTGCGTGTGCGTTTCCAGGCCGATGACGATTTCCCAGTTCATGTTCTCAGCCTTGCTGGACAGGGGCACGCTGATGCCAGTCCGTCACGTGTTGGTAGCGGTCGGCGATGGCCAGCAGGCGGCCTTCGTCGAAGTAGTTGCCGATGATCTGCAGGCCGATGGGGCGATTTTGGTTCTCGCCGCCGAAGCCGCAGGGGATCGACATGGCGGGCAGGCCCGCCAGGCTGACGCCCAGCGTGTAGACGTCGGCCAGCCAGTCGGCGGTCGGGTCGTCGCGGTTGTCGCCGATGTTCTTGGCGACCGACGGCGTCACCGGTCCCATGATGACGTCGCACTGATCGGCATAGGCGCGCTGGAAGTCCTGCGCGATCAGGCGGCGCAGGCGCTGCGCCTGCAGGTAGTAGGCGTCGTAATAGCCGTGGGACAGCACGTAGGTGCCGATCAGGATGCGGCGCTTGACCTCGTCGCCGAAGCCTTCGGCGCGCGAGCGGCTGATCATCTCGTTCAGGTCGCCATACTGCTTGGCGCGGTGGCCGTAGCGCACGCCGTCGTAGCGGGCCAGATTGCTGGACGCTTCGGCGGGGGCGATGACGTAATACGCCGGAATGGCCAGCTCGGTGCGCGGCAGCGAGACGGGCACGCGCACGGCGCCCAGCGCCTCGAATTGCTCAAGCGCGGCCTGCACGGCGGCGGCCACATCGGGGGCCAGGCCAGCGCCGAAATACTCTTCGGGCACACCGATGCGCAGGCCTTTGAGCGGCTGGCTGCCGGCGGCGTCGAAATGGGCCTGCGCGGCGTCGAAGTCGCGGCGCACGCGGCCGGGTTCGTTGACCGCGCCATCGCATTTTTCGAGGCTGGTGGCGTCGCGCGGATCGAAGCCGCTGATGACATCCAGGATTTCAAGCAGGTCGCGGCTGCTGGGGGCCAGCGGGCCGGCCTGGTCCAGGCTGGAGCCGAAGGCCACCATGCCGTAACGCGACACGGTGCCGTAAGTGGGCTTGATGCCGCTGACGCCGCACAGCGCGGCGGGTTGGCGGACCGAGCCACCGGTGTCGGTGCCGGTGGCGGCGGCGACCAGGCGGGCGGCCACGGCGGCGGCCGAACCGCCCGACGAGCCGCCGGGTACGGCAACGTGATCCCAGGGGTTCTTCACGGCGCCGTATGCCGAGTTCTCGTTGCCCGAGCCCATGGCGAATTCGTCGCAGTTCAGCTTGCCCAGCGACACCGCGCCGGCCGCGCCCAGGCGTTCCACGACGGTCGCGTCGAACGGGCTGACGTAACCGTCGAGCATCTTGCTGCCCGCGGTAGTGCGCCAGCCGCGCGTCACGAACGCGTCCTTGTGGGCGATCGGGATGCCGGCCAGCGGACCCGCGGTGCCGGCTGCCAGTGCAGCGTCGGCCGCGCGGGCCTGGGCCAGCGTCAATTCGGCGTCAATATGTAAAAAGGAATTCAGGCCGCTGGCCGCTTCGGCGGCCGACAGGGCGCTTTGCGCCAGGTCTACCGCGCTGACTTCGCGTTGCGCGAGGGCCGCGCGCAACGCGGCGATCCCCTCGAATTGGGTATGCAGGGCAGGTTTCGTCATGACTTAATCCAGGACCTTGGGAACCAGGAACAGGCCGTCCTGGGCATCGGGCGCGTTGGCCAGCAGTTCCTGGCGGCGGGCTTCCGATCCGGCTTCGGTCACGGCGTCTTCACGCAGGCGCAATACGATGTCCTCGTGCGCGGACAGGGGATGAGCCAGGGGTTCGACGCCTTGGGTGTCGACGGACTGAAGCCGTTCGATCAGGTGGAGGATGCCGTTGAGTTCGGCCTGCGCGACGGTGCGCTGGTCGGGGGTCAGTTCGATTCTGGCCAGCCGGGCAATGCGGGCCACATCTTTGTCGTTGAGCGCCATGGGGGATTGCAAAAATCGGTAAGCGAAGGCCGCGGGGCGGGAGTGGGCAGTATGCATACGCCAAACCCGTTACAAAGCTTGAATAGCCTGCATTTATGCGCTATTTCCGGGGAAATTATAAGTTATGATTCACGGTTTAATCGCCGTGATGACAGGCGGACCCGTTGTTTCACGGGCCAAACGCCCCGCGGCTTGACCCCAATTCCCCCCAGAATTTAGCTGAGCTCCCATGTTCGGATTCCTGCGCAGTTATTTTTCCAGCGATATGGCGATTGACCTAGGTACCGCCAATACGCTGATTTACGTCCGCGGCAAGGGCATCGTTCTCGATGAGCCTTCCGTGGTCGCAATCCGTCATGAAGGCGGCCCCCACGGCAAGAAGATCATTCAGGCCGTCGGGCACGAAGCCAAGCAGATGCTCGGTCGCGTTCCCGGCAACATCGAGGCCATTCGGCCCATGAAAGACGGCGTGATTGCCGACTTCACGGTCACCGAACAGATGCTCAAGCAGTTCATCCGCATGGTGCACCCCCGCAACATGCTGGCGCCCAGCCCGCGGATCATCGTCTGCGTGCCCTGCGGCTCCACCCAGGTTGAACGCCGCGCCATCCGTGAATCGGCGCTCGGCGCCGGCGCTTCCCACGTGTTCCTGATCGAAGAACCCATGGCCGCCGCCATCGGCGCCGGCTTGGCCGTGTCCGACGCCAGCGGCTCGATGGTCGTCGACATCGGCGGCGGCACCACTGAAGTGGCCGTCATCTCGCTGGGCGGCATGGTCTACAAGGGTTCCGTGCGCGTCGGCGGCGACAAGTTCGACGAAGCCATCGTCAACTACATCCGCCGCAACTACGGCATGCTGATCGGCGAACCCACGGCCGAACTGATCAAGAAGGAAATCGGCTCCGCATTCCCGGGTTCCGAAGTCCGCGAAATCGAAGTCAAGGGCCGCAATCTGGCCGAAGGCGTGCCGCGCAGCTTCACAGTCTCGTCCAACGAGATCCTCGAATCGCTGACCGATCCGCTCAACCAGATCGTTTCCGCCGTCAAGATCGCGCTCGAACAGACGCCGCCCGAACTGGGCGCCGACATCACCGACAAGGGCATCGCCCTGACTGGTGGCGGCGCGCTCCTGCGTGACCTGGACCGCCTGCTGCAAGAAGAAACCGGCCTGCCGGTCGTGGTGGCCGACGATCCCCTGACCTGCGTCGTGCGCGGTTGCGGCGAGGCGCTGGAACACCTTGAGAAACTGGGCGCCATCTTCATCAACGACTAATATTGCCCGCCAGCCCGGAGCCCCGCTTTTTTCTGGCTCCGGCCGCTGCGGGGGCCTCGGACGCGGGCGCCCGGGCTGAGATTCATGCAACGACAAGGGACTCCCCCCCTATTCAGGCGCGGCCCACCGGCAGAGGTGCGGCTGGTCGTTCTGGTCGTCCTTGCTCTGGCCCTGATCGTCATGGATTCCCAATGGCGCATGCTGGAACCGGCGCGCCGCGCGATTGCCGTAGGGCTTTATCCGTTCCAGCGTGCCGTCATGGCGCCGCGCGATCTCGTCCAGCAAGTCAACGAATGGGTTAACGCGGCCAACCTCATCCGCAGCGAAAACGAAGCCTTGCAGCGTCAGCGCATCGAACTCGCCCAGGTCGCATCCCACGCGGCGCAGCTTGCCGCCGAAAACTCCCAGCTTCGCCGCCTGCTTGGCGTGACCGACACCGTGGCGCAGTCCGCAGTGGTTGTTGAAGTCATGTACGAACCCACCAACGCGTTCACGCAGCGCCTGGTCTTCAACAAGGGCAGCAAGGCTGGCTTGGCGCCCGGCATGCCCGTCATCGACGAAGGCGGTGTGGTTGGCCAGATCGTTCGCGTGACGCCCATGACCGCCGAGGCGGCGCTCGTCACCGACGAGCAGGTTTCCATCCCCGTGCAACTCCTGCGCAACGGACTTCGTCTGATTGCGTTCGGCGGCAACTCGCCCGGCAAGATGGAAGTGCGTTACCTGGCGGCCAATGCCGACATCAAGGAAGGCGATACTATTGTCACCAGCGGCGTCGGCGGCCTCTTTCCCGCCGGCCTGCCCGTGGCCAAGGTGACCTCGGTGGAACGCGATACCGCCTCAGGTTTCGCGCGCGCCGTATGTGAACCGCTGGCCCATCCCGAACGCTATCGCCATTTCCTGGTTCTGCAGGTGGATGTGGATCGCGCCGAGTCCAACCGTCAGGAGGTCGATTCCGGTGGATCGGACTAACCAACACGCTGCGGGGCAGTCCCCGCGCCGCCTTGGCACGCCCAGCAACGTGCATCCCGACCGGCTGTCGGGTCCCGCGCATGCCTTTTTCGTGTGGGGCACCGTCCTGCTCGCCTGGCTGGTGTCGCTGCTGCCGTGGCGTCTGTGGCAGGGCGCGCCCGACGTGCTGCTGCTCATCATCGCTTTCTGGTGCGTGCACGAGCCGCGCCGCGTGGGTCTGTTCACGGCTTTCTTCTTCGGCGTGCTGATGGACGTGCACGACGCCGGCCTCTTGGGTGAGCACGCGCTGTCGTACACGCTCGTCGCCTACGGCGCGGTGGTCCTGCATCGCCGGCTGCAACGGTTCGACCTCTGGAGCCAGGCGATGCACATGCTGCCTGTGTTCTTCATTGCGCGCTTCGTCACCCAGATCATCCACGCGTGGCTGGCCGGAAAATGGCCGGGCTGGGACTGGGGCATCAGCGTGCTGCTGACGGCTGCGTTGTGGCCGCTGGCGGGTTGGGTGCTGCACCTGCCGCAACGCGGTGTCGACGACGCCGAATCCTCATCCGCCTGACGGCGGCGTTGCGTCATGTTTGAATTCAAGAAAACCGGCCAGCAGCAGAAGCAGCGCTTTCGCCTGCGCGCCTGGGTGGGCGGCGCCTTCGCCCTGGTCTGCTTCGGCGTGCTGGTCGGCCGTTTCTGGTATCTGCAGGTCGACCGCTACGAAGGCTTGTCCGAACGCGCCGACCGCAACCGCATCGCGGTCGTGCCGATTCCGCCGCGGCGCGGCGAGATCCTGGACCGCAACGGCGAAGTCCTGGCCCGCAACTACCGCACCTACACGCTCGAAGTCGTGCCGGCCCACGCGGGCAACATGAACGAACTCTTCGAGCGCCTGACCGAAGTCGTCTACATCAGCCCGTCCGACCAGCGCCGCTTCAAGCGCCGCGCGGCCGAATCCAGCCGCTACGCCAGCCTGCAACTGCGCAACAACCTGAACGAAACCGAAGCCGCGTGGTTTGCCGCGCACGCCTTCCAGTTCCCCGGTGTCGAACTGCGCGCCCGCTGGGTGCGCGAGTACCCGCAGGGCGTGTCGGCCGCGCACGTGGTCGGCTACATTGGCCGCATCGCCGACAACGACATCGAAGAGCTGGACCGTGCCGGGCAGCTCGGCAACTACCGCGGCACCGAGGTCATCGGCAAGAAGGGCATCGAAAAGACCTGGGAAGAGCAGCTGCACGGCCGCACGGGCCTCGAAGAAGTCGAGGTCACCGCCGGCGGCCGGCCCATGCGCACGCTGCGCCGCATCGATCCGGTGCCGGGCTCGGACATCATGCTGTCCATCGACATGGGCCTGCAGAAGGTGGCCGAAGAGGCCTTCGAGGGCCAGCGCGGCGCCCTCGTCGCCATCGACCCGGACACGGGCGAGGTCCTGGCGTTCGTGTCGCAGCCGTCGTTCGACCCGAACCTGTTCGTGGATGGCATCGACGTCGACAACTGGCGCATGCTGAACGAATCGCCGGACCACCCGCTGATCAACCGTCCCCTGTACGGCACGTATCCCATCGGCTCCACCTACAAGCCTTTCGTGGCGCTGGCCGCGCTGGAACTGGGCAAACGCCGCGCGACCGACCGAATTTCGGACCCGGGGTATTACGAATTCGGCGGACAGAAGTTCCGCAACGCGGGCGGCGCGGCCTACGGCATGACGGACATGCACAAGGCCATCGTCGTGTCGTCCGACACCTATTTCTATTCGCTCGGCCCTGAAATCGGCGTGAACGCCCTGCACGATTTCACCAAGCAGTTCGGGTTCGGCCAGATCACCGGCATCGACCTGGAAGGCGAGAAGCGCGGCGTGCTGCCGTCCACCGACTGGAAGCGCTCGGCCTACAAGGACAAGGAGCGCCAGCGCTGGTACGCGGGCGAAACGATTTCCGTGGCGGTGGGTCAGGGCTACAACGCCTTTACGCTGCTGCAACTGGCGCAGGGCACGTCCACGCTGGCCAACAACGGCCTGTACCGCCGCCCGCACCTGGTGCACGCGGTGCGCGATTCGCGCTCGGGCGTGGCCAAGCCCACCGAGGCGCCGCCGGACTACCGCATACCGCTCAAGCAGGCCAACGTGGACGTCATCAAGAACGCCATGGCCGACGTGGTGCGCGCCGGCACGGCGCGGCGCGCGTTCGCCAACACGCCGTACCAGGCGGCCGGCAAGACTGGCACGGCGCAGGTGTTCAGTCTGCGAGGCGGCCACTACCGGGCCAGCGCGATCGACGAACGCCTGCGCGATCACGCGCTGTTCATGGGCTTCGCGCCGCTCGAGCAACCGCGCATCGCCGTGGCGCTGATCGTCGAGAACGCCGGCTGGGGCGCCAGCGTGGCGGCCCCGGTCGCGCGCAAGGTCTTCGATTACTGGCTGGCCAAGGATCGCCAGGACAAGATCGCGCGTCCCCAACCCGCCGACACCATGGCGACCGTCGATGACATCGCCTCCGACCTGGTGCGCCAACAATGAAACGTCTTGGCCTGATTCTGCTGCGCGTGTTCACGGCCTTCGACTGGCCGCTGCTCGCGATCCTGATGATGTTCGCGGCGCTGGGCCTGACGGTGATGCACTCGGCCGTCGGTGGCACGGATTGGCGCTTCGCGGAACAGTCGCGCAACTTCATCATCGCGTTCTTCGCGATGTGGACAATGGCGCTGATTCCGCCAAAGCTGCTAATGAAACTGGCGTTGCCGTTCTATGTGGTGGGCGTGGTGCTGCTGCTGGGCGTCGAGTTCTTCGGCGAAACCAGCAAGGGCGCAACCCGCTGGCTGAACCTGGGCGTCACCCGCATCCAGCCGTCCGAGATGATGAAGATCGCGGTGCCGATGATGCTGGCCTGGTATTTCCAGCGCCACGAAGGCGCGGTCCGCGTGCGCGACTTCCTCGCCGCCGCCGCGATGCTGGCCGCACCTTTTGGCCTGATCGTGCTGCAGCCCGACCTGGGCACGGCGCTGCTGGTGTTCGGCGCGGGCTTTTTCGTGATCTATTTCGCGGGACTGTCGTTCAAACTGCTGGTGCCGGTCATGCTGGCCGGCGTCATTGCCATCGGCACACTGGTCTATTACGAAGATCAGCTCTGCGAGCCGGATGTGGACTGGGTGGTGCTGCATGAGTACCAGAAGCACCGGGTCTGCACACTGCTCAATCCCAGCTCCGATCCGCTGGGCAAGGGCTTTCACACGATCCAGTCAATGATCGCAGTGGGCTCGGGCGGCGTGTACGGCAAGGGCTACATGAAGGGAACGCAGACGCACCTGGACTTCATTCCGGAACGCACGACAGACTTCATCTTTGCCGTGTACGCCGAGGAATTCGGCTTGTACGGCGGCATTGCAATCCTGGTTTTGTACGGCCTGATGATGGCGCGCGGCCTGACGATCGCATCCCGGGCTGCGTCGCAATTCGGCCGGCTGCTGGCGGGGGCGCTGACGATGATGCTGTTCATCTACGTGTTCGTGAACGTAGGCATGGTGACGGGGATATTGCCCGTGGTGGGGGTGCCGTTGCCGTTCATGAGTTATGGGGGGACGGCGTTGTTCACGATGGGGATTGCGTTTGGGATCATGATGAGTATTAGTCGGCATCGGTCTGTGAAGACTTGATGGTGGTTTGCTGGTCTCGATGGTTTGTCGCGGCTTTTGCTGTCTGGACGTGGCTTAGTTCTTATCTCCTGCATTCGTTGACTCTTGTTGCCTGGGCTTCGAAGGTCGGTGAATTTGGCGCCGCGAAGTTCTTCGTAGGTCGCCCGACGCCGCGGTCACCGTGGGTGCGATCGCCCACGATTGCGGT
>NZ_DGMA01000026.1:96795-163444 GCF_002388205.1 Achromobacter sp. UBA4530 | reverse complement strand
TCCGGACCGCAATCGTGGGCGCTCGTGCCGACGGGGACCGCGGCGTCGGGCGACCTACGAAGCTCGGACGCAGCCTTGCCGTTATCGCCGCGGACGCAGCCTCACGGCTATTGCCGCGGACGCAGCCTCACGGCTATTGCCGCGGACGCTTGTACACCGGACCTACGTGTTGCTCGACGGCCTTCCTCGTCATCTTCCCCGCGCCCTCCAAGGCACCGGCGCGCTCTTCGCGCAGACGCCGCAGCACTTCGGCCGGCGTGACGCCGAAGTGTGCTGCGAACTTGCGCTGGAAGGTGCGCCGCGACATGCCGCAGGCGTCGGCCATGTCGTCCACCGACCAGCGCGCCGACAGGCGTGCTTCCATTTTTTCGACCAGTTCGCGGAATGGGGCGGCCACGCGGTCCTGCAGCCGCAGCGTCTGGCTGTACTGGCGTTGGTCGCCGTTGCGGCGCATGAAGACCACTAGCCGCCGCGCGACCTGCTGGGACAGCGCGGCGCCGAAGTCGCGTTCGATCAGCGCCAGCGCCAGGTCGATGCCGGCGGTGACGCCCGCGGAGGTCCAGTATTTGCCGCTTTCGATGAAGATGCGATCGTCATCGACGCGCAGGCCCGGGTAAAGCTTGCGCAGCCGGTCGGCGGAGCGCCAGTGCGTGGTGACGGCGCGGCCATCGAGCAGGCCGGCGGCGGCCAGGATGAATGCGCCCGTGCAGACGCTGCTGGTGCGGCGTGTGCCGGCGTCGCGGCGGCGTAGCCAGGCGCGCGTTTCGCCGTGCGCCGCGGCGCGATCCACGCCGGCGCCGCCGGGCACCAGCAGCATGTCGATGGGCGCGTCGTCGTCCGCTTCGAAGGTGCCGTCCACTTGCATGCGCAGCCCTTGTTCCCAGGTGGTTACCACCGGCGATGCCGCGATCGTGTTCAAGGCATATAACTGGCGGCCCGACTCTTCGTTGGCCGAGGTGAAGGCCTGCCACGGTCCGGCCAGGTCCAGCGGCTGGAAACCGTCGTACAGCACGAACAGCACGCGTTGTGGCGCGATTGGCGCGCTTTCTGGCGCACCGCGCGGCGCGCGTTCGCCTATGCTGGGTTCTGGCGTTTTCATGGGAGCAACGTCATGAAGGTGAATATCGTCTTGTTCGAAGGGCTGACCCAGCTTGATATGACCGGGCCGTACGAAGTGCTGGCGAACGCGCCTGGATTTACCGTGGATTTTGTCGCAAAAACGATGGAGCCGGTGCGCTGCGACCGGGGGTTGCGCTTCGTACCTACGCAAACGATCGACTCGGCGCAGCCTTGCGACCTGCTGGTCGTGCCGGGCGGACCGGGCACGGACGACGCCATCGTCGACCCGGCGTGGGTGGATTTCACCCGCAGGCAGGGGCAGGGCGCCAAATACCTGTTCGGCATCTGCACGGGATCGCTGCTGCTGGGTGCGGCCGGGCTGCTGCGGGGTAAGCGGGCGTCGAGCCACTGGCGGGCGCGGGAACTGCTGGCGCGCTTTGGGGCCACGCCGAGCGACGAGCGCCTGTGTGTGGACGGCAATGTGTTCACGGCCGGCGGCGTGACGTCGGGGATCGACATGGGGCTGAAGGTGGTGGCGTCGCTGTGCGGCGAGGATGTGGCGAAGCTGATCCAGTTGCAGATCGAATACGATCCGAAGCCGCCGTTTCCGGGCGGCACGCCCAAGACGTCCGAGCCGGCGATTGTGGAGCGCTATCTGGCGATGTCGCAGGCGCGATTCGAGCGACGCAGCGCGGCGGTGGATCGGGCGGCGGCGGCCATGCGGTGAGGCGGTGAACTTGGCATGAAGGGGGCGATTCGGCCGTATCGGCGGCGGCCATGCCGCGGGGGTGAGGTGGCGCGACGATAGCGATGCCGTGGCGGCGAAGTTCATGCCGTCACAGCGGTGCCCCTGTCTTTGAAGAGGGGTCGCATAGCCTTTATCGCTGCGCCGCTCACCGCCCCAGATGGTCCAGCGGCAGCGGGCTCTGCGGCTTGACCGTCTGGATCGCGAAGTTGCTGCGGATGTCCTTGACGCCGGGCAGTTTCAGCAGGGTATGCAGCAGGAACTGTTCGTATCCGCGCAGGTCGGGCACCACGACCTGCAACAGGAAGTCGGACTCGCCGGACACCAGATGCGCGGCGATCACTTCCGGCAGCGCGCTGACCTCGTTACGGAACATTTCGGCGTCGCGCTCATGGTGGCGCTCGACCTTCACGCCCACGAATACCGTCAATCCCAATCCGACCTCGTGCGGATCCAGCCGCGCTTCGTAGCCCTGGATGACGCCGGCTTCTTCCATCATCCGTACGCGCCGCAAGCAGGGCGAGGGCGACAGGCCGATCTGGTCCGCCAGCTCCACGTTAGTGAGCCGGCCGTTCTTCTGCAGCGCCTCCAGAATCCGGCGGTCGTAGGCGTCAAGTTGGCGTTTTGGCATAGATGTGAGGCATTTAGGCTTGGGTTGGTGGGTTGTGCCAGGAATGGTATCCAAGTTGGCAAGAATGGCAAGCACATGCCAGCCCCTTTTTTCTAGAATCTCGCCATTGAAAACTTGCGGTGGAGCGCGGTCATGGCCGATATGGCGTTGTTTCTGGGAGCCTTGCTGATTGTGTACGTGGTGCCCGGGCCGGACATGATCCTGCTGCTGGAAACCGGTCTGCTGCGCGGCCGCGGGCAGGCGCTGGCGGTGGCCGCGGGCTTGGCGATTGCACGTGCGGCGCATGTGACGCTGGCCGCGCTGGGTCTGGCGGCATTGTTCAAGACGCACCCGTGGGCGTTCGACGCGGCGCGCACGGTGGGCGGCTGCTATTTGGTGTGGCTGGGGATCCGTCTCTTGCGCGCGCCGCTTGCCGTTCCGCCCTTGGACGGGGAGGGCGCACCGCGACATGCTGGCTGGGGACCCGCGCTGATGAGCGGCGTGCTCACCAATGTGCTCAACCCCAAGGCCTTGCTGTTCTGCTCGGTGCTCCTGCCGCAGTTCGTGTCGCCGGAGCGCGGCCCGATTGGCCAGCAGTTCGCCGTGCTGGGCGTCATCCTCGTCGGACTGGGCCTGACGTTCGACGTGCTGTGCGCGCTGGCGGGCGGCGCGGTAGGCCGCTGGATGTCCGCCAGCCCGCGCGCACAAAAGATCCAGAGCCTGGTCTTCGGCACCGCCCTGATCGGCTTCGGCCTGCGCCTGACCTTCGCCAATCGCCCGGCCTGAGGTGCGCGGCACCTTGTCGGGAGTTGGACAACCATGGTTTTCCAAGACCGAATGAGGTGTCAGACACCCGTGGTTTTTTAGGACCAAATGAAGTGTCTGATACCCGGGGTTTTGTAGGACCAAATGAGGTGTCAGACACCCGGGATTCTGTAGTACCAAATGAGGTGTCAGACACCGGCCTTATGTGTCGAAATTCGCAACAAAATAAGGCCCGGTGCGCAATCGCACCGGGCCATATTGCTTAGCACCGCACCTGCTTTACTTGCCGAAGGCGAACGACGCTGCGTCGACCTCGTCAGCCTTGGCGGGCGGCGGGACGGCGCCGTCTTCCAGCAGTTCCGCGGGATCCAGTCCCTTGGTCAGCTCCAGCGCCTGGCGCTCGAACAGGCGCCGGTACAGGCCGCCCTTCAGGCGGATCAGCGCGTCGTGGCTGCCTTCTTCAATCACGCGGCCATGGTCCATCACCAGCAGGCGGTCCAGAGCCCGGACCGTCGACAGGCGGTGCGCTACGACCAGCGTCGTGCGGCCTTCCATCAGGCGGTCCATCGCGCGCTGGATCAGCACCTCGCTTTCGCTGTCCAGGCTGGACGTGGCTTCGTCCAGGATGAGGATCGGCGCGTCCGCCAGGAACGCCCGCGCAATCGCCACGCGCTGGCGTTCGCCGCCGGACAGCTTCACGCCGCGTTCACCGACGAGCGTCTCGTAGCCCTTGGGCAGCGCCATGATGAAGTCATGCGCACTGGCCAGCCGAGCAGCCTGCTCGATGTCGGCCTGCGACGCGCCGGGGCGGGCATAGGCGATGTTTTCCGCCAGCGTCCGGTGAAACAGCACGGGCTCCTGCTGCACGATCGCGATCTGCCCGCGCAGCGACGCCTGCTTCACCTGGGCGATGTCCTGCCCGTCGATGGTGATGCGGCCGCCGTTCACGTCGTACAAGCGCTGGATCAGCTTGATGAACGTCGTTTTGCCCGAACCCGAGTGGCCGACCAGGCCCACCCGTTCGCCCGGCGCGATGCGCACCGAGAACCGGTCGTACAGCGCGACGTTGTGCGCGCCATAGCGGAACGTCACGTCTTCGAAGCGGATCTCGCCCGCGGTCACCGCAATGTCGCCCGCGCCTGGCCGGTCTTCCACGCCCAGCGGCTGCTTTTCCAGCGACACCAGTTCCTCCATGTCGTTGACCGAGCGCTGCAGGTTGCGGATGTGCATGCCCACGTCGCGCAGATAGCCTTGGAGCACAAAGAACATGGTCAGCGTGAACGTGATGTCGCCCACGCTGGCCTGGTTGCGCGACCACAGCAGCAGCGATGCGCCCAGGATCGAGGCCTGCATGGCGACGAGCATTGCGCCCTGGATGCCGCCGTTGAACGTGGCGCGGATCCAGGTGCGGCGCGTGCGGCGGCGCCACTTGTCGATGACGCGGTCCAGCCGCGCTTCTTCACGCGTCTCCGCGCCAAAGGCTTTGACCACGGCATTGCAGCTGACCGCATCGGCCAGCGCGCCGCCCATGCGCGTATCCCAGGCATTGCCCAGGCGCGCGGCGGGCGCCACGTACGCCAGCGACAGCGTGGCGGTGACGGCGATGTAGAGCACCGAACCCAGGCCCACGACCAGCCCCATCAGCGGCCAATGCGCGCCCAGCAGCGCGGTGGCGCCCACCAGCATGACGACCGACGGCAGCAGCGCCACCAGCAACGTGTCATTGAGCAGGTCCACCGCCCACATGCCGCGCGTGATCTTGCGCACTGTCGAGCCCGCGAAGCTGTTGGCATGCCAGTCGGTCGAAAAGCGCTGTACGCGATAGAAGGCATTCGAGGCGATGCCGTTCATCATCTTCAGCGTGAAGGTGATGATGTTCTGGAACACCGCCTGGCGTAGCAGCGTCCCGCCCACGCCTAGCGCAACCAGCAGCCAGAAGGCGGTGATGGCGGCGGTCCAGGCAAGCTGGTCGCCGGCCGCGCCCGACGCAACCGCGTCGACCAGGCGGCCGGCGTACATCGGGGTCAGCACGTCGGCCACGGCGGACAGCAGCGCCAGCGCCACGATCACGACGATGCGCAGCGGCTGCCGGGCCCAATAGCGGAAGGTAAAGCCCAGGACATCCTTGAAGGCTTGTCCTCGAAAATCGATTTTTTTTCTAGCCATTGCCATGGCCTGGCGGCAGTAAACACGCCAGGTTCCTTGTAAGGAAAGAGGAAAAACACGCCGTGCGCCGGAAGGGGCGCTGGCAACTGCGTTAAGGGTTCAAATGGGCACGGCGGACCGGTCGCCAGGTAGTGAACTGGCGATGGTGCCGCGCGGGCGACGACTTAATGGCGTCGCGGGGACACGCGCGGGACGGCGTTCGGCATGGGGTACATCATGCGGCCTCCCTGTCGGTGGGTGAGGGGAAAAAAGGAAATGGGCGCGAGGCCCGAATTGCCGATTCTATCCAAGTGATGTAGGCGAATCAACGGGCCGTGCGTGGGGACGGAATGCGGTGTCGGTTTTTTTCAACGCGGCGGATGCGGCAAAGGTGCGCGAAGCTGGATGCGTCGCAAACGCTGCGATCAAGACGGTCGCAGCGGATCAGCGGGCACAACGAGCGACGCGACCGCCGTGCTAGCCGGGCAGCGACGCCGCGCCCGCAGCGGTATACCCGCCCTGATGGCTTGCCAGCCGCGCATACACGCCTTGCTTGCGCAGCAGTTGGTCGTGCGTGCCGGACTCCGCCAACGTGCCGCGGTCCAGCACCAGAATCAGGTCGGCATCGCGAATGGTGGACAGGCGATGCGCAATCACCAACGTCGTGCGGTGGCGCATCAGCACGTCGAGTGCGCCGCGCACCTGCATTTCCGACAGCGTGTCCAGATGCGACGTGGCTTCGTCCAGGATCAGCACCGGCGCGTTCTTCAAGAAGGCACGCGCAATCGAGATGCGCTGCCGCTGGCCGCCCGACAACTGCATGCCGCGCTCGCCCACGCGCGTCGCCAGCCCCTCGGGCAGACGCTGCACGAAGTCGGCCAGCGCCGCCTGTTCCAGCGCACGTATCAGATCTTCGCGGCTGGCCTCGGGACGCGCCAGCCGTATGTTGCCTTCGAGCGTGTCGTTGAACAGATACGTGTCCTGTGTGACCAGCGCCACGCGCTCGCGCAGGCCGTCGAGCTGGAGTTGGCGCACGTCCACGCCGTCCAGCTTGACTGCGCCTTCGCGGGGATCCCAGAAGCGCAGCAGCAGGCTGGCCACTGTGCTCTTGCCTGCGCCCGAGGCTCCGACGATGGCCACCGTGGCGCCGGCAGGCGCCGTGAAGCTAAGCTGCCGCAGCGTGTCCTGGCGCTTGCCGGGGTAGGCGAAGCTGACGCGCTCGAACGCGAGCGACAGGCCATGCGGCGCCACCGGCGCGGGCAGGGGGCCGTCCACGACGGGTTCGGGTTCGTTGGCCACCACGTGCAGGCGGCGCGTGGCGGCGATGGTGTCGGCCAGTTGCCGGCTGACCTGCGAGATCTCGGACACCGGCAGGAACGTCGCCAGCGCGATCAGCACCAGCAGCGGCAGCATGCCGGCTTGCAGCGTACCGGCCTGCACCTGCAGCGCGCCCACGACAGCTACCGAGAGCCCGCCCAAGCCCATCGCGATTTCAAACCAGGCCGTCTGGCGCGACAGGTCGCGCAGGATGGCCAAGCGCCGCGCCCGATAGTGATCGGCGACTTTCAAGAACTGATCGCGGCGCCGGCCCGTCGCCTGGAAGGCGGTCAGGTCGGCCAGGCCCTGGATGGTGTCGGTGGTGTGAGCGCTCATTTCACCCAGCGCCTCGCGCGCCTTGTCGCCCAACGCATCGACGCGGCGCCGGCCGCGCACGGGAGAGACCAGCGCATAGGCCAGGAACGGCAGCAGCGCCAGCGCCACCGGCCAACTGTAGAACCCCAGGAAACCCAGCACGGACAACGGCACCAGCACGGACACGATGGCCGGCGCGATGGTGTGCGCGTAGAAATACTCGACCATCTCCACGTCCTGCGTGGCCAGCGCGACCAGATCGCCCGAGCGGCGTTGCAGCAGGTACGCGGGCGCCAGCCGTTCGAGCTTGTCGTAGAGCTTGACGCGCATGTCGGCCAGAAGCTGATAGGCCATCGCATGCGCCAGCCACGATTCCAGCCAATGGAACAGGGCGGCCAGCGGCGCGGCGATCAGCAGGCCGACGATCAGCGCGGTGGTATCGCCACCGTCGCGGATCGCGGCCACGATCAGGGCGCTGAACACGCCCACGCCGATAAAGGCGGCGACACGCGCCACGCCCAGCAGAATGGTCGCGATGAGCGTGCCGCGCCATGGGCGCACCACCGACAGCAGGGTGCCCAGTGTGGCGCGCCAGCCGACGTGATCGGCATCCGCGTCCAGCGACCGCAGGGCCGGACCGGGCGCGTTGCCGTCGTCGGGCTCAGCGGCGGGATTGCCCGCCGCCTGCTGCGCCGAGGGCAATACGCCTGCGGCCGGGTTGCGGTGCGCGGCCGCCTGTTCGTGCATCAGGCGGTAGTACAGCCCTTTCTCGCGCATCAGGTCGGCATGCGGTCCGGCTTCGGCCACTCGGCCCTGGTCCAGCACCAGGATGCGGTCCGCGCCGATCACGCTGGCCAGCCGGTGCGCCAGGATCAGCGTCGTGCGGCCGGCCATGAGGCGGTCCAGCGCCTGCTGGATCAGCGCCTCGTTCTCGGTGTCGACCGACGACAGCGCCTCGTCCAGAATCAGGATGGGCGCGTCGCGCAGCAGGGCGCGGGCGATCGCCACGCGCTGGCGCTGGCCGCCCGACAATTGCAGGCCGCGCTCGCCGATGCGCGTGGCGTAGCCGTCCGGCAGCGCCATGATGAAGTCGTCGATGTTGGCGGCGCGGGCGGCGGCGCGCACCTCATCAAGCGTTGCGTCGGGGCGGCCCAGACGCAGGTTGTCGTCGATGGTGCCGTGAAATAGCGTGATGTCCTGGCTGACCAGGGCGATGTGTGACAAGAGGAACTGCGTGTCCAGCGCGTTGACGTCGTGCCCGCCCACGCGGACCGCGCCGGATTGCGGCACGCATTCGCGCAGCAGCAGCCGCACGATGGTGGATTTGCCCGCGCCGCTGGGGCCGACCACGCCGACCCGTTCGCCCGCCGCAATGCGGAACGCCAGGCCCCGGTGGGCGGCGCGTTCGGGCGTGTACGAAAAGGCGACGTCGTCGAACTCGATGGTCGGCGCCAGGCGCGCAGGGCCCGCTTGCGCGGCGCGCGCGTCGGGGGCGGGCGTCAGTGGCTGTGCGTCCATCAGCGCGTGAATGCTGGCGGCGGCCGACTGGCCCAGCATGCCCCGGTGCAGCACCGCGCGCAGATCGCGCAGAGGGCGGAAAATCTCGGTGCCCGCCATCAGCACGATCAAGAGCGCCTCGACGCTCATGTCGCCGGTGGTCACGCGCCAGGCGCCCAGCGTCAGCGCCAGCGCGGCGCCCAGCGCCACGCCCAGGTCGCTGATGCCGCGCGTCAGCAGGCTGACGGACAGCACCCAGAACGTGTTGTCGGACAGACTGCGCGCGCGGGCGGCAAGCCGCTCGCCCCACGCCTTGCCCTGGCCATACGACTTGAGCGTGGGAAGCCCCTGGACCGCGTCCAGGAACTCTTCACCGAATTCGTTGAGCGACCGGCTGCGCGCCAGGCTGGCACGGCGGTCCAGCATGTGTACGGCCATCGGCCCGAACAATGCGAAGAGCGCGGCGGCCAGGAAGACGAGGGCGGTCGGCACGTCCCAGAACGCGATGACGGCAAAGATGGCAAAGGGTGCGGCGGCCGCGATGGCGACCTGCGGCAGATACTGTCCGAAGAAGGTCTGCAACTGTTCGACGCCGTCCACCACAGTCAGCATGACGCCACCCGTGCGCTGGTTGGCGAACCATGCCGGTCCCAACGCGACGATGCGGTCGTACAGCTTCGCGCGCAGCGTGTGCTGGATGGCAGCGGATGTGCGGTTGGCCTGCACCGTGCGCCAGTCGTCCAGCAACGCCCGCAGCAGCACCATGGCCGCCACGCAAAGCGCCGGCATTGCCCATTCCTGCCACGGCGCCCCGTCGAACACGCGTGCGAGCAGCTGCCCCAGAAACACGTACCGCGCAATCCCGGCCGCCAGTGCCAACAGGCCCAGAAAGATGCCGCCCGCCATGCCGGCACGCAGACCCTCGGTCAGACGCCACAGCCTCGAATCGAAATACATAGCATTACTCCATCCAGAGCCTGCATCGTCCCCGATCCGGCGCGCGCGCGAAAGCGATGAATTTTCAATCAAGGGTTGAGATAAACTCAACCGATGTCCGATTTCTCTACCCGCACGCCGCCGCTGGCCGCGTTGCGCGCCTTCGAAGCCGTGGCCCGTCTGGGCAGCCTGAGCCGTGCGGCTGCCGAGCTCAACGTCACGAAAAGCGCCGTCAGCCATCAGTTGCGCGCCCTGGAAGCCGACCTGGGAACATCGCTGCTGCGCCGGGGCGGCACCGTGCGGCGCGCCGAAACCACGGAAGCGGGCGCTGCGCTACTGGCTTCCGTACAACAGGCCTTGACCCTATTGGAGACCGCCTGCCGCAATGTCCGGGCCAGCGCCCGCGGCAAGCGGCGCTACACCCTGAACGTGTCCGCCAACCCGTCGCTGGCCGCGCTGTGGCTGGCGCCGCGCATCGGCCGCTTCATCGAACTGCATCCGGACATCGACATCCAGGTCTACCTGCACGCCAGCCAGGATCCGGCCTGGAAAACCCAGGACATCGACCTGGCCTTCCTGCACGTGCGCGCGATGGGGCCGCACATTGCGGCGCCGGGCGACATTCCGCTGATGACCGAAACCGTGGTGCCGGTGTGCAGTCCGGCGCTGGTGCCCGAGGCCGACCGCAATGACCCGCGCGTGTTCCCGCGTCACCGCTGGCTGGAAGAAAAGCACATCGACAGCCCCGAGACCGATTGGCGCACGTGGGGACCCCGGCTGGGGATTGCGCCGGATGACTGGCAGGATCCGATGGTGCTGAGCGGCTTGAGCACCGTGGTGGCCGCGGCGGCGGCCGGGGTGGGCATCGCGCTAGGCCGCGCGCCGCTGATCGACGAAGACCTGGCAAGCGGCCGGCTGGTGCCGCTGATGCCGCATCTGCGCATGCCGGGCTCGTGGGGCTATGTCATGCGCATCCACGCCAACCGGCCGATGGATCCGTCATTGCCCGCGCTGGTGGAGTTTCTGGCCGAGGAAGGCCGCAGCACAGGCGCGTGGCAAAGCCCCGACGGCGTATTCGGCAGCCTCGCCCCGCATGACGTTCACGCCGACCAGCAGGATCGTCCAGCCGGATCGCGCACGCGGCGCGGTTAATCGGCCGTCAACTCCATGCTGCGCGTCACTTCCTCCTGCACGCGCTCCCAGATCGCCCGCTTCAGTTCCACGAATCGCGGCGACAATTGCACGTCCGCGCTGCGCGGATGCGGCAGGTCGTTCTGGATGTCCTGCACGATGCGGCCGGGCTTGGAACCCATGACCGCCATCCGCGTCGACAGGGTCAGCGCCTCGTCGATGGAGTGCGTGATGAAGACGATGGTCTTGCCGCTCTGCTCGTAGATCGACAGCAATTGGTCCTGCAGCACCTGCCGGGTCATCGCATCAAGCGCCGCGAACGGCTCGTCGAACAGCATCACGTCCGGGTCGTTGGCCAGCACGCGCGCAATCGACACGCGCTGCTTCATCCCGCCCGACAGCGCGTGCGGATACTTGTCCGCCGCGTGCTTCAGGCCCACCATCTCGATGAACTTGCGGGCGATCGGCGCGCGCTCCTGGCGCGACATGCCGCGCATCTTCAGGCCGAACTCCACGTTCTCATGCACCGTGCGCCACGGAAACAGCGCGTACTGCTGGAACACCATGCCGCAGGCGGCGGTCACGTCGGTGACCTTTTTGCCGTTGATCTCCACCGACCCCGTGTTGGGCGTGATGAAGCCCGCCATCAGGTTCAGCAGTGTCGATTTGCCGCAGCCCGAGGCGCCCAGCAGCACCAGGAATTCTCCGCGCTTGACCTCCAGGTTGACCTTGTCCAGCACCGGCACTTCGCCATAGGCCTTGGAGACGTCCGTCAGCCGGATCATCGTGTCGTTCATCGCTGCCATGCCAGCACCCATCGTTCAAGAAGCCGCAAACACAGATCGGTCACCAGCACGGTGAAACTGATCAGCACCATGCCCAGCACCACGGTGTCGGTCTGGAAGAATTCCTTGCCGTTCATGATCATGAAGCCCAGGCCTTCCTTGGACGCCACCAGTTCGGCCGAGATCACGCAGGTCCAGGACAGGCCCAGGATGATCTTCATGCCCGACAGGATCTGCGGCAGACAGCCCGGAAACAGCACCTCGCGCATGACCTGCCAGCGGTTGGCGCCCAGGTTGCGCGCGGCGCGCACCAGCACCGGGTCGATGCTGCGCGAGGCCTCCATCACGTACAGCAACGCGGGCACGAAGGACCCCATGAACACGATGCTGTACTTCTGCGTTTCGGTGATCCCGAACCACAGCAGCGACAGCGGAATCCAGCTCATGGACGGCAGGGGACGCAGAAACGAGATGATGGGATCGAAGACGGCGCGCGCCACCTTCGACGTGCCCAGCAGGATGCCCAGCGGAATCGCCACGATCACGGCAGCCAGAAAGCCCACCATGACGCGGCGCGTGGAGGCCAGCACGTTGTAGAACAGCGTGCCCTGGTCGGACATGGAAAGCGCGCGCGCCAAGACCTGGGACGGCGCGGGCAGGAAGATGGGATCGACCGCGCCGGCACGGCACAGGCCTTCCCACATCAGCAGAAAACCCAGCAGCGAAAACACGCTGACCCAGAGCAGGCGCGTTTCGCGGGATGACGAACGTGTGGACATAGGCAGACTGTCCCGGGTTTAGAGGTACGAGGACTGGACCCAGTCCTTGACGGTGGGCGCGCGGTCGATCTGCTTGAGCGACACCAGCATCTCAGCCAGCTTCTGCATGCCGTTCACAAAGTTGCCGGGCTCGATCATCAGCGCCTTCTGGTCTTCAGCCGAATACCACTGCGTCTGCTTGATAACGGCAAGCTGCTCGTCCTTGGACAGCCCGGTCAGTTCCAGCAGCACGCCGGCCGCTTCCTCGGGCTGGTTCGTCAGCATGGCGTTGGCCTGGAACACTGCCTGCAGGAATTTGCGCACGGCGTCTGGGTTCTCCTTGCCCAGCTTGGCGTGCGTCAGCAGCACGTCGGGTCCGGGCGTGATGGCGTATTGCTTGTAGAGCGAGAACGCGGTGTCGTCCAGCAACACGTGCGTGTCCGGCACGGCCTTGATGCGGTCAAACGCCGGCGTCCACGCCACGGCCGCGTCGATCTGGTTGCCCTGGTAGGCAGACAGCAGGTTGGTCGCGGGCAAATTGATGATCGAGACATCGCGATCGGGATTCAGGCCGGCCTGGCGCAGCACGTCCAGCAGCAGCACGTGGGCGCTGGAGGCGTACGTGACGCCGATCTTCTTGCCCTTCAGGTCGGCAACGGATTTGACGTTGTCGCGCACGAGCACGCCTTCGGCACGGCCGAAGTTGTTGGGGGTGGCGATGACCTGGAACTGGCGCGCGCCCGCGGCCATCAGCGCCAGCGACGACACCACGCCGGTGCCCGCCAGATCGACGTTGCCCGCCATCACCGCGCTCATGCGGTCCGACGACGTGGCAAAGCTCTGCCACTTGATGTCCAGACCCTGCTTGGCGAACAGCCCCGTCTTCATCGCGATGTAGGCGGAGTAATGGCCCAGCCAGGCCGAGCCGCCATAGGTGTAGGACGCGCCGGCGGCGCGGCCGATCATCGGAAAGCCCAGGGCGCTTGCGCCCGCAAGTGCAGCGGTGCGCACCAGCATGGCGCGGCGATTCATGTTCATATTTTCCCCTACTTGAATGTAGATTGACCGATAGATTCCATGTCGCCGGCACTCTGGGGTGCGGCAGACGAGACTTTCGCCCGAGCGCCTGGCGGCGGCATGAATATAAGGAGCGGCGATGGTCAACATCAGCGGCGCTTAAATTTCTGCAGCTCCGAAACGGCGGGTCCACACTCGCCGCACTTGTCCTTGGAGCCTTGTCGTGAAAAGTTTTGACGTGATCGTGATTGGTGCCGGCGTGATCGGCAGTTCGGTGGCGTTTCACCTGGCCGAACTCGGTGCGAAGAACGTGCTGGTGCTGGACCGCGAGACCATCGGTGCGGGCACCACGTCGCAGTCGTCCGGCATCCTGCGCACGCACTATTCCGTGCGCGAGAACGTGGAGCTGGCCCAGCGTTCGTGGAGCGTGTTCAACAATTTCGCCAGCTATCTGGGCGACGATGAGGCCTCGTGCGGCCTGGTCAAGTGCGGCTACCTGATCACCGCCGCCGACGACGACAAGCTGGAACCGTTGCGCGGCGCGCTGGCGCAGCAGCAGGCGCAGGGCATCGCGCTGGAATTGCTAGATGCGACGCAGGCGCGTGAGCTGCTGCCCATTGCGTCCTTCGACAACGCCGCGCTGATCGGCTATGAGCCCGAGGCGGGCTTTGCGGACGCGTATCTGGTGGCCACCAGCTTTGCGCGCGGCGCCCGCCGCCGCGGCGTCACCATCCGCGAAAACGTCAACGTCCAGCGCCTGATCATCGACAACGGCCGCGTGACGGGCGTGGTGACGTCCGAAGGCGACTACAGCGCGCCGCTCGTCATCAGCACGCAGAACATCTGGACGCCGGAACTCGCCGGCTGGACCGGCGTGGCGATGCCCGTCGTGCCGGAGCGCCACGCCGTGCTCGCGCTGGAATGCGACGCGGCGCCCTATACGTATTCGATGCCGGTCTTCAAGGACCTGGCCTCGCCCGGCATGCTGTATTGCCGCAGCTACGGCGGCAACCAGATGCTGGTCAGCGAAGGCATCGTCGGCGAGGCGCTGCAAAAGAGCGACGCCGAGCAGGGCGACATTCCGCTGGACTACGTGGCCGAGGTCGGCGCGCAGGTGGCGGACCGCTTCCCCGCCTATGAGACCGCCGGACTGGCATCGTCGTGGACCGGTGTCTACGACGTGACGCCTGACTGGAACCCCGTGCTGGGCCGTGTGCCGGGGGTCGAAGGGCTGATCGTGGGCTTCGGCTTCTCGGGCCACGGCTTCAAGCTCTCGCCCACCGTGGGTCGCGTGCTGGCGCAGGAAGCGCTGGGTCTGGCGACCGACGTGTCGCTCACGCCTTACGAATTGGGGCGCTTTCAGCGCGGCGCGCTGTTGACCGGGAAGTACGGCCTTGGCGCAGTCTCCTGATCCGCGCGGTCCGGTGCAAGCCAGCTGGTTGGCGCTGCCGCCCGAGCCGTGGAAGAACGGCGGGGGTGTCACGCGCACGCTGGTGGCCGACCCAGCCGGACGCTGGCGCGTCAGCATCGCCGATATCGAACGCGACGGCCCGTATTCACGGTTTCCCGGGTATGACCGCGTGTCGGTCGTGCTGGCGGGCGAGGGCGTGATGCTGCAAGGCGAGGGTGTGGCCGTGCCGTTGCGGCTGCGTGAACCGGCTGTGTTTGGCGGCGATGCGTTGCTGCAATCCACGTTGGTGGGCGGACCGGTGCAGGTGCTGAATCTCTTTGTCTTGCGCGGCGGTGCGAGGGCGTCGGTGACCTGTTCGGGGTCGGCGTCCGGTTGCTGCGAGGTCGGCGCGTTGCCGGCCGGCGCGGATGGGCTCGAGGTTACGCGGGTGCGGGTGACGGCGGGGGCATACGAGATAACGCGCAGCGTGGAAATGCCGGGCGTCGATTCGCCGGGCGTCGACACGCCGGGCGTCGATACGCCGGGCGTCTGTACGGCGGGCGTCGCCACCCCCGGCGCCCCAGCCACGCAAACCGACTTCACCGTGATCCTGGACATCACGGTCCAGAAAAGCTTCCCGGACTGACCAAACTACAGCCGTCCCAGTCACAACCCGGGGCGTCCGTTGATTCCTTTCACTCAGGAGTGTTTCCATGAAGGTACTTGCCGCGGTCAAACGCGTGGTTGACTACAACGTCAACGTGCGCGTCAAGGCCGACCAGAGCGGCGTGGACATCGGCAACGTGAAGATGTCGATGAACCCGTTCGATGAAATCGCCGTCGAGGCAGCCGTGCGCCTGAAAGAGCAGGGCGCGGCTGCTGAAGTCGTGGCCGTGTCGTGCGGCACGGCGCAGTCGCAGGAGACGTTGCGCACCGCGCTGGCCATCGGCGCCGACCGCGGCGTGCTGGTGCAGACGGATGCCGCCTTGCAGCCGCTGGAAGTCGCCAAGCTGCTGCGCGCCGTCGTGGTCAAGGAAGCGCCCGCGCTGGTGATCCTGGGCAAGCAGGCCATCGACGACGACGCCTGCCAGACCGGCCAGATGCTGGCGGCCCTGCTGGGCTGGCCGCAGGCCACCAACGCCAGCGCCATCGCCATCGGCGACGGCACGGCGCGCGTGACGCGCGAAGTGGACGGCGGCCTGGAAGTGGTGGAACTGACGCTGCCGGCCATTGTGACGGCGGACCTGCGCCTGAACGAGCCGCGCTATGTCACGTTGCCCAACATCATGAAGGCCAAGAAGAAGCCGCTGGATGTGGAAACGCCGGAGGCGCTGGGCGTGGACCCGGTGTCCCGCCTGCAGACGCTGCGCGTCGAAGAGCCGGCGGCGCGCGCACCCGGCATCAAGGTCGCCGACGTGGCCGCGCTGGTCGACAAACTGAAGAACGAAGCCAAGGTGATCTGATGACTGTCCTTGTTATTGCCGAACACGATAATCGGGCGCTGAGTGGCGCCACGCTCAACGCCATTTCTGCCGCGGGCAGGCTGGACATGCCGGTCCACGTACTGGTCGCGGGCGATGGCGCGCAGCCGGTGGCCGAGGCGGCTGCACGGGTCGCCGGGGTGGCAAAGGTGCTGCTGGCGCAGGCGCCGCAGCTTGCCAATGGCCTGCCGGAAGCCGTGGCCGCGCAGGCCGTGGCGGCGGCCGCCGGCTACTCGCACGTCTTCCTGGCCGCGACGGCGCAGGGCAAGAGCGTGGCGCCGCGCATTGCCGCGTTGCTCGATGTGGCGCAGGTGTCGGACGTGATAGAAGTGCTGGCGCCTGATACGTTCAAGCGTCCGATCTACGCCGGCAACGCGATCGCGACGGTCAAGAGCGGTTATCCGGTGGTCGTGGCCACGATCCGCCCCACGGCATTCGATGCGGTGTCTGCCGAAGGCGGCAGCGCCACGGTGGAAGCGGTCGAGGCCGTGACGGCGGCGGGCCAGTCGCGTTTCATCAGCCGCGAGATAGCGGTGTCAGAACGCCCCGACCTGGGCGGCGCGCGCGCCGTGGTGTCGGGCGGACGCGGCCTGGGCAGCGCGGAAAACTTCAAGCTGCTCGATCCCCTGGCCGAAAAGCTGGGCGCGGCGCTGGGCGCCTCGCGCGCTGCCGTCGACGCGGGTTATGCGCCGAACGACTGGCAGGTCGGCCAGACCGGCAAGATCGTTGCGCCGGACCTGTACGTGGCCGTCGGGATTTCGGGCGCGATCCAGCATCTGGCGGGCATGAAGGATTCCAAGGTCATCGTCGCCATCAACAAGGACGGCGACGCGCCGATCTTCGGCGTGGCGGATTACGGGCTGGTGGGCGACCTGTTCGAAGCCGTTCCGGCGCTGACGTCCTCGCTGCCGTGATGGATGCGGCGTTGGCGCCGCAGAACGCGCCAACGCCGCAGGCAGCCCTTCGCTGCCGAACCCCGCGTTCGGGGCGCCGCGGGCGTTACGTCAACGCCGCAGGCTGCGCCACAGCGTGGCCGGCGGCAGCCCCAGCGCCGGGGCCAGTTCCTTCTGGATCAGGCGCTCCATCGCCATCAGGATCACGTCGCGCGCCTCGGCGGGCAGCTTGCCCACCTCCTGCTGGCGCGCGGCCAGATACAGCGTGCGCGACAGCGCGGGATCGTCGGCCCGCGCCGCGCCCAGGAAGGGCGCCAGCGGCAGCACGCGCAACTGGTCCAGGAAATGGCGCGACTGCCAGATGCACAGCGGCGTGCTGATGCCAAAGCCCAGCCCGGCCGTGACCAGGCTGAGCAGCGGATCGGTATTGTCGAATTCGTAGGTCCGCTCGATCATCACGCCGTGCGACTCGACCAGCCGGTCGATCTCGGCGCCGATGAACGAACGCGCGCTGTAGCGGATGAACTGGGCGCGCTGGCCCAGTTCCTTCAGCGTGTCGATCCGGTCCATGCTCATCGAGCGCGGCACGATCAGCACGTAGGGTTCGCTGAACAGACTGTACTTGCGGATGGTGGGCCTGCCTGCCGATGCGCTGGTGGTGACGACGAGGTCTAGCTGCCGGTCTTCCAGCTGCTTGTCCAGCACGGGCGTGATGCCCGACCACAGCCGGATCTGGCGCGACGCGCCGGACAGGCCGTGGATCAGGGTCGGTCCCAGCGTGCCGGCAAACGAGTCCACGCAGCCGAAGCGCACGATGTTGCGCTTGGCCCGGCTAAGGTTGCGCACGCTTTCCGTCATGTCGCCGGCCTGCGCCAGCAGCCGCGCGGCGTGTTCGAACAGCAGCTCGCCGGCCGGCGTGGGCCGGGCAGGGCGGGTGCTGCGGTCCAGCAGTTCGGTCGACATGGCGGCTTCAAGCTGCTTGATCCGCTGCGACACCGCCGCCTGCGAAAAACCCAACAGCCGCGCCGCGCCCGAGACCGACGCCGCTTCCACCACCGCCACCCACGTCAGCAGCAGGCTCCATTCCGGATAGTTTTCCGTGCTGGTGAACGAAAAGCGGTTCATGGCGTGGGCGTCCGGCGGCGTTTCAACAGGGCTTAGCGCTGGCGCGCCGTGGTCTGGCGCAGCGCGGCAGTCACCATGCCTTCGACCACCGGAATGACCTTGTCGGCCAGATCGGGGCGATAGCCGTACGGGTATGTTTCGTCCATGTAGGTGGACTGGCACATCTCGAGCTGGATGGCGTGCACATTGTCAGCCGGCGAACCGTAATGGCGCGTGATGTAGCCGCCCTTGAAACGGCCATTGACGGCCCAGGTGTAATCCTTGCAACCGTTCAACTGTTCATGCACGGCGGCCAGGATGTCGGGCGCGCAGGAGGCGCCGTCGGACGTGCCGATGTTCAGGTCGGGCAGCTTGCCCTCAAAAAGGCGCGGCAGCACGCTGGCGATCGAGTGCGCTTCCCACAGCAGCACCGTGCCGTGCTCGGCCTTGATGCGGTCAATCTCTTCTTGCAGCTTGGCGTGATAGGGCTTCCAGTACGCCTCCAGGCGCTGGGCGCGTTCCGCGTCGGTCAGCACGGCGTCGTTCTGGTAAAGCGCATCGCCGCGAAAGGCCTGGGTGGGGCACAGGCCGGTCTTGGTCTGCCCGGGATACAGGCTTTCGTCGTTGGGCGGGCGGTTCAGGTCGACCACGTAACGCGAATAGCGCGCGCCCAGCACGGACGCGCCCAACGCCTGGGCGAACTGGTACAGGGTGTCCAGATGCCAGTCGGTGTCGCCGGATTGCAGAGCTACGTCCGTCATGTGCGGACGCTGCGCGTCGGGAATCTGGCTGCCGAGGTGGGGAATGGAGATCAGCAGCGGGGCGGTGCCGCGGCTGAATTGAAAGAGGTCGGTCAAGAGGAAACTCCGGGTGGCAATGGCAATGCGCCGCGGCAGAGCCGCAGGCAACGGGCGCTTGTATGCTAGGCAGCACGGCCCGCTGCGGGAATTGCATCAGTTTAATGGATGCTGATGATTAGCCGCGCCGATGCTCATTCCGATGGCCGCGGCGTGGTCACGATGAGCGGCGTTCTGGGTCGCGCTGGTCAGCCGCTGCCCGTGGACCGAGTTGCTGGGCCGCGGGTGAGGTAGAGTAGACGGCGCGCACACTCTAGCGAGCGGACATGATTGATGAACTGATTCAACTGGGCAAGCTCGTCAGCCTGGGTCTGGCGCTGATGCTGCCGCTGGCCAATCCGCTGACGTCCATGACGCTGCTGCTGTCGCTTGGCCAGCAGATACCGTTCAAGGAACGGCAGAAGCAGGTGACCCAGGCGGCGTTCTACGTGGTCGGGATCATGCTGGTGACCTACTACGCCGGCGCGCTGCTGATGCACACCTTCGGCATTTCCATCCCCGGCCTGCGCATTGCGGGCGGATTGATCGTGGTCAGCATCGGCTTCAGCATGCTGTTTCCGTCGGACCAGCCGCGCGCCCTGGAGGCCGAGGCCGCGGCCGACGCGCAGGAGCGCCAGAGCCCCAACATCGCATTCGTGCCCCTTGCCCTGCCCGGCACGGCGGGACCCGGCACGATCGCCATGATCATCAGCGGCGCATCGTCGGTCGATTCGGCCATTGCACCGGACTATGCGCGCTGGGTGGTGGGCGTGGCCCCGGTCATCGTGTTTGCGCTGCTGGGGCTCTTGTTCTGGGTCTGCCTGCATTTCGCGGGCCGCATCGTCGCCGTCATCGGCAAGAGCGGTGTCGAGGCGATCTCACGCGTGATGGGATTCCTGCTGGTCTGCATGGGCGTGCAGTTCGTCATCAACGGCGTGTTGGAGATCGTGGAGAAGTTTCCCAACGTGTAGCGGGCATAGCGTCAGGCGGTCCGTCCTTGCCTGCCTGCGCTGCGCCGGGCAGTCCATAAAGTCACGCGGATTTTGATTTCACCCCGTTTCGTGAAGCTTGTAGAAACATAATCTACGCTACATTACATTTTTGATTTTTCGCCGTGGGCAGTCATGCTTGCCCGCGACGGCAGTTTTTGTATGTGCAACATCATTGAAGACAAGATCAGGCAGTGCGCGGTAGCCCGCGAATCCATCGCGGTCGGCGCGCCGAAGTGCCGGTCAAGCTCCTGCGGTACGGCCGCCGCAATCTGCAAGCGTGCGTCATGATGGCCTGGCTACCCTTGATCGTGTTGGGGCTGGTGGTCAGCGGCGTAGTCACCGCCTTGATGCGCGAGCCGGGCGTTCGCCTTTACGACTGGATCGCCACCCGTGCTCGCCGGCCGCAACCGGCTGCCCGGCCGCGTGTCCCCGAAACCGAACGCGAACCATTGACCCAGACAAGCTGATCGGCACGCTTTTCGGTCCGGCGTCTGCCCTCTCAGCGGCCCGGTCGTTCCAGGCCCAGATGCCCGCGCAGCGTGGCGTGTTCGTAGTCCTTACGGAACAGCCCGCGCTGTTGCAGCACCGGCACCACCTGCTCCACAAAGTCGTCGATGCCGCCCGGCAGTGACGGGGGCATCAGGTTGAAGCCGTCGGCGCCTTCATTCCTGAACCAATGTTCCATCCGGTCCGCGATCTGCTCCGGCGTGCCCACCATCGTGCAGTGCCCGCCGCCCGCGGCCAGCCGGCCGAGCAACTGGCGCACGGTGGGCTGCTCGGTTTCGATGATGCGCAGGATGGTGCCGTAACGGCCCTTGGGACCTGTGAACTCGGGCAGCGGAGGCAGGGGCGGCACGGGCGCGTCCAGTTCCCAGCCCGAACAATCCTGCAGGACGAACGTCCCAAGTTGGCGCAATGAGGCGTCCGCGGGCAGGAGTTCGTCCAATTCGCGCTGCTTGGCGCGGGCCTCGGCTTCGGTCGAGCCGACATAGGTCACGAGGCCCGGCATGATGGGCACGAACGCGTCGCGGCCAGCGGCCCGGACACGTTGCTTGATGTCGCGGTAATAGGACTGCGCGGCGGGCAAGTCGTAGGCCACGGCATAGATGGCTTCCGCGCGGCGCGCCGCCAGATCGCGGCCCTGATCCGAGGCGCCCGCCTGGAACAGCACCGGATGCCCCTGCGGCGGTCGCGGCACGGTAAGCGGGCCGTCCACCAGAAAGTGTTCGCCATGGTGATCTATCTTGTGCAGGCGGTCCGGCACGCCGAAGTGGCCGTTGCGGTCGATGACCAGCGCGTCGTCGTCCCACGAGTCGAACAGCCTCAGCGCAACGTCGACAAATTCCTCGGCGCGCGCGTAGCGCCAGTCGTGGCCGGGCATGGCTTCGTAGCCGTGATTGCGCGCCTCGGCGTCGAACATCGAGGTAACCACGTTCCAGCCCATGCGGCCGCCGGAAATGTGATCCAGCGAGGCCACCATGCGCGCCGCATGAAAGGGCGTGAAGAACGTGCTGGAAACCGTGCTGATCAGGCCGATGCGGGTGGTGGCGCGGGCGATCGCGGCCATCGTGGTGAGCGGTTCGAGATACCAGCGCGGCCCGTCGCCGATGTTGTCCATCGACTGGCCGTCGGCAAAGAAAATGGCGTCGAGCTTGCCGCGCTCGGCCGTGCGGGCCAGGCTTTCGTAGTAGCTGATGTCGCCCAGCCGCTCGGCCGCCGAGTCCGGGTGGCGCCAGGCCGCGCGATGGTGGCCGCAGCCGAAAATGAACAGGTTCAGGTGCATCATGGCGATCAGCTCGTCGATTGCGTCATCAGTTGCGTCATTGATTGCGTCATTGATTGCCGCGTCCGGCACGCCCGCAGGTGCCGCAAGCGGGCGAACTTAGCATAAAACGGCGGGCGGGCGCGGTTGCGGTGGGCGGGGCTTGCGCGGCCGCGGCGCCTGCCCGGCATGCCCGGCCCAACGTTTCTCACGCCGCGCGTTGACATCGCCGCGCCGCTCTCCTAACCTTGCGGCAATTCCTGGGGGAGCCCTGTACGGGCTGAGATTCCGCGTCTATGCGGTAACCCTTTGAACCTGATCCGGGTAATGCCGGCGAAGGGAAGGACACCGCAAGTCTCTCGCGCGCCCTCCCTGATTCCATTCATCTCGCGGCTCCCTGACGGCGGGCCGCCGCGTTACGCGTCCGGCCTCAGGCCGCCCGCGGGAGGACCGACCTTCATGTTGACCCAAACCACCGCCCTGGTATGGCTGCTGCTGTTCTCGGGCGGCTTCGCCGTGGCCAGCGTGCTGTACACCCGGCGCAAGCGCGGCACCCTGGAAGACTACATCGTCGCGCGCAACAGCCAGGGGTCGTTTGGCACGATCCTGACGCTGATGGCGTCCACGCTGGGCGCATGGATTCTCTTTTCGCCGGCGCAGGCCGCAACCTGGGGCGGGCTGGCCGCCGTGATCGGCTACGCGCTCGGGTCGATGTCGCCGCGCCTGGTCATGATTCCGCTGGGCCGGCGCATGCGCGAACTGATCCCGCACGGTCACACGCTGACCGAATTCCTGATGGCGCGCTACGGCCGGCCCATGTATGGCCTGGCGCTTTTCATCATGCTGTTCTACCTGTTTATCGCGCTGTCGGCCGAGGTTACCGCCATTGCCAAGCTGGTCGCGATGCTGGCGCCCGTGCCCCTGTGGGCCACCGCCGCCATCGTGATGGGGACGACCTTGCTCTACACCACCTACGGCGGCCTGCGCTCGTCCATCTTCACCGATCAGGTGCAGATGATGATCATCGTGCCGCTGCTGGTGGTGCTGTGCGTCGTCGGCTGGCAGGCGGCCGGTGGCGCATTGCCCACCATCGAAGCCCTGCAGGCCAAGGCGCCGCAACTGCTGGACCTGACCGACCCGGTGGGCGTGAAGGCGGGGCTAACCTTCTTTGTCGCCATTTTGCTGACCGGCATCTTCCACCAGGGCAATTGGCAACGCATCTACGCCGCCCGCGACACCCGCACGATGCGCAACGGCTTTCTGCTGGGCGGCGTGCTGGTAGCGCCGTTCATCTTTTTGATGGGCCTGTTCGGCCTGGCGTTTGTCGGGTTGGCGCCCGAGGGCGACAGCTCGATTGCGCTGTTCAGCGTCATCATGCCGCACGCCCCGGCGTGGTTCGTCATCGCCCTGATTCCGCTGGGTCTGTCCCTGGTCATGAGCACCGCCGACACCGCCATCAGCGCGGTGTCCAGCATCATCGCGGTCGACCTGCGCCGCCTGATGCCCAACGCCGGCGGCGCCACCATGAAGCGCCTGGCGCGGTGGCTGGTGCTGCTGATGGCGATCCCCGTGATGATCGTGGCGTCGCAAGGCTACAGCGTGCTGTACCTGTTCCTGCTGGCCGACCTGCTGTGCTCGGCCGCCGCCTTCCCGGTGTTTTACGGGCTTTTCAGCCGCAAGCACGATGGATTCACGGCGACCACGGCCACCATCACGGGGCTGATCGCCGGCCTTTTCTTCTTCCCCGCGCCGGGGGACAAGCCGACCTTCCTGCTGGAATCGTTCCTGCTGGCGGCGTTTGTGCCGGTGGTGACGACGGTGCTGATCCGGCTGGTGATGCGCGGACGGAAGGAGTTTGATTTTTCGACGCTGAGCGCGGCGGTGCGGCGGTTGGATAAGGAGACGGTTTGAGAGGGGCGTAGTAATCACGCCGTCCGAAATTGGCCTACAAATTTCGGACAGATTTGCCGCCTGTCCGAAAAAGATATACAAATATCGGACAAGGATGCCCTATGAACGATATCAAGACTCAGATTGTGGCCAGCATGGAGGCCGCCAGGCCCGGCCATGTCTGGGGGCCGGCTGATTTCGCCCATCTGGGTGGCCGCGACGCGGTGGACAAGGCGCTGCAGCGCCTTGCTGCCGCGGGGAAATTGCGCCGGATCGACCGTGGGTTGTATGACCGGCCCAGAGTAAACAGCCTGACGAAAAAGGCCGCAGTCCCGGACTATCGCGCGGTGCTGGATGCGATCGCCCGTCGGGATCAGTTGCGTTTGCTGGTCGATGGCATGACCGCAGCGAACGATCTGGGACTGACTCATGCTGTGCCCGCGCACGTCACGATTCATACCGATGCTCGCCGGCGGGCCATCCGGTTCGACAATCTGGTGATTCAGTTCAAGCTCACTGCTCCAAGCCGTTTGTTTTGGGCCGGAAGGCCTGCAATGCGCGTTGTGCAGGCGTTGCACTGGCTCAAAGACACTTTGCCCGCCAACAAACCCAACATCCTCAAACGGCTGTCTGCCATCCTGGCAGACTCTCCTCAAGGAGCTGCCATTCGCCAAGACATATCGGCGGGATTCAGCACCTTGCCCGCGTGGATGCAGGACTTGGTCCGAGAATTGCCCGGTTGCACTCCACAGGTAGGTGCGCCCGAGGAGACAATGACGGTCTCCAGATAGCGCCAGTCGCGCAGTGGGACCTCGGCATGAATTTGAATTTCCAGACGGTCATTCAGGCGAGCGGCGCAGAGCGTCGCGGCTTGTTTCTGACCACGGCCGCGCGTTTGGGCACCGCCGTTCAACATGTCGAAAAAGACTTCTGGGTGTGCTGGGTCCTGGATGCCCTGTTCAACGGCTTGCCGTCCAAGGGGCCGCGTTTGCTGTTCAAGGGCGGCACGTCGCTGTCCAAATCATTCGGACTGATTTCGCGCTTTTCCGAGGACATAGACATTACGGTGTTTCGCCAGGATATCGGCGAGCCCATCGAGGTGTCGGACCTCCACGCCTTGAGCGGCAAACAACGCCGCGTCCGTCTCGATCGCATCCGCGACGCCTGCCGGCAATACATTGCCGAGGTGATGGCAGTGCATTTGGGCGAGATTGCAAATCGGATCATGCTCACCGACCAATTCCGTGTGGAGCTGGACCTTGAAGATCCCGACCGGCAGACGTTGCTGTTCTGGTATCCCGCCGTGACGTCTGCGGAGGGCGACTACATTCGTTCCGCTGTAAAGATTGAGGCAGGCGCCAAGTCGGCGTTGGACCCGCACGAGTCGGCCACCGTCATTCCTTATATCGCTGACGATTTGGCCGATCTGGACATGGCGGTGCGCGACGTCACAACCGTTAAGCCCGAGCGCACGTTTTGGGACAAGATCATCATCTTGCACGGGGCGCGCCAATGGCATGACCGCCGGGGGAGTTACGCCAGGGCGGGCAGCGGGTCTCGCGTCACTTTTACGACATCCACCGCCTATTGCAGCACCCGGACATCAGTACGTGGTTGGCCGACCAGGATTTGGCTCAGGACTGCGCGCTGCACGCGCGGATGTTCTTCGGCAGCGGCGATCTGGGGCTGGACCTGGCGCAGCGCGGCTCTTTCACTTTGGCGCCGTCGCAGCCCATGAGCGAATCGCTAGCGCGCGATTACGTGGCGATGGGAGGAATGGTTTTCGGCGCGCTGCCCGAGATCCAAGATGTGTTGCAATCCATTGGGACGCTGGAACAGCGCCTCAACGCCAGGGAAGGGTAAGGGTGAAAAGCCGCATGGAAGCAGCTCAAAGGTCCGGAAATCTGCGTGTAGAGCGCTTTGGTCTAAACACCAAAGGCCGCGATCTCGCCGTCGGCGACATTCACGGCCATTTCGGCCGGCTTGAAGCCGCGCTTGCCGCAGCCCGGTTTTCCCCTGAGCATGACCGCTTGTTCGCCGTCGGTGATCTCGTCGATCGCGGGCCAGAGTCCGCCGAGGTTCTGGCTTGGCTGGAGCGCCCCTGGTTTCACGCGATCTGCGGGAATCACGACCTCATGACGTGGCGGCGCGCCATGAACAACCCCATTCCCGACGTGGATCATCGCCTCCATGGCGGGGAATGGCTGGACGCGTGCGATGGCGACACCCAGGTCCGCATCGCTACATGCCTGAATGCCTTGCCGTTGGCCATCGAGGTGGAAACGCCGGGCGGTGTCGTCGGTCTGGTGCATGCCGACTTTCCCTATGACGATTGGCAAGCCATTCATGGCGCCGGCTTCAGTCTGGACGATGAAGACGCGTGCCTGTGGTCCATCGACCGCTATCGAATGCAATATGCCAAACCTGTCCGAAACGTCCGTGCGGTGGTCCACGGGCACATGACGCTGCGCAAGCCGGCGCAGTTGGGCAATGTGTATTACATCGACACGGGGGGTTGGCTGGACGGGGGGCGGTTCACGCTGCTGGATCTGCACACGTTGAAGCCTTGCCGGTGAAACGGTCAAGCGCCGTCGCGCTTGCCGTACAAATATTGCGGCTCCATAGGCGGGCTGTAGGTTCCACCTACGGGCCGTAGAGATTCTGCCCGTAGAAACAAAAAAGCCTTGGCACACAAAAAGTGTCCAAGGCTTTTCCGTCTGGAATTTGGTGGAGCGGAGGAGGATCGAACTCCCGACCTTCGCATTGCGAACGCGACGCTCTCCCAGCTGAGCTACCGCCCCAAATCAAGCAAGACCAGAAATATACAGGAATTCCCCCCGGCTGCGCAACACGCGTCGGCGCCGATATTTTTCAGACAAATGCGAGCGTGGCGATGACCGGCGCGTGGTCTGACGGTTGCTCGTTGCGGCGGGGTTCCTTGTCGATCACGCAGGCGGTGCAACGCTTGACCAGGGGGGCGGACAGCAGCACGTGGTCGATGCGCAGTCCGGCGTTGCGGCGGAACGCGAATTGGCGGTAATCCCACCACGTAAACGACTTTTCCGGCTGCTCGAACAGGCGGAACGAGTCGGTCAGGCCCACGTCGATCAGCGAGCGCAAGGCCTGGCGTTCAGGTTCGGACACCAGGACCTGGCCTTCCCACTTTTCGGGGTTGTGCACGTCTTCGTCGGCGGGCGCGACGTTGTAGTCGCCCAGCACGGCCAGGCGGGGGAATTGCTTGATCTCTTCAGCCAGCCATTTGCGCATGGCTTCAAACCATTCCAGCTTGTACGCGTACTTGTCGGACCCGACCGACTGGCCGTTGGGGCAGTAGGCGCAGACGACGCGCACGTCGCCTTCGGGGCTGGGGACGGTCAGGGCCAGGACGCGCTGCTGCGGGTCATCAAAGCCGGGGATGTTGCGCACCATCGTCGTGCCGGGCACGCGGGAAATGATGGCGACGCCGTTATAGGTTTTCTGGCCGGCCCACACAGCGTGGTAGCCGGCTTCCTTGAATGCCGCCTCGGGGAACTTGTCGTCGGTGAGCTTGAGTTCCTGGATGCACAGCACGTCGACGGGATTGGCGGCGAGCCAGTCGAGGACCTGTTGCAGGCGCACGTTCAGGGAGTTGACGTTCCAGGTGGCGAGTTTCATGTTTTGTTCAGATGTTTGTTTACGCGGCTCTCGCGGCATCGCGTCGGCGTGACGGGCCGAGGGCATCAAATCCGGCTTCGATGGCGTCGTTGAAGCGAGAGCAATTCGGGGGGGCGAGGCCGCCCCATGCAGATGCGGAATGATACCGCGCCGCCATGACGCGCTTTTTTGCCCGGCCTGCGCATATTGGCTGTCTGACACCCGCGGGAGGCGATCGCCAGTTCGGGGCAGCGTCTCATTGCGGTGTCAGACACCGGCCAGCGGAGCTCCACCGCCGCCGCAAGGTGTCAGACACGCACAAACAAAAACCCCGATTCCTGCGAATCGGGGTTTTGGCTTTAGCTATTCGCTGATGTGATTGAACTCAACCGATCCCGGCTCGATTCCCCCGCGCCGCAGCCGGCCGTCGACATCGTCCGGATTTCCGCCCGCCGCGTCCGCCGCCGGCAAGTCCAGCCAATTCGCCAGTTCCTGCTTTGCCTGCTGCGTCTCGGATATCCCGCCATTCACCAGCGCCACGCCGTCGCTGCCGTCGAGCTTTCGATAACTGATCTGTGTCTTCATCTTGCCTCCTGGGTTGCGGTGGATTTGCCGGTCCACCGTAACACACGACGCATTAGCGTCATCCGGGAGGCTTCCCGGATGCGGCGATCAACCCTTCACCAGTCCGCCGTCGACAATCAGGTTCTGCCCGGTCACCGCACGCGACCAGGGGCTGGCGAAGAACAGCACGGCATCCGAAAATTGCTCTGGCGTGGTGACTTCGCGCAGCGGGGTGCCGGCGGCGATCATGTCGAAGACGGCGTCGGGGGTGGCGGCCGAGGCGTCGGTGGTGCGCAGCAGGCCGCCGGACACCATGTTGACGGTGATGCCGTCCGCGCCCAGTTCGTGGGACAAGGTGCGGGTGAAGGCGAGCAGTGCGGCCTTGGCAGCGGTGTAGTCGTGGTACGGCACGACCGGGTTCTGGACCAGGTTGGTGCCGACGTTGATGATGCGGCCGCCGCCGGCGGCGCGCATGCCGGGCAGGGCGGCCTGCGTGGTGTTGAGCGCCGCGCGCACGCTGCCTTCGATCTGGGCGTTCATCTGCGCCCAGTCCAGCGTGTCGGCGTGGGGACGGGCGTCGCCGTTGAACTGGAAGGCGGGCAGGGCGTTGTTGACGATCGTGCTGACCGGCTGGCCAAAGTGCTGGCTGGCGCGGGCGACCAGGGCGGCGACGGCGGCGGGGTCGCGCACGTCGGCCTGCACGGCCAGGGCGCGGTCCGGGGCGGAAGCCGCCAGAGCCTCGGCGCGCTCTGCGCTGTTCAGGTAGTTGATGACGACATTGGCGCCTTCACGCAGGAAGGCCTGCGCGATGGCGGCGCCCAGGCCGCGGCTGGCGCCGGTGACGATGACGAGTTGCTGGTTCAGGTTCAGTTGCGGGCGTTGCGATGACATGGGGTACGGCTTCCTGCTCAGTGTTCCGAGCCGCTATTTAGCATGCGGCTGCGGGCTTTTTCGATATGGGCGCGCATGACGTTGCGCGCGCCCTCGGCATCCTGATCGCGGATCAGTTTGTAGATGTGGCGGTGTTCGTCGATGGCGGCGCGCGTGCGCTTCCAGGGTTCGCTGTGGACCAGATGGCGCATGACGTTCACGGCGTGGCTCACGTCGTATTCCAGCGACTTGAGCACCTGCACGAAGCGCTGGTTGCCGGTGGCCGTGGCAATGGCGCGATGAAAGCCATAGTCGTGATGGTGGGCGATGGCGCCCGATGCGTCGGCCTCTTCGTAGCCGGTCAGCATGCGGTCCATTTCCTGCAGGTCTTCGGGTGTGCGGCGCAGTGCGGCCAGGTGCGCGCATTCGGGCTCGATCACCATGCGCAGTTCCAGGCCTTCCAGGATGTGGCCCACGCGGCGCGCGGGGTCCACGGCGGGCATGCCGCCCATCAGGTCCGGTTTGGACTTCACGTAGGAGCCCGATCCGCGGATCGAGTCCACGAGCTGGTCTTCACGCAGCCGGTCCAGCGCCTGGCGCACGACGGGCCGCGACACTTCAAAGAGCGCGGCCAGTTCCAGTTCGGTCGGCAGCTTGTTGCCGGGGGCAATCTTGCCGGTGGCGATCGCGTAGAACAGGCTTTCGTAGACGCGCTCGGCAAAGCGCTCGGCGCGGACATAGCCCAGGCCTGACGCCACCTCGGCCAGCACGTCCAGTTCGGGACGGGGGCGGGTAGCCGCGGCCAGCAGCGATTCAAGCTGCGGGTCACGTACGTTGCTCATCGGGCGCTCCTTCAAGTAGGGACAGGTTGTCATGCGGCATGACTAACCGGCGGGCCGCTAAGCCCCTGAAATATTAGGGATAACCCGATCATCCAGAAAAATATCCTGAAGGTTGGGATTAAAGCTGTCATTTCAATTGACAAGTTGCGGAGGCCTCCCGTACCTTGCCATTCAAACCACAACGCCCGCGCGCACGACGCGCAGGCGGCGCGGCCGGCCCAGCTGCTGGCAAGCGCTCCGAGACATGCTGCTTCCCCCAACCGGCCGTTCGGCCGCTACTTTACTCCGCACATCGTGACTCAGAAGAACTTTATCGCCAACCAATGGGTGGCCGCGGCCACCGGTGAAACCATTCCCGTCCTGAACCCGTCCGATGGCAAGCCTTTCGAGGAACTGGCCCGCTCGAACGAGGCCGACGTGGACCGCGCCGTGCAGGCCGCGCGCCAGGCGTTCGAAGGCGAGTGGGGCCAGATGGCGCCCGCCGTCCGCAGCCGCCTGCTGATGAAGATTGCCTTTGCGCTGCTGGACCGCCAGGAGGAACTGGCGCAGCTGGAATCGGCCGACACGGGCAAGCCCATCAAGCAGGCGCGCGCCGATGCCGCCGCCGTGGCGCGCTATTTCGAGTTCTATGCCGGCGCGGTCGACAAGCTGCACGGCGAGACCATTCCCTACACCCCGGGCTTCACCGTGCTGACGGTGCGCGAGCCGCATGGCGTCACCGGCCACATCGTGCCGTGGAACTACCCCCTGCAGATCTTCGGCCGCAGCGTCGGCGCGGCGCTGGCGGCGGGCAACGCGTGCGTGGTCAAGCCCGCTGAAGATGCCTGCCTGTCGCTCTTGAAGCTGGCCGAGATCGCCGCCGAAGTCGGCCTGCCCGCCGGCGCGCTGAACATCGTCACGGGCTACGGCCATGAGGCCGGCGCTGCGCTGTCCGCGCATCCGGGCATCGACCACATCTCGTTCACGGGCTCGCCGCAGACCGGCAAGATGGTCGCGCACGCCGCTGCCGAGAACCACGTGCCCGTCACGCTGGAACTGGGCGGCAAGTCGCCGCAGATCGTGTTCGACGACGCTGACCTGGACGCCGCGATGCCGGTGCTGCTGGGCGCCATCATCCAGAACGCCGGCCAGACGTGCTCGGCCGGCAGCCGCGTGCTGATCCAGCGCGGCGTGTACGAAACCGTGCTCAAGCGCCTGTCGGACGCGTTTTCCGCCACGGTGACCGGACCGGCGGCGGCGGACCTGGATGTCGGTCCGCTGATCAACGCGCGCCAGCAGGACCGCGTGCGCGGCTTCCTGGCCGAAGCCGAGGCGCAAGGCATGAAGGTCGCCGCGCGCGGCAAGCTGAAGGACGGCACGCCCGAGGCCGGCTTCTATCAGCCGCCCGTGCTGTTCCGCGACGTGCCGCCCGACAGCCGCTTGGCGCAGGAAGAAGTCTTCGGCCCGGTACTGGCCGCCATGGTGTTCGACACCGAGGAAGAAGCGCTGGAAATCGCCAATGGCACGTTGTATGGCCTGGTGGCGGGCGTGTGGACGCGCGACGGCGGCCGCCAGATGCGCTTGGCCCGCAAGCTGCGCGCCGGCCAGGTGTTCGTCAACAACTACGGCGCGGGCGGTGGCGTGGAACTGCCGTTCGGCGGTTCGCGCCAGTCGGGCTACGGCCGCGAGAAGGGCTTTGAGGCGCTGTACGGCTTCACCAGCCTGAAGACCATCGCGATCCGCCACTGATCCCGGCGCGGGGGCGCCGCGTTCGCGCAAGGACCCGGGCAATGGCCCGGGCAGCGGCCCCCAGCAAGGACCCGGACAAAATATCGGTTAACGTTGATGTTTTGCTTCCGGGGCCTGCCGCCCCGCTTTCAGGATCCGTATGTTCACCGGTATTGTTCAAGGCACCGCGAAGATCGCAAAGATCGCGGATCGCGAAGGCCTGCGCACCTTCACGCTGGATTTTCCCCCTGGTTTCTGCACTGACCTGGCCATCGGCGCCAGCGTGTCGACGGACGGCGTCTGCCTGACCGTCACGGAAATCCTGTCCGAAAACCAAGCCACGTTCGACGTCATGCTGCAAAGCCTGGCGATCACCACGCTGGGCAGTTATGGCGAGGGCGACAGCGCGAATGTAGAGCGCGCGGCCAAGGACGGCGCCGAGATCGGCGGCCATCCGTTGTCGGGCCACGTGGACTTCACGTCGCAGGTGCTGATGGTGAAGTCGTCGGACACCAATCGCCTGATGCGCTTCAGCATTCCCGAGGCCTTCCGCAAATACGTGTTCGCCAAGGGCTATATCGCCATCAACGGCGCCAGCCTGACCGTGTCGGAAGTGAACCGCGCCGAAGGCTGGTTTGAGGTCTGGCTGATTCCCGAGACGCGCCGCATGACGGTCTTCGAGGACAAGCAGGTGGGCGACGCGGTCAACATCGAGATCGAGCGCAGCACGCAGGTCATCGTCGATACCGTGCGCGAGACCGTTCAGGAAAGCCTGGGCAAGCTGCAACCGCTGCTGGAGGCGATCCTGAAGGAAAAGGGACTGACGCTGGAAGACTTCGTCAGCCCGCAGGGCAAGCTGAAGTAATACCGCTTGATGGCGGCCACGATGGCGCCTTCGTCGGCATGGCCGGCGCCTTTGCGCCGGCCATGCCGTTTTCACGCCGCCACGAACGGCCGCCCCTGCGGCCGCACCCGCATCCCGGGCGCCAGACGCGTCCATGGCAGATCCGCGGGATCGGCCTGCATCGGGCCGGGCGCCTTGGCCACCAGCACCTCGTGCGCGATGGGCTGGAAGTCGGCCCGGAAATGCACCGAGCTTTTCACCACCAATATCCCGATTTCCTCGGGCTGCACGCCGCCGACGCGGAACAGGTTGCGGTCCAGCATCTGCGCCTTGCCGGCGCTGACCACCACGCGCACGCCGCCAATCCGCAGCGTGGCCGTCCCGCCCAGGTCCACGTCCATGCCGTTCATCATCGGACCGTCAAAGCGCAGCTTGCCGTCCGATAAGGCCTCGACCACGAACTCCCCGTCAAAGGCCGCGTCGCCCGCCACGCCCGATTGCCCGCCCAGCTTGAGCGCAACCGTGGCGCCAACGCCTGCCTCTGCCGCCTGACGCACCACGTCGGGGTCGTACAGCAAGCCCAGCGCCGCGTTCTGCGCGTCCGCTTCCACCAGCGCGCGCAGCATGCCGGTGGTGTTGGCGTCACCGCCCGCGCCGGGGTTGTCCTGCGTGTCCGCAATGACGATGGGCCGCGTCGCTTCCGCGGCCAGGGCTTGCGCGCGGCGCACCGCCTCGGCCGGTTCCAGAAAGTCCGGCGACCACTCGGGTTCCAGCGCCAGCACGCGCGCATACAGCGATTCCGTGACCTGCTCGACCGCGGCGGCGTCCGTGCCGTAGGCCCACACCACCGGCCCGCACTCCGGGAAATCCGCGGCGGGAAAGCCCGGCGCGAACGAGATGGAGGCCACGCCGGGCGTCTGTTCCAGTTCACCCAGTAAGGCATACACGCCCTGCGAGGGTTCGAGCATCGTGCACATGCCGTTGATGGGAATCAGGAAGGGCAGGCGGCGTTCGCTGCGGGTCCATTTGCCGCCGGCCTGCATGCGCGCCATGAGCAGCCGCGCGGCCAGCACGCCGGTGTCGGCCATGTCCACGTGCGGATAGGTGCGAAACGCCACCAGGCCGTCGGCGCTTTGCAGCATCTGCGCGGTGACATTCGCGTGCAGATCCAGGCTGGCGACCACCGGCACGTCCGATCCCACGATCTCGCGCACGCGGGCCAGCAGTTCGCCTTCGCCATCGTCCAGATGTTCCGTGACCATGGCGCCGTGCAAGTCCAGATAGATGGCGTCAAAGCCGCCCGCCCGCACCGCGTCCAGGATCTCGCCGGCGATGCGTTCGTAGGCGTCGCGCGTCACATGGGCAGACGGGCTGGCGCCTGCCCAGATCACGGTCTGCACGGTGTGGCCTTCCGCGGCTACCGCGTTGATGAAGCCGCCGGCCGGAATGTTGACCTCGCGCAGCGCCAACATGTCCGCGCCCCGCACCATCGCGGGAAAGCCTTCGCCGCGCACGAAGTTGTCGTAGCTCGCCTTGGAGGGCGCGAAGGTGTTGGTCTCGTGCTGGAAGCCAGCAACCAGGATGTGCATGAGCGTTTTTCCTTGCCGATGAGAGGAGGGGAATTCGAGCGTGCGGAAATTATTGGGGGCGGCGCCGCGATCGGCAATACCGATGTCCGCGGCACAACGCGCCAACGCCTCGACAAGCCCGCCATCGCGGGAAATCCCTGATGCATCGCGCGTTGCGTGCCCCGAAGTTGCTCGCTTAGAATATTTTTATGAGCTACATCGGTATTGCTAAACAATACCTGAAAAGTAGGCGGCAAAAGCAGGGCATCGAATCGGATGCGGGCTATCGCGCCGGCCACCCAGGCGCATCAAGGTTGCAGGGAAGTCATGCGGACAGACGAGTACGAAGGGCAGGACGGATTGGCGTTGGCGGGGCTGCTGGCGCGCGGACAGGTGACGCCGGCCGAGCTGATGGAATGCGCGTTGCAGTTGGCCGAAGAACGCGGCGCGCCATTGAACGCGCTGACCTACGTGCAGCCTGAAACGGGCCGTAAATTGGCCGGCGGCTGGACCGAGCGCGGCCTGTTCCGCGGCATTCCCTTTCTGCTCAAGGATTCGGGTCTGCCGAGCGTGCGCTTTCCGTCCAGCCTGGGTTCGGCACTGTTTGACGACACGGAATACGCGTTCGACGCGACGTTGGCCCAGCGATTCGAAGCGTCGGGACTGATCCCATTCGCACGGACCACGGTATCGGAGCTGTGCATGGGACCGTCCACCGAGGCGCGCCGCAACGGCGGCGCCACGCTGAACCCGCGGGCGCTGGACCGGTCGGTCGGCGGTTCGAGCGGCGGCGCCGCGGTTGCAGTGGCGGCAGGCATCGTGCCGGTGGCACACGGCAGCGATGGCGGCGGGTCGATCCGCATCCCGGCTGCCTGCTGCGGCGTGTTTGGCTTAAAGCCCAGCCGGGGCCGCGTGCCGATGGGGCCGGCTCGCGGCGAAGGGTGGGGCGGCATGGCCTGCGAAGGCGTGCTGACGCGCAGCGTGCGCGATACCGCGGCGGCGATGGACGGGATCAGCGGCTATGCGCCGGGTTCGCCCTACGCCGCGCCGCCCGCGCCGGGCTCGTATCTGGATTCGGTGCGCGAGCAACGCCGCGAGCCCCTGCGCATCGCCGTGTGGCGCCAGGCCTGGAATGGAATCCCCATCGCGCCGGAATGCCTGGCCGGCGTCGAACGCACGGCCCGCCTGTGCCGGGAACTGGGACACGAGGTCGTCGACGCGCCGTTGCCGGACCTGGACTACTCGGGATTCGTCCGCGCCCACGGCACCGTGCTGGCCACGAACATCGTGCTGGCCGTGCAGGCGCGCCTGGCAATCCGCGGCCGCGCGCTGCGCGACGACGACCTGGAACCGGTCATCCGCGACGGCCTGTCGGTGGGCCGCGAACTGACCTCCATGCAATACGTGGATTCGATCAACCGCTTTCACGCCATCGGACGCGCCATCGAGTCGGCCATGACGGACGTCGACCTGGTGCTGACGCCCACGCTGGCGCAACTGCCGGCCAAGCTGGGCGACCTGGCGCTGGAAGGCGAATTCTGGGCGTTCCGCGAAAAGGTGTCGCGCTATGCGACCTTCCTGGCGGTGATCAACGCCTCGGGCCAGCCGGCAGCCAGCCTGCCGCTGGACTGGACGGAATCGGGCGTGCCGGTGGCCAGCCAGCTTATCGGGCACTTTGGGCGCGAGGACCAGATCCTGCGCCTGGCGGCCGAGCTGGAACGGGCCGCGCCCTGGACGGGGCGGCAGATCCTGTTGCCCTGATCCGCACCAAGGCCCGCCGGCACGCTGCCGGCGCAGGACCAAACCATAAAGGGGAAGTAATGAAGCGATCCTTTCTGTTTTCCGCAGCAATGTTCCTGGCCGCAGCCGCGCCGCTGGCCGCCGTGCCAGCCGCCAGCCAGGCCGAGACCACCGCCAGGTTCGTGATGCACGCGCCGCTGCGCGTGCTGGACCCGATCCTGACGTCGGCCTACGTCACCCGCAACCACGGCTATCTGGTCTACGACACGTTGTTCTCGATGGACGCGTCAGGCCGTCCGCAGCCGCAGATGGTGGAGTCGTGGACGGTGTCGGCAGACGGCATGAACTATGTCTTCAAATTGCGCCCCGGACTGGTGTTCCATGACGGCGCGCCGGTCACGGCTGAAGACGTGGTCGCGTCCCTGCAGCGCTGGCAGGCGGGCGACGCGACGATCGGCAACCGCCTGAAGAACGCCACCGCCGAACTCGCCGCGACGGGCGCCGACACCTTCACGCTCAAGCTCAAGGCGCCCTACGGACTGGTGCTGGAATCGCTGGCCAAGGAAAGCTCGCCGGTGCCGTTCATCATGCCCAAGCGCATCGCATCCGCGCCGGCCTCGCAGGCGATCAGCGAGACGATCGGGTCCGGCCCTTACAAATTCGTGCAGGCCGATTTCCAGGCCGGCGTGAAAGCCACCTATATAAAGTTCGACGGCTACGTGCCGCGCAAAGAGCCGGCCAGTGCGTTCGCGGGCGGCAAGGTCGTCACGGTGGACCGGCTGGAACTCCTGAACATCCCCGACAGCCAGACCGCGGTGAACGCGCTGCGCAACGGCGAGATCGACTTCCTGGAGGACGTGCCGCCCGACCTGATGCCGCAGTTGAAGGACGCCAAGGGCATCGCGCTCAAGTCCTACGGCAAGAACTCCAACATGTTCACCTTGCGGATGAACTGGCTGCAGGCGCCTTTCAACAACGTGAAGGTGCGCCGCGCGGCGCTGGCCGCCCTGTATGAAGCGGACTACCTGGACGCGCAGATCGGCGATCCGGACGTCTACCAGGTGTGCGGGGCGGTGCTGACCTGCGTGTCGCCCTACGCGTCCGAAGAAGGCGCCACGCAGATCAACCCGCCGGATCTGGCAAACGCCCGCAAGCTGCTGAAGGAAAGCGGCTACGCCGGCGAAAAGGTCGTGGTGCTGCATCCGACCGATCTGCCCATCTTCGCCAACATCGCGCCCGTCACGGTGCAGGCGCTGCGCAGCATCGGCATGAACGTCGAGATCCAGTCGATGGACTGGGCCACGCTGCTCAGCCGCCGCAGCAAGAAAGAGGGCGTGGATCACGGCGGCTGGAGCATCTTCCAGTCCAACATGTCCAGCCTGGATCTGATCTCGGCGGTGGGCAATCCCAACCTGGACGGGCGCGCGGATTCCACCTATCCCGGCTGGACGCACGACGCCGTCATGGACGAGCTGCGCGGCCGCTTCGCCGCCGCGCGCACCGAGGACGAACGCCGCGAACTTGCCCAGGCCATCCAGCGCCGCAACTATGAACAGGTGATGTACGTGCCGCTGGGCGGGTACTCCAAGTTCAAGGGCTACAACGCCAAGTTCGCGGACATGGTCGATGCGCCGATTCCGCTCTTCTGGACCTCGCCCAAGTAGCGGGAAGGGATCTCCATCATGCTCAATCTGATCTTCAAGCGCGTGCTGGCCGCCATCCCCGTGATGCTGGTGGTGGCCACCGTGGTGTTCCTGCTGTTGCGGCTGGCGCCGGGCGACCCCGCCCGCGTCATCGCCGGCGACATGGCCAGCGAGGAAGCCGTGGCGCAGGTCCGCGCCGAGATGGGTCTGGACCGCCCGCTGCCCACGCAATACGCCCTGGCGATGGGCGCGCTGCTCCAAGGCGACCTTGGTTCCTCGATCATTTCGAAGGACCCGGTGACCACGCTGATCGGCCAGCGGCTGGGGCCGACGATGGCGCTGGCCATCTGCGCGATCCTGCTCACCATCTTTGCCGCGATTCCGCTGGGCGTGTTTTCGGCGTGGTGGCACAAGGGGCTGTTCGACCGCGTCACGCTGGCGGTCACGGTGCTGGCGTTTTCGGTGCCGGCGTTCGTGGTGGGCTATCTGCTGATCCTGGCGTTCTCGGTGAAGCTGAACTGGTTTCCGGTGCAGGGCTACGCGGGGCTGGCGTCGGGGTTCGGGACGTTTCTGTACCACATGGCGCTGCCCACCATCACGCTGGCAACGGTGTTCGTGGCGCTGATCACCCGCATCACGCGGGGCAGCATGCTGGAAGTGCTGGGCGAAGACTTCGTGCGCACGGCACGCGCCAAGGGCGTGCCCGAACGCTACGTGCTGTACCGCCACGCCCTGCGCAACGCCGCGGTGCCCATCGTCACCGTCATCGGGCTGGCGCTCACCACGCTGATCAGCGGGGTGGTCGTCACCGAGACCATCTTCAACATCCCGGGCGTGGGACGCCTGATCGTCGACGCCGTGCTGGCGCGCGACTATCCGGTGGTGCAGGGCACGATCCTGTTCTTCTCGTTCGTGTATGTCTTCATCAACCTGGCGATCGACCTGCTGTATGTCGTGCTCGATCCGCGCATCCGCTACTGAGGCCGGACATGAACACAACTGCTCTGGATCGTCCCCGTTCCTTCTGGCCCGCGCTGACGCGCGATCCCATGATGTTCACCGGGTTGGCGCTGCTGGTGGCGCTGGTGGGGCTGGCCATGCTGGCGCCGCTGATCACCTGGCATGACCCCGCCGCGCTGGCGCCCCGCATGCGGCTCAAGCCGGTCAGCGCCGAATACTGGCTGGGCACCGATTCGCTGGGCCGCGACCTGTTTTCGCGCGTGCTGTACGGTGGGCGGCTGTCGATCACGCTGGCGGCGCTGGTCAGCGTGATCTCGGTGTGCGCCGGGCTGCTGCTGGGCCTTTTGGCAGGCTATTTCCGCCAGCTGGACGCGGTGGTGATGCGCATCATCGACGGCATCATGGCTATTCCCGGCCTGCTGCTGGCCATCGCCATGGTGGCGCTGGGCGGCGCGACCATTCCCACGATGGTGACGGCCATCGCCATCCCCGAGATTCCGCGTGTGGCGCGGCTGGTGCGCAGCGTGGTGCTGTCGGTGCGCGAAGAACCTTACGTCGAAGCGTCGCTGGGCATGGGCACGGCGACCTGGCGCGTGCTGTGGCGCCATGTCCTGCCCAGCACGATCAACCCGCTGGTGGTGCAGGCCACGTTCATCTGCGCCTCGGCCATCCTGATCGAAGCCGTGCTGGGCTTCCTGGGCCTGGGCTTTCCGCCCGAGATCCCCAGCCTGGGCAGCATCATTTCCGAGGGCCGCCCGTTCTTCCAGCGCGCGCCGTGGATCGTCCTGTTTCCGGGCGTCTTCCTGGCGCTGCTGATCCTGTCCGTGAACCTGTTCGGCGACGCGCTGCGTGATCGCCTGGACCCGCGCATGGCGCGCCAACGCAAGGGTTGAAGCCGATGTCCTCACCTCCCATTCTGGAAATCCGCGACCTGAAGGTCAGCCTGCCCGGCGCCGGCGACCGGCGTTACGCCGCCGAGGGCATCGCGCTCACCGTCAGCCCGCGCGAAATCGTGTGCATCGTCGGTGAATCCGGCTCGGGCAAGTCCGTCACGGCCAGCGCCGTGATGGGCCTCTTGCCCAAGAACGTGCTCAAGCTGGAAAGCGGGCAGATCCTGCTGTCCGGCCGCGACATTACGCACGCCTCGTTGGCCGAGCTGCGCGCGCTGCGCGGCGACCGGATGGCCATGATCTTTCAGGAGCCCATGACGGCCCTGAACCCGCTGATGCAGGTAGGCGATCAGATCGCCGAGATCTTCCAGTTCCACGGCCCGTCGCTGTCGCGCCGCGAGGTCGACCAGCGCGTGCTGGCGCTGCTGACCGACATGCGGCTGCCTTCTCCCGAAACCCTGCGCCACGCCTTTCCGCACCAGTTGTCGGGCGGGCAGCGCCAGCGGGTGATGATCGCGATGGCGCTGGCGATGGAGCCGGCGCTGATCATCGCCGACGAGCCGACCACCGCGCTGGACGTGACGTCGCAGGCGCAGGTGCTGCGGCTGCTGCACGGCCTGCGCGAGCGCCACGACACCGGCATCCTGTTCATCACGCACGACTTCGACGTGGTGGCCGAGATCGCGGACCGCGTGATCGTGATGCAGCACGGCCGCATCGTGGAGGCCGGCGCCGCCGCCGACGTGCTGGCCAACCCGCAACATCCCTATACCCGCAAGCTGATCGACGCGGTGCCCAAGGGCAAGTTCGGCGCCGGGGCGCCACTGGCCGAAGGCGACCCGGTCATTTCGGTCGAAAACCTGGGCATGCGCTTCGTGACGTCCAGCCTGTTCCGGTCCAAGCGGCGCGAGGTCAATGCGCTGGACGGCGTGTCGCTGTCGCTGGCGCGCGGCGAAACGCTGGGCATCGTCGGCGAGTCCGGCTCGGGCAAGACGACGCTGGGCCGGTGCCTGGCGCACTTCGCGCGTCCCACGTCGGGCCGCATCGTCATGAATGGCGAGGACGTGTCGAACCTGTCGCGCGCGGCGTGGCGCCAATGGTGCAAGCGGATTCAGATGGTGTTCCAGGATCCGTACCGGTCCTTCAACCCGCGCCTGACCATCGAGGCCACGCTGTCCGAAGGGCCGCTGAACTACGGCGAAGACCCGGCCCGCGTGCAGGCGCGGATGCGCGACATGCTGGCGCTGGTCAGCATCGATGCCAGCGCGCTAAAGCGCTATCCGCATGAGTTTTCCGGCGGACAGCGCCAGCGGATTTCGATCGCGCGGGCGCTGATGATGGAGCCGGAGATCCTGATCGCGGACGAGGCGGTGTCGGCGCTGGACGTGTCCGTGCAGGCGCAGATTCTGGATCTGCTGGAGCGGATCCGCGCGCAACTGAACCTGAGCATGATCTTCATCACCCACGACCTGCGCGTGGCCGCCCGGCTGTGCCATCGCATCGCCGTCATGCAGCGAGGCCGCGTCATGGAGATCGGCCCCGCCGAGCAGATCTTCACGCGGCCCGGCAGCAGCTACACCCAGGAACTGCTGGCCGCCATTCCCGGCAAGGACGGGTTGGGCAGCCGGCCCCCGGCCGGACTGGCATTGGCCGGCGCTTGAAGGAAACCCCGATGACACGCGTTGCCTTATTGAGCCGATCGGCCAATCTTTCCTACTTTCAGCCTTTGTTGCAGGGACTGGCGCCCGAGCTGGACGTCGCCGTCTGGCCGGACCCGCGCAGCCTGCATGCCGACGTGGCGGTCTGCTGGAACCCGCCCGTGGGTGTGTACGACGACATGCCCAACCTGAAACTGATCCACAGCATCGCCGCCGGCGTGGACAACCTGCTGGACGGCCAGCGCACGCGCGGGCTGCCGGTCTGCCGAGTAGTGGATCCGCAGTTGGCCCAAGGGATGCTGCAGTATGTGCTGTGGTGCGTGCTGACGTTTCATCGCAAGCTGGACCTGGCGCTGTCCAACCAGCGTGCCGCTCGCTGGAGCCGGCCGCCGCAGACGCCGGCGTCGCAGTGCCGGATCGGCCTGATGGGCCTGGGCGAACTGGGCGGCGCCATTGCCGCCGTGCTGCCCGGAATGGGCTATCCGGTCAACGGCTGGTCGCGCACGCCGCGCGATATCGACGGCGTGCGCGTCTACGCCGGCGAAGCCGCCTTCGACGAATTCCTGGCCAACACCGATGTGCTGGTGTGCCTGGTGCCGCTGACCGACGCCACGCGCGGCATCCTGAACCGCCGCACGTTCGATGCCTTGCCGCAAGGCGCGGCGGTGGTCAATTGCGGCCGGGGCGAACACCTGATTGCGGCCGACTTGATCGACGCCCTGGCGCGCGGGCAACTGCGCGGGGCCGTGCTTGACGTGTTCGCGCAGGAACCGCTGAATCCCGCTGATCCGCTGTGGTCCACGCCCGGCGTGATCGTCACCCCGCACATGGCAACCATGCCGTCGCCGGGCACCGTGGCCGAGCAGGTCGTGGCCAACATCCGCAGGCTGGGGCAGGGCGAGTCCCTGGCCCACACAGTCGACCTGACGCGCGGTTATTGACGCCGCGATACCCCGTTTTCCGATTGCCAACCCAAGACGAGACATTCCATGCATTTCGAAGATCCCGCGTTCACCATTCCGACCGGCACGCCTGCGCCTCTGGACCCGCAGATCGCCGAATTCCTGCGGCGCATGGCGGCGGACGCGTCGCAGTATCCGCGCCGCGACACCCTGTCCATCGAACAGGGCCGCGCCAATGCCGAGAAGGTGCGCCTGCCGTGGGCCCAGGGTGGCCCGCAGATGGCGCGCACGGTGGAACATCAGGTGGCCACGCGTCACGGGCCCGTGCGCGTGCGGGTCTATTACCCCGCGCAGCGCCGGCTGCCGGGCGCGTTCATGTACATCCACGGCGGCGGCTTCGTGCTGTTCAGCATCGACACGCATGACCGCGTGATGCGCGAATACGCCGAACGCGCCGGGGTCGTGGTGGTGGGGGTGGACTACACCCGCGCGCCCGAAGCCAAGTTCCCGCAGCCGCTGGAAGAATGCGTGGACGTGCTGCGCTGGGTTGCCGCGTCGGCGGGCGAGCTGGACATCGATGCCGGCCAGATCTTCGTGGGCGGCGATTCGGCCGGCGCCAACCTGTCCATGGGCTCGGCGCTGACGCTGCGCGATGAAGGCGTCCCGCTGATCAAGGGGCTGGTGCTGAACTACGGCGGCTTCGGCAGCAACCTGTTCCGCAATTCGGTCGTGCGCTACGGCGCCGGCGAATACGGCCTGTCGCTGCACATGATGATCTGGTTCCGCGGCATGCACATCCGCCACGGCAAGGACTTCTTCGATCCGCGCGTGGACATCCTGCGCGCCGACCTGAAAGGCCTGCCGCCGGCTTGGCTGGTGGTGACCGAGTGCGATCCGCTGCATGACGACAGCATCGAACTGGAGCGCAAGCTGCGCGACGCCGGCGTGGACGTCGCGTCGAAGGTGTATCCCGGCACCGCGCACAGCTTCCTGGAGGCCGTCTCTATTGCCGCGGTCGCGGGCGAAGCCTTCGACGACACGGCGCGCTGGCTGCACGCCAAGGCCTAGGGGGCGACATGTATACCCCGCCGGCCTATGCCGAAGCCGATATCGGCGTCCTGCACGCGTTCATGCGCGCGCACAGTTTCGCCACCCTGGTGACCGTGGGCGCGGCGGGCGCGAACGCCACGCACCTGCCTTTCCTGCTGCGCGACGATGGCGGGCGCGGAACGCTGGTCACCCATCTGGCGCGCGCGAATCCGCAGTGGCGCGACCTGCAGGACGGCGCGCAGGCGCTGGTGTTGTTCCAGGGCCCGCACGCGTTCATTTCGCCCAGCTGGTACGTGAATCAGCAGACCTTCCCGACGTGGAACTACACCGCCGTCCATGCGCGCGGCACGCCGCGCTTGATCGAAGCGCCCGAGGCCATCCGCGCGGTGCTGTCGGAGACGGTGGCGCGCTACGACACGCCGCTCGGCGGCGAATGGCGCTTTCCGGACATGCCCGAGACCCTGACGGCGCCGCGCCTGAAGGCGATCGCGGCGCTGGAGATTCCGATTGCCGGGCTGGAAGGAAAGATGAAGCTGAACCAGGACAAGTCGGTGGCCGACCGCGTGGGCGTGATCCGCCAGCTGGAACGGCGCGGCGACGCGGGGAGCGTGGCGATAGCCCGGTTGATTCGCGCGCAGCCCGATCTTGCGGCTGGTCTTGCGGCGGATCTTGCGGCGGATCTCGCATCGGATTTGCCGGCTGATGTGGCGACCCACGTCGCCGGTCACGCGCCGAACAACGCCTGAAGAAACCGGAGCCTCATCATGCATGAACCTACCGAAGCCCGCGTGCGCGACGAACTGGCGGCCCTGTACCGTCTGGTCGCGCACTTTCGCATGACCGATCTGATCGACACCCACATCAGCGCGCGGGTGCCGGGCACCAAGCACCATTTCCTCATCAACCGCTACGGCGTGCTGTTTCACGAAATGCGCCCGCAGGACCTGGTGAAGATCGACCTGGACGGCAATCCGGTCGATCCCGGCGACGCCGACAGCCAGCTGGTCAACGCGGCCGGCTTCACCATTCATTCGGCGGTGCATGCCGCGCGCCACGATCTGGCGTGCGTGGTGCATACGCATACCGCCGACGGCATCGCCGTGGCGTGCCAGCGCGATGGCCTGTTGCCGATCACGCAGCACGCGCTGCGCTTCTACAACCGGTTGGGCTATCACGATTACCAGGGCATCGCGCTGGACCTGGAAGAGCGCGAGAGCCTGGTCGCCAGCCTTGGCCGGCATAAAGCCATGATCCTGCGCAACCACGGCCTGCTCGCGGCTGGATCGTCGGTGGCGGAGGCCTTCGTCAACATCTATTACCTGGAGCGCGCCTGCCAGGCACAGGTCAAGGCCCAATCGGCCGGCGCGCCGCTGGTATTCCCGTCGGAGGCGGTGTGCGAACGCACCGCGAGCCAGTTTGAACGGCCCACCGCCCCGATCTACACGCAGCGGGTATGGACCGCCGCGCGGCGCCTGCTGGAGCCGGACCTGGAGACAATCGAATGAAAGACAGCCTGACGACACCCCGCGCCGCATTGGCCGGTCCGCAATTCCTGCATACACCAGGCCCGACGCATGTGCCCGATGCGGTGCGCGAGGCCATGGGCCGCCAATGCATGGATCTGTCCGATCCGCGGCTGGCCGATCTGATCGCGGATTGCGAGGCGGGCCTTGCCCGCCTGCTGGGCACCCGGCACGCGGACGTCCTGATGTATGCCGCCAACGGCCACGGCGCGTGGGAAGCCACCATTGCCAATCTGGTCGCGCCCGGCGCGCAGGTGCTGGTGGCGGGGAGCGGCCATTTCGCGGAAGCGTGGGCCGTGCATGCCGAGGCAATGGGCGCCACGGCCCTGCGCACGCCGACCCGTCCGGGACAGGCGTTGGATCCGGCCGCGATCGAGGCGGCGCTGCGCGCCGACACGGCGCACCGCATTGCCGCCGTCTTTGCCGTGCACACCGACACGGCCAGCGGCGTGACCAGCGACATTGCGGCGGTGCGCCGGGCCATGGACGCCAGCGGCCATCCGGCGCTGCTGGTGGCCGATGTGATCGCATCCTTGGGCGCCACGCCGTTCCGCATGGACGATTGGGGCGTCAACGTGGCGATCGGCGCGTCGCAGAAGGCGCTGATGGGGCCGCCGGGGCTGTCCTTCACCGCAGTGGACGCGCGCGCGATGCAGGCCGCGCAGGCCAATCCCACTCCGCGCGCCTATTGGGACTGGGCCAAGCGCAAGAGCGATCTGCTCTACCGCAAGTTTTGCGGCACGCCGCCGCAAAGTTTGCTGGCAGGCATGCGGGCCGCGCTGGATCTGATTGCGGCCGAAGGCGAGGAGGCCGTGTTTGCCCGGCATCGGCGCGTGGCGAATGCGGTGCATGCGGCGGTGAATGCGTGGTCGCAAGGCGGCGCGTTGAAGCTGTTTGTTGAAGACCCCGCGGCGCGCGCGGTGTCGGTCACGACCATTTCGGTCGCCGACGGCGTGGACGTCGAGGCGATGCGAACCGTTGCGCGCGAACGCTTCCACGTTGCGGTGGCGGGCGGGCTGGGGCCGCTTGCAGGACGGATGTTCCGCATCGGCCACCTGGGCGACGTGCATCCCGCCATGATCCTGGGCGCGCTGGGCGGTGTGGATGCCGCGCTGCGGGCGTGCGGGATTCCCGTGGGCGACGGGGCGCTGCAGGAGGCCGTGAAGGCGCTGCAGGAGTGAATCGCAAGACTGAAACGCAGGACGGAATCGCACGACTGAAACACCAGACTGATACGCAAGACTGATACGAAACCCTGGAACGGCTTTCAGACGCGGCCCGGACGCGGCCGCCATTTCTTCTTCACCTTGAATCGGGATAAGACGATGAGACAACGTGGTTTCGCGGCGGCCGCCCTGGCCGTCCTCGCGGTGGCGGTTCCCCTTTGCCCGGCCCAGGCCGAGCCGGTCAATGCCAAAGTGGTCATGCACGCGCCGTTGCGTGTGCTGGACCCCGTCCTGACCAATGCGTACATCACGCGCAATCACGGGTACATGGTGTACGACACGCTGTTTTCGCTGGACGCGGCCTCGCGCCCGCAGCCGCAGATGGTGGAATCGTGGACGGTATCGCCCGACCAGCTGACCTACGTGTTCACGTTGCGGCCAGGCCTGAAGTTCCACGACGGTGCGCCGGTCACCGGCGAAGACGTGGTGGCGTCGCTCAAGCGCTGGGCGCAGCGCGATCCCATCGGTTCGCGCCTGTCCGCCGTCACCCAGAGCATGGACAGCCCGTCCGCCGACACCTTCCGTATCGTGCTCACCAAGCCGTACGGACTGCTGCTGGACGCGTTGGCCAAACCGGGTTCGCCGGTGCCGTTCATCATGCCGCGGCGCATCGCGGCCACGCCGCCGTCCGAGGCCATCAAGGAAACCGTGGGCTCGGGACCCTACAAGTTCGTGCAGGCCGAGTTCCAGGCGGGCGTGAAGGCCGCGTATGTGAAAAACGCGGACTACGTGCCGCGCAAGGAGCCCGCCAGCCGCTTTGCCGGGGGCAAGGTCGCCATGTTCGACCGGATCGACGTCGTCAACGTGCCGGACGCGCAGACCGCGGTGAACGCGCTGCGCCAGGGCGAGATCGACTTCGTCGAGAACGTGGCGCCCGACCTGCTGCCGCAACTGGATGGCGTGAAGACCCTGACGGTGCAAAGCTATGGCGACGCATCGGAAACCTACACGCTGCGCATGAACTGGAAGCAGCCGCCGCTGGACAACGTGAAGGTGCGCCGCGCCGTGCTGGCCGCGCTGTACCAGGCCGACTACCTGGATGCGTCGCTGGGGGATCCCGCCCATTACAAGCTGTGCGGCGCCATGTTGAGCTGCATCTCGGCCTACCAGACCGAAGCCGGCGCCACGCAGACCAAACCCGCTAATCTGGCGCAGGCGCGGGCGTTGCTGAAGGACAGCGGCTATGCCGGCGAGAAGATCGTCGTCCTGCATCCCACCGACGTGCGCAGCCTGTCCGCGCTGGCGCCCGTCACCGCGCAGGCCCTGCGCAGCATCGGCATGAACGTGGAAGTGCAGTCGATGGACTGGGCCACGCTGCTGTCGCGGCGCAGCAAGGACGCGCCGCTGGCCGACGGCGGCTGGAGCATCTTCCATTCCAGCCTGACCAGCATGGACCTGCTCAACCCCATCGTGAACGCCAATCTGGATGGGCGGGGCGAGGGCGGTTATCCGGGCTGGACCCGGGACGACACCATCCAGCGCCTGCGCGCCGAGTTCGAGTCGGTGACGGGATTGGATGCGCAAAAGCGTGTCGCCGCGGAGATCCAGCAGCGCGCCTATGAACAGGTGATGTTCGTGCCGCTGGGCGGCTATTCGGAGTTCAAGGCCTACGACAAGAAGTTCGACGGCATGGTGGCCGCGCCGTTGCCGTTGTTCTGGCGGGGCAAGTAACGGGTTGGGGCGGCGGGCAGGGCGGTCAGGACAGGCCGACCTTGCCGCTCAGCCCCCGCGCCGCGGTCAGCAGCAGCGGCGAATAACGCCGCGCAAATTCCGCCGGCGAGGCCCATTCGGACACCAGCCCCGCGATCTGGATGGCCGCCACCGGCCGGTGGCGATGATCCAGGATGGCGGCGGCCAGGTTCAGCTCGCCCAGCATGCTCTCCTCGATGGCCGTCGCATAGCCGTCCTGGCGCGCCTGCTGGACCAGGCCCCGGATGCGGTCCGGATCGTTGTCGGTCTTTGGCGTGCTTGGAATCGTGGCAAGCGGCATGTCCTTGGACCGCGCAAGGATGTCCTCGACTTCCTCTTCGGGCAGGTGGGACATGATGGCCCGGCCCCCGGCCGTCTGCACCATCGGCAGGGCGCGGCCGGCCAGCGTGCTGCTGAAAGTCTGACGCTTGGTCTGGCGGCGCAGCGCAAAAATGATGTACAGGTCGTCGAACAGGCTCAGTTCCACGCGTTCGTTGGTTTCGCGTTGCATCTCGGCGATGAGCGGGGTGGCGCGTTCAAGCAGCGGCACGCTGCGCATGTAGTCGAAGCTGCGCTGCAGGATCTTCTTGCCCGGCGTATAGCCCTTGCCACCGGCGCCGCGTTCCAGATACCCCAGCGTGACCAGCGTGTGCGTCATGCGCTGGGTGGTGCTGCGGTCGAATCCCGTGATTTCCATGAGTTCGTTCATGCTCATGGTGGACGGGCGTTGGGCAAAGGCTTCCAGCAGTTCGAAGCCTTTGGCCAGGGATTGAACGAAGAGAGGGTCGGGACGGCTCATGGGATTCGCTGTAAGAGTGGGCGGTGGGCGTCCGCGGCGGGCGGGGGAATCAGGGATTTTATAAAGATTCTTAGGTATTTCCTAGAGATACTTATGTGCTCGCAACCCGGCAACGGTTTCCTGAACGCAGGACCCGTGGGCTTGACATAGAATGGCCGCACCCCAGCGGTCATTTCGAGGTATCTATGTCGGTCGCATCCGATATCAAACTACGCCCGCTCGAACGCGGCGACCTGCACTTTGTGCACAAGATCAACAATAACGACGTCATCATGCGCTACTGGTTCGAAGAGCCCTACGAGGCCTATGACGAACTCGTGGCTCTGTACGACCGCCACCTGCATGACCAGAACGAGCGGCGTTTCATCATCGAGCACGACACCGGGCAGCCGGCCGGGCTGGTCGAACTGGTCGAGATCGACTACATCCACCGCCGCGCCGAATTCCAGATCATCATCGCGCCCAGCTACCAGGGCCGCGGCTACGCCAAGGCCGCCACGCGCATTGCGGTGGGTTACGCGTTCCGCGTGCTGAACCTGCACAAGGTGTATCTGGTGGTGGACAAGGACAATACCGCTGCCGTCCACGTGTACGAGCGCTGCGGCTTCCAGATCGAAGGCCTGCTCAAGGAAGAGTTCTTTTCCAACGGCGCGTATCGCGATGCCTACCGGATGGCGCTGTTGCAGCACGACCATCTGCGCGACGTGGGACCGGGCGCGCCGGACGCGCCCGTGCTGCGGGACTGGCCGCAGGAAGACCAGGCGGGCTGACGCCGCCTGCAAAGGCGAAGGCCGCGGCATCACACGCCGCGGCCTTCGCCGAACGAAACCTGAACCATCGCGCCGCCCCGCGCTTCATGCGCGAGGCGGCGTTTTACATCAGGGCTTGAAGAATGCCGTCGGCGTCATCAGGCGGTTTTCCTGGCTGATCAGGTAGCCGGCCTCGGCGCTTTTGGTCAGATAGGTCGCCCAGGCCGGATCCTTCTGCAGCGCCTGGCGCTTGGCTTCGCGGTCGGCGGCGCTGTCATAGACCCAGATGTGCATGTAGGTGTTGACGTTGCCCGTCTCGGTCTGCATGTAGGCGAGCGGCTTGCCCAGATGGCGGCTCTGCACCTCGTAGCCGTGTTCGGCATACAGCGCCAGGTGCTTCTTGATGGTGCCGGCGCGGCAGGTGTAGGTACGTACGTCGTAAAGCATGATGAATCCTTGATGGCGGTTGCAAAAACGGGTGTCAGTCGGCGGTGGCGCCGGACTGCTTGACCAGCACGCTCCAGCGTTCCACTTCCGTGTTGACGTATTTCTGGAAGGCGGTGTGACCATCGCCCACCGGGTCGGCGCCCAGGCCCTTGAGCTTGTCCTGCACCGCCGGGTCGGCGATGCCGTCCGTGATGGCCTTGGACAGTTTTTCCACCACGGGCGCGGGCGTGGCGGCCGGTACGAACAGGCCAAACCACGAACGCGCGTTCATGGCCGTGTAGGCTGTCTCGGAAAACGCGGGCACGTTGGGCAGGGCGGCGTGGCGCTGCGTGCCGGTAACGGCGATGGGGGTGAGGCGGCCTGCCTGCACCTGCGACAGCACCTCGGGCAGGTTGGCGAACATGATCTGGACCTGTCCGCCCATGAGGTCGTTGAGCGCCTGCGCGCCGCCCTTGTACGGCACGTGCGTCATCTGCGCGCCGGCCAGCGAATTGAATTGCGCGCCCGCCAGGTGCGAGGCCGTGCCGGTGCCGCCGGACGCGTAGTTCACGCGGTTGCCGTTGGCCTTGGCGTAGTCGGCCAGTTCTTGCGGCGTCTTGGCCGGCACGGACGGGTTCACCACCAGCACCAGCGGCACCGAGGCCAGGTTCGACAGGCCGGCGAAGTCGCGCGTCAGGTTGTAGTCCAGCTTGTGATAGAGCGAGGCGTTAATGGCGTGGCTGGACGTGGCCATCAACAGCGTGTAGCCGTCGGCCTCGGAACGGGCCGCCATGACGGCGCCGATGTTGCCGTTGGCGCCGGCCTTGTTTTCCACCACGACGGGCTGGCCCAGCCGGGTGGACATGGACTGCGCCACGGTGCGGGCGATGACGTCGGTGGCGCCGCCTGCGGCGAACGGCACGATGATGCGCAGGGGGCGCTCGGGGAAATCAGCCGCGGCAGCCGTTGCGGCCGCGCCCAGCGAGGCGGCGGTCATCAGGAAGGCGGCCGCCAGGCGGCGCGGGGTCAGGGTTGTGGTCATGTCTCTCTCCAGTGTTGGATTTTTTTATGTAAACGCCGCGCCTGATCTGTCAGGCGCCGGCGGTGCGCGCCTTTTCGCGCAGGCTCGTCAATGTGGCCCGGGGCGTGATCACCTCGGGGTCCAGACTGAGTTCGATCAGATAGGGGGAACCGCTGTTCAGCGCACGCGCCAACGCGGGGCCGAACGCTTCATGGGTGTCCACGCGTTCGGCCGTCACGCCGAACGATTGGGCGTAGGCCACGAAGTCCGGGTTGCACAGGTCCGTGCCGATGGTGCGGCCGGGGTAGTGCACCTCCTGGTGCATGCGGATCGTGCCGTACATGCCGTTGTTGAACACGATGAAGACGATGCCCAGCTGGTGCTGCTTCACGGTGGCCAGTTCCTGCGAGGTCATCAGGAAGCAGCCGTCGCCCGCCAGGCAGATCACCTGGCGATCAGGATGGCGCAGCTTGGCCGCGATGGCCGCGGGCACGCCGTAACCCATGGCGCCGCTGGTGGGCGCCAATTGCGTGCGCGGTTGGCTGAAGCGGTAGTAGCGATGCGCCCAGGCGCTGTAGTTGCCCGCGCCGTTGGTCAGAATGGCGCTCGGGTCGAGCTGGTCGCGCAGCGTGGCAATGACGCGCGCCGGGTCCATGTCTCCGCGCGCGGCGGGCAGCTCGGTGTAGCGCAGGTAGTTGCCGCGCAGCGTCTGCGTCCAGTCGCGCCACGGGGTTGCATCTACGGGCGTCAGTTCCGCCGCCGACGCCGCAAAGGCGTCCATGCCGGACTGGATCTTCAGCGCGGGTTGATACACGCGGCCCAGCTCTTCGGCGCTGGCCAGCACGTGGATCAGCGTCTGGCTGGGCACCGGCGATTGCAGCAGGGTATAGCCGCCCGTCACCATCTCGCCCAGCCGGGCGCCCACGGCCAGGATGACGTCGGCCTGGCGCACGGCCTCGGCTAGTTCCGGGTTCACGCCGATGCCGACTTCGCCGACGTACTGCGCGTGGTGGTTGTCGAACAGGTCCTGGCGGCGGAACGAGCACGCGACCGGCAGGCCGTTCAGTTCGGCAAAGCGGGTCAGGCTTGCCAGCCCCGCGTCCGTCCAGCCGGAACCGCCGGCGATCAGCAGGGGACGCTGCGCGTTGGCAAGCAGCGTGCGCATGCCGGCCAGCGCGTCGGGCGCCGGGTAGGCCTGCGGCACCTGGATCGCGCCGCAGGACAGGGCCGGGGCCACGTCCGTCAGCATGTCCTCGGGCAGCGCCAGCACCACGGGGCCGGGGCGGCCGGACGTGGCGACGGAAAAGGCGCGGTTCAGGTATTCGGTGACGCGCGTGGCGCTGTCGATCTGCGCCACCCACTTCGTGAACTGGCCGAACATGCGGCGGTAGTCGATTTCCTGGAAGGCCTCGCGCTCGACCATGTCGTTGCCGACCTGGCCCACCAGCACGATCATCGGGGTGGAATCCTGGAATGCGGTCTGCACGCCGATGCTGGCATTGGTGGCGCCTGGGCCGCGCGTCACCATGCAGATGCCGGGCCGGCCGGTCAGCTTGCCGTGCGCTTCGGCCATGAATGCCGCCGCGCCTTCGTGCCGGCAGGACACCAGGCGGATCTGCTCGCGGTGCGCATACAGCGCGTCCAGGACGTCCAAATAGCTCTCGCCGGGCACGCCGAATACGGTGTCCACGCCGTGTTCCAGCAAGGCCCGCACCACATGCTGGCCGCCCGTCATCAATGTCGAAGTGTCATTCATCGCAGTTTCAATCTGGCCGCAGCGCGGCGGGTTGAGTCCGGATGAACTTTACGCAGCCCGGGTCAGGGCGCGTTAGGACAGATCAGAGCTTGTTTTGCACTTTTTTGCGGGCCGGGCGACGCGGCCGCCATTCGGTATGGCCGTCATCCGACGGCGCCGTCATTCATTACGGCCGCCATCCGACGGGGCCGTCATTCGATGGGGCGGTAGTACTTCTTGCGGAAGTCGCCCGGGGTGCAGCCCGTGTGCTTCTTGAAAAAGCGCGTGAAGTAAGCCGGGTCCTCGATGTTCAGCTGGAATCCGATCTCGGCGATGCTCAAGTCCGTGTTGCACAGCAGCCGCTTGGCCTCCAGCGCAATGCGCTCCTGCACCAACTGGCTGGCGGTGCGCCCCACGCTGCGCTTGACCGCGTCGTTGAGCTGGCGCTCGCTGACGCACAGGGCGTCGGCGTACTGGCGGATAGCCGAGAAGTCCAGGTAATGCTCTTCGATCAGCATGGTGAAGCGCTTGGCCAGCGAATAACTGGGACCGGCGGCGGTCTCGCGTTCGTCGGCCGGATACAGGCGGCGAAGCTGCGTCAGCAGGATCAGCAGGTACGAGCGCACCACGTCAAAGCGGCCCGTCTGCCGGTCGCGCGTTTCGCGTTCGATCTCGGCCAGCAGCGGCAGCATGGCGTCGTGCTGCTCGCGGGTCAGGTAGATCACGGGCGGGCCGCCCGCCATGTGAAAGAACGGAAACTTGGCGATGTCGTCCGCGCGCGGGAACATCTGCGCGAAGAATTCGGTGCTGATGTTCATGACGTAGCCGCTGGGTTTCACCGACGACGTCCACGCGTGAATCTGGCCCGGGGACAGGAAGAAGACCGAGTGGTCGCGCACCGCGTGCTGCTCGAAGTCCAGAAGATGCGTGCCCTGCGCCTCGGTCATCCACAGCAGGTGGTAATAGCGGTGCCGGTGCAGGAAGCCGCGCGGAATGTCGTCGTGATCCTGCAGGCGCACGAGGTCGAAATAGAAGGATCCCTCTCCCGAGAAATCCGATGATTCAAAGGTGGGAAACGTTTCCGGGATGGGCGAATGCGAACCTGCGGACAAGCGGGAGTCTCCTTGATGGCGCGCGGGGCGGCTCTGTTTTTCGCCATCATACGGGCAATCGCGGCGGGGGTTTTCGGTGGAGACTGCGTTCGCAGGCCGCTTCGGATCGGCGCCGCCCGCTGCAGCGAGCCCGCCGCAGTCGGCCCGACTGTGGAGGCGGCGCGGCCCCTTGCTTGCCGGTCAGCGGCTGGCCGGCGCGGCGCGCAGCAGCCGCAGGCCGTTGGCCACCACCAGCAGGCTCGCGCCCACGTCGGCAAACACCGCCATCCACAGCGTCGCGTGGCCCGTCACGGCCAGCGCCAGGAACACCACCTTGATGCCCAGCGCCAGCGCGATGTTCTGAACCAGCACGCGATGCGTGGCACGAGACAGGCGCAGGAAGGTGCCGATCTTGCGCAGGTCGTCGTCCATCAGCGCCACGTCGGCGGTCTCGATGGCCGTGCCGGTGCCGGCCGCGCCCATCGCAAAGCCGATGTCGGCGCGGGCCAGCGCGGGCGCGTCGTTGATCCCGTCGCCCACCATGCCGACCCGCACGTCCGGCGCAAGCTTGTCTTCAATGGCGGTCAGCTTGTCCTCGGGCAGCTGGTCGCCGCGCGCTTCGTCGATGCCGACCTGGCGCGCGATGGCCTGCGCAGTCGGCGTGTTGTCGCCCGTCAGCATCAGCGTGCGCACGCCCAGCCCGTGCAGGTCGGCGATGGCCTGGGCGCTGGTGGGCTTGACCGTATCGGCCACGGCGGCCAGCGCCAGCACGCGGCTGCCGTCGGACAGCGCGATGACGCTTTTGCCCTGGCTTTCCAACTCGTCGAAGCGGGCGTCGAGCGTGGCATTGGAAACGCCCAGCTCGCGCATCAGGCGGCGGTTGCCCAGGTGATACGTCTGGCCGTCGACCTGACCGCTGACGCCGCGGCCGGGCAGGGCGGTGAAGGCGTCGACCTCCAGCAGCGCGCTGCCGGCCTCGCGCGCGGTGGTGGCCACGGCGAGCGACACGGGGTGGTCGGACCGGGCAGCCAGACTGGCGGCGATCAGGGCGGCGGGGTGGCGATCCTGCGCCGGGGCGTCCCAGTCCTGCAGATCGGTCTGCACCGGCTTGCCGTGCGTCAGCGTGCCGGTCTTGTCCAGCGCCAGCCATTTCAGGTTGCGCCCTTCTTCAAGATAGACGCCGCCCTTGATGAGGATGCCGCGGCGCGAGGCGGCGGTCAGGCCGCTGACGATGCTGACGGGTGTGGAAATCACCAGCGCGCATGGGCAGGCGATGATCAACAGCGCCAGCGCGCGGTAGATGGCGTCGAACCACGGCTGGCCCCACAGCAGCGGCGGCAGCACGGCCACGGCCGCCGCGACGGCCACGACGGCGGGCGTGTAGATGCGCGAAAACCGGTCGATGAAGCGCTGCGTGGGCGCGCGCGCGCCCTGCGCCTGTTCCACCGCGTGGATGATGCGCGCCAGCGTCGTGTTGCCGGCCGCGGCGGTCACTCGGTATTCAAAGGACCCGGAGGTATTGATGGTGGCCGCGAACACCGGATCGTCCTGGGCTTTTTCGACGGGCAGGCTTTCGCCCGTGATGGGCGACTGGTCCACGGCCGAAGTGCCGTTCACGATGATGCCGTCCGCGGCGATGCGCTCGCCCGGCCGCACGCGCACGATGCCGCCCGGCTGCAGCGACGCGGCGGGCACTTCCGCCCAAGTGCCGTCCGGCTGGCGCAAGGTAGCGGTGTCGGGCGCCAGGTCCAGCAGGCCGCGCACGGCGTTGCGCGCGCGGTCCAGCGAGCGGGCTTCGATCAGTTCGGCCACGTTGAACAGGAACATCACCATGGCCGCTTCGGGCCATTGGCCGATCAGCACGGCGCCGGTGACGGCGATGCTCATCAGCGCGTTGATGTTCAGGTTGCCGTTGCGCACGGCAATCCAGCCCTTGCGATAGGTGCTGACCCCGCAGGCCAGGATGGCGGCCACGGCCAGTGCCGCGGTCAGCAGCAACGGGCCGCCGGCAAAATGCGAGAACTCGGACAGCGCCGCCAGCACGCCCGCGCCGCCGATCAGCCACCAGTTCACCGCCTTGGCGGCGGGGGCGGGCGCGGCCGCCGCGCCGTCGGCCAGGGGCTCGGGCGTCATGTCCAGCGATTTGATGGCTGCGATGATTCGGTCCAGCGCGCCGTCGGCGTGGACCACGGTCAGGATGCGCTGCATCAGGTTGAAGTCCAGCGCATGCACGCCGTCCACGCCGGCGAGCTTCTTGCGGATCAGCGTTTCCTCGGTGGGGCAATCCATCTGGCCGATGCGCAGGCGCGCCAGCAGCTGGCCGGGGCCGGCCGTGAGCGTCGCGGCGGCGGCCGGCTGCAGAACGGCGCCATGCGCGTGGCCGCAGCAGGAAGCGTCCTGGGCAGCCGGGGCCGGGGCAGCGGACGCGCAGCAGGTGTCGGCGCCATGTTCGCTGCCATGGCCGTGGCCGTGGCGGTGACGGTGATCGTGGCCGGTGTGGGCATCGTGCCCGTGGCTGTGGTCGTGGCCCGCGTGCGCATCATGCCCACGGCCGGGGGCCTCGCCCGCCGCCTTCGGATGTTCGTGGCCGCAGCAGGCGTCATCGCCTGGCGTCTCAACGCACGCGACGACGACCGGCGCAGGCGAGTGTCCGCCACCGCAGCAGGCGCCGCCGTGCTTGCCCGACTGATGTTTGTGTTCTTTGACCGGAGGTAAAGACATCCGCTTGACCCTTCAAATAAGCTGATGACGCAATTCCACACCTTGGAGTTACTATAGGGTCAACCCCTAATCATCGGATCGGATCCGGGAGGCAGTGATGCGTATCGGCGAATTGGCCACGGCGGCCGGCACCACGGTCGAAACCGTCAGGTATTACGAAAAAGAGGGGTTGCTGCCCGCCCCGGAGCGCGGGTTGAACAACTACCGCACCTATGGCCAGACGCATCTGGAGCGCCTGCGCCTCATCCGCAACTGCCGCGCGCTGGACATGACGCAGGACGAAATCCGCGCCATCCTGTCCGTGGCCGACAACCATCGCACCGGTTGCGGCCCCATCAACAAGCTGTTCGACGAGCACATCTCGCATGTGGACGAGCGCATCGCCGAACTGATGCAGCTGAAAGCCCAATTGAGCGACTTGCGCCAGCGCTGCGTGTCGGCGCGGCCCGACTCGGACGATTGCGGCATCCTGCACGGGTTGAGCGAAATGCAGGTCGAAGAGCGGCAGGAGCGGCACACCCACCTGGGCTGAGCGCACCGCCGGGATGTCCTTGTTGCAGTCCGGGGGATCAGCGACCGGTCAGACGTCATCGCGTACTATGAGAATCTGTTTCTTTCCCATTTGCGCATCGATCAATGACCGTAAACCAGACCGCCACGCCGCTCCACGCCCTGACCTCGCGCCGCTCCTTCAAGTTCCTGCGGGCGCCGGCGCCCAAACCCGACGAACTCGAACAGATCCTGCAGGCCGCCATGTCTGCGCCCGATCACGGCGCGCTGCGTCCGTGGCGCTATGTCGTGATCCAGGGCGAGGCCATCGGCAAGCTGGCGGACATGGCGCTTGACGCCGTCAAGCGCAGCGGCGACCCGCGCATGACGCCCGAAAAGGAAAAGTCGGTCCGCGAATGGATGGCCAGCGTGCCGCTGTTCATCGCCGTGGCCCAGAAGATTGCCCACGGCAACACCAAGATCCCTGAACAGGAACAGCTGCTGGCCGCCGGCTGCTCGGTGATGAACATCCTGAACGCCGTCCACATGCTGGGCTACGCCGCGTTCTGGAGCACCGGCCTGGGCACGTACGTTGAAGACGTGCAGGACGCGCTGGGCCTGGACTCGCTGGATTACCGCTTCCTGGGCTTTCTGGCCGTCGGCACGCCCGCGTGCGCGGTGCCGCCTGCCAAGCGTCCGGATTACCGTGAATTCGTCACGGAATGGACCGGCGCCGCTTGAGGAAAACCCTCAGTCCAATGCGGCCCCAAAAGGCCGCGCGGCCCGCTCATCGGCCCTGTCCCCTGTGCTAATCTCGTCAACGGCTTTGCCCAAGTATCCCCGGGCGCAAGCCGTCGACGGCAGCGTCCGAGGTCACACGCCTCTGGCAACGCCTTGGTAGGAAGAAAACGCATGACACGATCAAGCGTGGAGACAATACATGAGCCAATATGGGCCGCTGAAGTTGCACGTCCCCGAGCCGACAGGGCGACCGGGTTGCAAGACAGACTTCTCCTATCTGCATCTTTCGCCGCCCGGCGAGGTGCCCAAACCCCCCATTGATGTTGCCGCGGTCGACACCGGTCCACTGGCCTACAGCCTGGTCCGCGTCATCGACGAGCACGGCCGCGCCGTCGGCCCGTGGGCGCCTGAGATCAGCCACGACCAGCTGCGCGCCGGCATGCGGGCGATGCTCAAGACGCGCATCTTCGACGGGCGCATGCTGACCGCGCAGCGCAAGAAGAAGATCTCGTTCTACATGCAGAGCCTGGGCGAAGAGGCCATCGGCACCGCCCACGCGATGGCGCTGGAAAAGGGGGATATGTGCTTTCCCACCTATCGCCAGCAAAGCATCCTGTTGTCGCGCGACGTGTCGCTGGTGACGATGATGTGCCAGCTCATGTCCAACGAGCGCGACCCGCTCAAGGGCCGCCAGCTTCCGGTCATGTATTCCGACCGCGAAAACGGCTTCTTCACGATTTCGGGCAACCTGGCCACGCAGTTCATCCAGGCGGTGGGCTGGGCCATGGCCTCGGCCATCAAGGGCGACACCCGCATTGCCTCGGCCTGGATCGGCGACGGCGCCACCGCCGAAGCCGACTTCCATACCGCGCTGACCTTCGCGCACGTCTACCGCGCGCCCGTCATCCTGAACGTGGTCAACAACCAGTGGGCCATCTCGACCTTCCAGGCGATCGCCGGCGGCGAGGGCGCGACCTTCGCGGGCCGCGGCGTGGGCTGCGGCATTGCGTCGCTGCGGGTGGACGGCAACGATTTCCTGGCGGTCTATTCCGCGTCGATCTGGGCTGCCGAACGTGCGCGCCGCAACCTGGGCCCGACGCTGATCGAGTGGGTCACGTACCGCGCCGGTCCGCACTCCACCTCCGACGATCCCACCAAGTACCGTCCCGGCGACGACTGGAGCCACTTCCCCCTGGGCGACCCGATCGAGCGCTTCAAGAAACACCTCATCCTGTTGGGCATCTGGTCCGACGCCGAGCACGACGCGGTCCGCGCCGAACTCGACGCCGAGATCCTGGCGGCCCAGAAGGAAGCGGAGAGCTACGGCACTTTGGTGGACGGCCACGTCCCCAGCGCCGCCAGCATTTTTGAAGACGTGTACAAGGACATGCCGGAGCATCTGCGCCGGCAGCGCCAGCAGCTCGGAGTCTGACCATGGCAATCGATAACAACGCTGGTCCGGCCTCGGCGCCGATGACCATGATCCAGGCTTTGCGCTCGGCCATGGATGTCATGCTCGAGCGCGACAACAACGTCGTCGTGTTCGGGCAGGACGTGGGCTACTTCGGCGGCGTGTTCCGCTGCACCGAAGGCCTGCAGGCCAAGTACGGCAGCTCGCGCGTGTTCGACACCCCCATCTCCGAAGGCGGCATCGTCGGCGTGGCGGTGGGCATGGGCGCGTACGGGCTGCGGCCCGTGTGCGAGATCCAGTTCGCCGACTACTTCTATCCGGCGTCGGATCAGATCGTGTCTGAAGCCGCGCGCCTGCGCTACCGCTCGGTGGGCGAGTTCATTGCGCCCATGACCATCCGCATGCCTTGCGGCGGCGGCATCTATGGCGGGCAGACGCACAGCCAGAGCCCCGAGGCCATGTTCACGCAGGTCTGCGGGCTGCGCACGGTGATGCCGTCCAATCCGTACGACGCGAAAGGCCTCTTGATCGCCGCCATCGAGAACGACGATCCGGTGATCTTCCTGGAACCCAAGCGCCTCTACAACGGCCCGTTCGACGGTCACCATGACCGCCCGGTTACGCCGTGGACCGGCCGCCCGGGCAGCGTCGTGCCCACCGGCTACTACACCGTGCCGCTGGAATCGGCCGCCATCGTGCGTCCGGGTTCGGAACTGACGGTGCTGACCTACGGCACCACCGTGCACGTGTCGCTGACCGCGGCCGAAGAGACCGGCATCGACGCCGAAGTCATCGACCTGCGCAGCCTCTGGCCCCTGGATCTGGACGCCATCGTCAACTCCGTCAAGAAGACCGGGCGCTGCGTGGTCGTGCACGAAGCCACGCGCACCTGCGGCTTTGGCGCGGAACTGATTTCCCTGGTGCAGGAACACTGCTTCCATCATCTGGAGGCGCCCGTCGAGCGCGTGACCGGTTGGGACACTCCCTATCCGCACGCGCAGGAATGGGCGTACTTCCCCGGCCCGCGCCGGGTCGGCGAAGCGTTCAAACGCGCGATGGAGGCATGACATGGGGATTCATATCATCAAGATGCCCGACATCGGCGAAGGCATCGCAGAGGTCGAGCTGGTGGGCTGGCACGTCAAGGTGGGCGACACCGTCGCCGAGGACCAGCCGCTGGCGGACGTCATGACGGACAAGGCGACGGTCGAGATTCCGTCGCCGGTGGTCGGCAAGGTGATTTCGCTGGGCGGGGATGTCGGCCAGGTGATGGCCGTGGGCGGTGAATTGATCCGGCTGGAAGTCGAAGGCGAGGGGAATGTGAAGGCGGGTGCTGCGGCGGCGCCGGCGGCGAAGGCGGCTGTGCCTGCGGGTGAGGGGATTGCTGCGGACGGGGCGCAGCGGGCCGGTGGGCCGAGTCTGGTGGAAAGTGGTGCTGCGGCGTCTGGCGTAACGACGCCCGGCGTAGCGACGCCCGCAACTTCCACGCCGGCCAAGTCGTCGACCCCGTCATCGGCATCGGCATCGGCATCCGCGTCCGCATCCGCATCCGGCTCCACGTCGGCGTCGGCCAAATCGCCCGCCGCGCGCCAATCCGGCGGCGCGCCCGCGACCATCCGCCAGCCTGGCGAAAAGCCGCTGGCCTCGCCCGCCGTACGCAAGCGCGCGTGGGATCTGGGCGTCGAACTGCGCTACGTGCAAGGCAGCGGCCCGGCCGGCCGCATCCTGCATGAAGACCTGGACGCCTGGCTGCAAGGGCAGGGCTCGGCCAGCAACGCCCGCGCCGGCGCGGCCTACGCCGAACGCAACGACGAAGACGCCGTGCCCGTCATCGGGCTGCGCAGGAAGATCGCGCAGAAGATGGCCGAATCCAAGCGCCGCATCCCGCACTTCAGCTACGTCGAGGAAATCGACGTGACCGAGCTCGAAGACCTGCGCGTGCAGCTCAACGCCAAATGGGGCGAGCAGCGCGGCAAGCTGACGCTGCTGCCGCTTCTGGCTCGCGCAATGGTCGTGGCGCTGCGCGATTTTCCGCAGATCAACGCGCGCTATGACGACGAGGCCGGCGTCGTGACGCGCTACGGCGCGGTGCACATCGGCATCGCCACGCAAAGCGACGGCGGCCTGATGGTGCCGGTGATGCGTCATGCCGAGGCGCGCGATCTATGGTCCATGGCGGCCGAGATCACGCGGCTGGCGCAGGCGGTGCGCAGCGGCTCGGCCGGGCGCGACGAACTGTCCGGCTCGACCATCACCATCACCAGCCTCGGTCCCTTGGGCGGCATCGTCACCACGCCGGTGATCAACCACCCTGAAGTTGGCATCGTGGGCGTGAACCGCATCGTCGAACGCCCGGCCTTCCGCAACGGCGCCGTGGTGGCGCGCAAGCTGATGAACCTGTCGTCGTCCTTCGATCACCGCGTAGTGGACGGCATGGACGCGGCACGCTTCATACAGGCCGTGCGCGCGCTGCTGGAACAACCCGCGCTGCTTTTCGTGGAGTAAGCATGAGCCAGATCACAAAGACAACGACATTGCTGGTGATCGGCGGCGGTCCCGGCGGCTACGTGGCCGCCATCCGCGCCGGGCAGCTGGGCGTGCCCACCATCCTGGTCGAGGGCGCGCAATTGGGCGGCACGTGCCTGAACATCGGCTGCATCCCGTCCAAGGCCCTGATCCACGCAGCCGAGGAATTCGACAAGGCGCGTCACTACGCCGGCGAATCGGCGCTGGGCATCGCGGTCGACGCGCCGCGCATCGACATCGCCAAGACCGTGGCCTGGAAAGACGGCATCGTAGGCAAGCTGACGGGCGGCGTCGGCGCGCTGCTCAAGAAGAACGGCGTGGAAGTGGTGCGCGGCTGGGCCACGCTGCTGGATGGCAAGACGGCCGAAGTCGAAACGCCTGATGCGGGCCGCTTCCGCATCCAGTGCGAACACCTGCTGCTGGCGGCGGGATCCGAACCCACGCCGCTGCCGTCCATGCCATTCGGCGGAATGGTGGTGTCATCCACCGAGGCCCTGTCGCCCACCAGCATCCCGAAGCAACTGGTCGTGGTGGGCGGGGGCTATATTGGGCTGGAACTCGGCACCGTGTACCGCAAGCTGGGCGCAGAAGTCGCCGTCGTCGAGGCGCAGGACCGCATCCTGCCGACCTACGACGCCGAACTCACCAAGCCCGTCGCGGCCGCGCTGGGCAAGATGGGCGTGGCGCTGCATCTGGGTCGCAAGGTGCTGGGACTGAACGGCAAGGGCGACGCGGTGCGCGTGCAGGACGCCAGCGGCGCCGAAACGCTGCTGCCCGCCGACCGCGTGCTGATCTCGGTGGGACGCCGCCCGCGCACGCAAGGCTGGGGACTGGAAAGCCTGCAGCTCGATCGCAAAGGCAACGCGTTGCGCATCGACGACCAGTGCCGCACGTCCATGCGGGATGTCTGGGCCATTGGCGACATCGCAGGCGAGCCCATGCTGGCGCACCGCGCGATGGCGCAGGGCGAGATGGTGGCCGAACTGGTGGCGGGCAAGCGCCGCCACTTCCAGCCGGCGTCCATTCCTGCGGTGTGCTTCACGGACCCCGAGGTCGTGGTCGCAGGCCTGTCGCCGCAGGACGCCGAAAGCGCAGGGCTGGATTGCGTGACTGCGGCATTCCCCTTTGCCGCCAACGGCCGTGCCATGACGCTGGAATCCACCGACGGCTTCGTGCGCGTGGTGGCCCGGCGCGACAACCATCTGATCGTGGGGTGGCAGGCGGTGGGGCGCGCGGTGTCGGAGCTGTCGACGGCGTTCGGGCAGTCGCTGGAAATGGGCGCGACGCTGGAAGACGTGGCGGGCACGATCCACGCGCATCCCACGTTGGGCGAGGCAGTGCAGGAGGCCGCGCTCAAGGCGCTGGGGCACGCGTTGCATATCTGAAGGCGGGGCCGGCGCGGATGCAATGTCCGCGCCGGGTCTCTGTTGCTTTGCCGGTTCTACCGCGCCGATGTGCTGTGCCCGATGCAACATGCGCGATCCGGCCGGCCTTTGGCGGTGCGGTTCATGCTGTGCGGGCTGGGCAAGCCGCCTACCGCCCCGCGCGATTGCTGTCAGCGGCCGCCGTCGATGTACGGCCGCGCCTGCAGGATCAGGATCTCATCGCCATGGACGGCCCATTCGATGTCCTGGTCCGCATTTCCCAGCCGCTTCTTCACCTGCCGTCCCACGGCGGCCAGGCGCGCGACCAGCGCGTCATTCAGCACCTGCCTGGCGCCCTCGATGGGCACTTCTCGTACGCCGCCACTTGCGGCGGCTACGAGCTGCGTGTCTTCGGCCGATCGGCTCAGCACCTGTACGGCCTTGGACCAGCTTGAATACATGACCTGCTCAGCCTGGCGCTTGCCTTCCACCACCTTGATGCCCAGCCCGCGCTTGGCGGACAAATACGTGACATGGCGGCGCGAGGCGTCGAAGGGATCGCGCGTGATCATGACGCCCGAACTGTCCGATGCCGCGGCCAGTTGCACCAGCACGGCCATGACCACCGCGTCCTGGTTGAAGCCCGCGGCGCGGCGCGCTTCGTAGGCCTCGAAGTTGTAGACCGACGCCCACACTGTCTGCACGGCCCGGGCCAGCGCGTCGGCCTGCGTGACGTTCGGCACAGTGGTGTACAAGCCCGCGCCGCTGAAGCCGGGCAGGTCTTCGGAATTGGACGAGCTGCGCACAAAGACGCCGCGGCCGCCCAGCTGTTTTTTCCAGCGGGCGAGCCAGTCGGCCGACAGGGCGTCGGGCGGTGCGTCGGCGATGTCCTGGCGCAGCTTGGCCAGTTCGGCGCGCCGCACATTGGCGTCGGACGCGAAGTCGGCCCGTTGTTCCAGCGCCGCCAAGCGGGCAGGCACGCCCAGCTTGTGCATGAACGCCGCGTACTGGGCAAAGGGAATGCAAAAACCGTCCGGCACGCTGGCGGCGGGCGGTAGCACGGACTTCAACGCGCCCAGGTTCGCCGCCTTGACGCCGCAATAGCGGCTGTCGCGCGTGGTCATGCCGGACAGCGGCTTGGCGGCGGGCACCGACAGATCGGGTTTGGGCAGCGGCGTGGCGGCTTTTGCGGGCGTCGTTGCCGCTTGGTTGGCATTGACCGCAGGCTGTGCAATGCGTTGCACCCGATAGCCGTTCCTTTCGACAATCAGCTCGACCCACTGGCCGTCATGCTCGCGCAACGCCGCCACGGCGTCCCGCACATAGGCATTGGGAATGCGCCAGCCCTTGGCCAGCAGGTTCACGTGCGAGAGCAGGGTGGACGGGCGCGGTGTGAGCAGTCCGGCCACGGGCGTCAGCGCGACGGGCACCTCGTCCAGCACCACGATGTCGGTGGGCGACAGGTCAGGCGTCTCGTCCACGGATTTGACGATGCGCAGCCGGCCCTGCGCGCGCCCCGTATTCAGCGGCAGGAAGGTCTGCTCGCGCAGCAGCGCCTCTTGCGTGACAACATCCATCCCGGCGCGCTGCGCCGTCTGCTCCTGCAAGGTGGAGTTGCTCTTGAAACGCAGCGGTTCGTAGAACGTGGCCGCCAGCCGCTGCGCGGTCAGGGTCAGCAGTTCCGGCGTCAGCAGATCGCCTTCCCAGAATTCAAACGTGTAGCCCGGCAGGCCGTTCTGCCAGCTCAGCGTGCCGAACAGCAGACGCCGGTTCGGATCCTTGTACTGCGCGATCAGCTTGGCCTTGTCGCCCGACAGCAGACGCCGCTCGCGCGCAAAGGTTTCGTGCAGGCCGTAGCGGGGCGTGTGCAGGTAGTAGATGCGGTCCTTGCGCTGGCGGTCGATCACGAACAGCACATGCGGAATTTCGAGCGGCGTGCCGGCGTTGTAGACCCGCGCCAGTTGATCGAATTCGCCCCGGGTCTGGATCTTCTCCAGAAACCGCGGGCCGCCCCATCGCGCGTCCTCCGCCTTGCGCGCCTCGACCTCGTCGGGGCGCAGGGGGCGGCCGTTTTCGTAGGGGGAGGGTTTGCGGGCGGTTTGGGCTTGGGCGGAACCGCTGGCGGCGGTCCCCAGCATGCACAGGACGGCCAAGACGATTCGGGATACGCGGGAAAGCGGGAAGTGCTTCGACGACGCACTCAGGGTGGGCATGGGACGTGGGCCGGCTACGGGAAGCCGCAATCATATCCAACGTTATTGGGGACGCGCCATCGGTGGGTTAAGCGACGGAAGCTCTCCCTCCGACGTGCGTTAGTCTGATTTCGCCTCGATCGGGAATGTGTGAGGGGGCAGAGCGCAATATGCTGGCGCCTGCCATGCTGACCTATCCCTACACGTTGACTCCCGATACGAACGGCACCTTTCTGGTGCTGTTTCCGGATTTTCCGGAAGCGACGAGCGTCGGCGAGGATGAGCAAGATGCGCAGGTGAACGCGCTGGAAGCGCTTGAGGCGGCATTGGAGATCTATTTCGATGAACGTCGCTTGATCCCGATGCCGTCGGAGAAAACGTCATCGCCGTATGCGGTCACCTTGCCGGCGGTCGTTACCAGCAAGGTGTTTCTGTCGAATGAAATGATTCGCCAAGGCGTGCGCAAAGCCGAGATGGCTCGCAGGCTTGGCGTTCATACGCCGCAAGTGGATCGATTGCTGAATCTGCGGCACGGGTCGCGGATCGAACAGGTGGAGGCGGCGCTTGGAAAACTCGGCCGCCGGCTGGAAGTTTCCATCGTGTAGGCGGGAGAACCGTTGCGCGGGCTAATCCGACGCCTCGACGTTTCGGCCAGCCGCGCATCACTGGCCCATCATCACCCTCCCATCACCACCCGCCCAAATTCCTCCGGCGAGGGGCTTTCGGGCCAGCTCGGCACGTCAGCGGGCAAGTTCAGCCAAGCGTGTTTACGCCGGGTCCAGATATGCGCGGCCGGCGTCAGCTCGGCTGCTTCATCCAGCGTGCCGGCGCGCAACACCCGCATCCCGGGCGCGGCCTCGGTCGTGTTGAAGATGCGCGTGTGGCAGCACGCGCACAGAAACTGGCAAGACCGCTTTCCCTCGTGTTCATGGCGGTATTCATCGAGCGCACCGGTTATGCTCATCGCCGTTTCCGGCAGCAGCAGGTGCAGCCCGAAGGCGCTGCCGCTCCAGCGTTGGCAGTTCTGGCAATGGCAGGCGTAGACCATCGGCTTGCCGGCCGGATCGATCGAGTAGCGGACGGCGCCGCAGCGGCATTGGCCGGTCAGGGTCATGAACGGGTTCCTTCAACTTCAATGGAGTGCGACAGGATGCCCGGGATGCCGGCCGCTGGGAACCGCCATAATGAACCATCCGTTAGCAGATTTTGTATGAGCATTGATTCTCTCGACTGGGAAAGCCAGCGCGTCTTTCTAGCCGTGCTGCGCACCGGCAGCCTGTCGGGCGCGGCCCGGATGCTGGGCATTGCGCAGGCCACCGCCCGCCGCCGCATCGAAAAGCTGGAAGGCAGTGTAGGCGTGAGCCTCTTTCTGCGGACCCCGGCCGGGCTGCAACCCACGGACGCCGCGCGCGAACTGGGCGAGCATGTCGAGGCCATGGACGCGGCGGCGCGAGCGTTCAGCCGGCGGGCGGGCGAGGGGGCGGATGCGGCCGAAGGCGTCGTGCGCATCACCAGCAGCGAGTTGCTGGGCGTGGAGGTGCTGCCGCCGGTGCTGCTGAAAATCCGCCAGACCCTGCCCGGCGTGCGGCTGGAGCTGAGCGTGCAGGACCGGTTGGAGGCCTTGCCCCGGCTGGAAGCGGATATCGCGGTCCGGCTGCAGCGTCCCAGTGAAGCCAACGTGGTGGCGCGGCGCGCCGGCGCGCTGCGGGTCGGGCTGTTCGCCACGGCGGACTGCATCCAGGCGCATGGGCTCCCGCAAACCCGCGACGACTTGCGGCACATGCCGATGATCGGCCCCGACCGCCGCCTGGCCGACCGGCGCGTGCTGGCCGAGCAGGGCGTGATCGACGCCGACCAGCCGTTCGCCATTGCTTGCGACCACCACGTGGCGCAGTTTGCCGCTTTGAAGGCGGGCCTCGGCGTGGGCGTATGTCCGCGTCAGCTCGCGAAGCCGCTCGGACTGGTTCCGGTGCTGGCGCAGGAAATCGGTTTTGACGTCGATGTCTGGATTGCCATGCACGGCGATCTGCGGCGCGTGAAGCGGGTGGCGGGCGTTTTCGATGCGTTGGCCCGGGAACTGGACGGCTGGTTGGCGGAATAGAAACAACAAGGCCCCCGGGAAGGGGGCCTTGCATGACTGACCTTGACGCGGGCCGGGGATATCGGCTTCAACGACCGGTCTCAAGGACGGGCCTCACAGCCCGTCCGCAGCCCGCAGCGGCAATCAGCCTTCCGCCGTTTCCGCCAGAACGCGCTGGGCTTCTTCAGCCACGCGCTCGGGAGCGGTGCCGCCCACATGCTTGCGCGCGGCAACCGAACCTTCCAGCGTCAGCACCTGATGCACGTCTTCGGTGATGCTGGGGTGGTAGGCCGTGAGTTCGGCGGTGGACAGGTCGGCCAGATCGCAGCCGCGCTGTTCGCAATCCCGCACGGCGTGGGCCACGACCTCGTGGGCGTCGCGGAAGGGCACGCCGCGCTTGACCAGGTAGTCGGCCAGATCGGTGGCGGTGGCAAAGCCTTGCAGCGCAGCGGCGCGCATGTTGTCGGCCTTGACCTTGATGCCGCCAGCCATGTCCGCGAAGATCGTCAGCGTGTCGCGCAGCGTGTCGGCGGTGTCGAACAGGCCTTCCTTGTCTTCCTGGTTGTC
>NZ_DGMA01000026.1:57975-96728 GCF_002388205.1 Achromobacter sp. UBA4530 | reverse complement strand
TTCCTGGTTGTCCTTGTTGTAGGCCAGGGGCTGGCCCTTCATCAGGGTCAGCAGGGCGACCAGATTGCCGTTGACGCGGCCGGTCTTGCCACGGGCAAGTTCAGGCACGTCGGGGTTCTTTTTCTGCGGCATGATCGAGCTGCCGGTGCAGAAGCGGTCGGCCAGGTCGATGAAGCCCACGCGCGGGCTCATCCAGAGCACCAGCTCTTCGGACAGCCGCGAAACGTGCGTCATGATCAGCGCGCCGGCGGCGCAGAATTCGATGGCGAAGTCGCGGTCGGAGACGGCGTCCAGCGAATTGCGGCACACGCCTTCAAAGCCCAGGGTCTTGGCGACGCGTTCGCGGTCGATAGGGAACGACGTGCCGGCCAGGGCGGCGGCGCCCAGCGGCAGGCGGTTCACGCGGCGGCGGCAATCGGCCAGGCGCTCGGCGTCGCGGCCGAACATTTCGGCGTACGCCAGCAGGTGATGGCCGAAGGTGACGGGCTGGGCGACTTGCAGGTGCGTGAAGCCCGGCATGATGGTGCCGGCGTTTTCCAGCGCGACCGTGGCCAGCGCGTGGCGCAGCTGGCGCAGCAGGACCTGCAGCGTGTCGATTTCGTCACGCAGCCACAGGCGGATGTCGGTGGCGACCTGGTCGTTGCGCGAACGGCCGGTGTGCAGGCGCTTGCCCGCGTCGCCCACCAGTTCCACCAGGCGCTTTTCGATGTTCAGGTGGACGTCTTCCAGGTCGAGCAGCCACTGGAACGAGCCGGCGTCGATTTCGGACAGGATCTGGGTCATGCCGCGCTGGATGTCGGCCAGATCCTGGGCGCCGATGATGCCCTGGGCGGCCAGCATGTCCGCATGCGCGAGCGAGCCCTGGATGTCGTGGCGCGCCAGGCGCTTGTCGAAATCCACGGACGCCGTGTAGCGTTTGACGAGTTCGGAAACCGGCTCGGAGAACCGGGCGGACCAGGCCTGCGCCTTGTTGGCGAACTGGTTTTGATCGGGGGAGGGAGTCTTTGCCATGATGGCCGGGATTATAGGGCCTCGCGCCGCGCCGGGTAATGCCGGGGCCGGTTATGCGGGGCCGGAACCCGCGATCGGGGCGAGTTGTCGGATAATCCCCGGTTAGTTTCAAGACCTGAAAAGCGAGTACGGATCCATGCCCCTGGAATGGGAAGAGCTAGTCACCCAACTTGATACCCACATGCCGCGGGAGATCTGGGCGCAGACGCTGATCGGGATCGGCGTGCTTATCCTGACCGCGTTGTTCGTGCAGTGGGTCGTCGCCCGCGTCGTCCTCTTGCTGGCACACCGGCTGCTGGTCGCCAGCGGCCGCGTCGACTGGGACAAGGCGCTGCAGCGCCGCCGGGCGTATCAGAACCTTTGGTACGCGGTGCCGTTTGCAGTGGTGTCCGTGGGCATCGACCTGGTGCCCCATGCCGAACGGGCGGTCAGCATCGTCGGCCGGCTGGCGCACGCGGGCGCCTGGATCTGCGTGTTCATTGCGTTTTCGGGCGTGCTGAGCGCCTGGCAGGACACCTATTCGGCCACGACCCGCGCGCAGACCCGGTCCATCAAGGGCTACATCCAGATCGGCAAGCTGATTCTTGCGGCGGTATGCACCGTTCTGGTGCTTTCCATCCTGATCGACCGGTCGCCGCTGTGGATGATTTCTGGCCTGGGCGCGCTGTCCGCGGTGCTGCTGCTGGTGTTCAAGGACACGCTGCTGTCGCTCGTGGCCAGCACGCAGCTCACCAGCAACGACATGCTGCGCATCGGCGACTGGATTGAGATGCCGCAATGCAACGCCGACGGCTTCGTCAAGGACATCGCGCTGCATACCGTCAAGGTGCAGAACTGGGACAACACCGTCACCACGGTGCCGACCTACAAGCTGTTCTCGGAAAGCTATCGCAACTATCGGCACATGTTCGAATCGGGCGGCCGGCGCATCAAGCGCACCATCCGCATCGACGCCGCCAGCGTGCGATTCCTGGCCGACGACGAGCCGCAGCGCCTGATGAAGTTCCGGCTGCTGCACGACTACCTGCAGACCAAGACCCAGGACATCGTCCAGGCCAACCAGACGCTGGGCGAACTGGCCAGCGTGCCCGCCAACCGGCGCCGGCTGACCAACATCGGCACGCTGCGCGCCTACGCGCTGGCTTACCTGAAGCAGAATCCCGAGATCCGCCAGGACATGGCGATGATGGTGCGCATGATGGAGCCCACGTCCGAGGGCATTCCGGTAGAGGTCTATTGCTTTACCGCCGTGACCGCCTGGGTCGAATACGAACGCATCCAGGGCGACGTCTTCGACCATCTCCTGGCGATCCTGCCGGAACTGGGCCTGCGCCTGTACCAGCAGCCGTCCGGGGCGGACATCGGCGCGATGGGCAGTTACCTGCGCGACAGCGCCATCCAGGCGGCGCTGTCCGCCGAGCGCGACCGGCAGGGGCCTGTCTTGGACGGCGACGCGGCCCTGCCGTTCGAGCGGGGGCTGACGGACGGCAAGATGCCGCGTTAGGAACAAGGGCGCGGAGGCACGCCGCCGCCAGAGGGCCGTGAGATAATCCGGCGGTTGTTTCCAGGGCCTACGAACTCCCGGGCCCCAGGCAAAACCCCCAGCGAAACTCCAGGCGAAATCCCCGATGTCGAACCCGTTCTTCAACCTGTATTCCCACGGCTTCGCCCGGGTCGCGGTCGGCGTGCCCGAGTGCCGGGTCGCCGATCCCGCCTTCAACGCCGCGCAGACCATCGCGCTGGCGCAGCAGGCCGCCCAGGGCGGCGCGGTGCTGGCGGCGTTTCCCGAACTGGGCCTGTCGGCCTACACCTGCGACGACCTCTTTCACCAGAAGGCCCTGCTGGACGCCTGCGAAGCCGCGCTGGCGCAAGTGGTCGAGGCCACGGCCGATCTGGATATCGCCATCGTCGTCGGCGCGCCGTTGCGGGTCGCCCACCAGTTGTTCAACTGCGCCGTGGTGGCGGCCGGCGGACGCATCCTCGGGGTGGTGCCCAAGACCTATCTGCCTAATTACGGCGAGTTCTACGAAGCCCGCCAGTTCAGCGCCGCCGATTGCGCCATCGACACGCAGATCGACCTGCTGGGCCAGACGGTCCCGTTTGGCGCCGAACTGCTGTTCCAGATGGAAAAGCTGCCGCTGTTCCAGTTCCACGTCGAAATCTGCGAAGACGTCTGGGTGCCGATTCCCCCGTCGTCGTTTGCCGCGCTGGCCGGCGCCACGGTGCTGGTCAACCTGTCGGCCTCCAACATCGTCGTCGGCAAGTCCGCATACCGCCACCAGTTGGTGTCGCAGCAGTCGGCGCGCTGCCTGTCGGCCTATATGTACACGTCGGCCGGGCGGGGCGAATCGTCCACGGATCTGGCCTGGGACGGCCAGGCGCTCATCTATGAAAACGGCGAGTTGCTGGCCGAATCCGAACGCTTCCTGAACCATTCCCATCTGCTGTTCTCGGACGTCGACCTGGAACGCCTGTCGCGCGAGCGCATGCGCCAGAGCACCTTCGGCCAGTCGGTGCGCCGCCACCAGGATGAAGTTCGCAAGTTCCGCCGCGTGGCGGTGCCGGTGAATCCGCCGCTGGAAGACACCGAACTGCCGCTCGAACGCCGCGTGGCGCGCTTCCCGTATGTACCGGCCGACCCCCAGCGCCGCGACGCGCGCTGCCAGGAGGTCTACAACATCCAGGTGCAGGCGCTGGCGCAGCGGCTGTCCGCCAGCGGCATGAAGAAGGTGGTCATCGGCATTTCGGGCGGGCTGGATTCCACGCACGCGCTGCTGGTCTGCGCCAAGGCCATGGACGCGCTGGACCTGCCGCGCTCAAACATCCTGGCCGTCACGATGCCGGGCTTTGCCACCAGCACCCGCACGCTGCAACAGGCGCGCCGCCTGATGGCGGTGGTGGGCTGCACGGCGTCCGAAATCGATATCCGCCCCAGCTGCCTGCAGATGCTCAAAGACCTGGGCCATCCCTATGCCAACGGCGAGCCGGTCTACGACATCACGTTCGAGAACGTGCAAGCGGGCGAGCGCACCAACCACCTGTTCCGCCTGGCCAACTTCAGCAACGCCATCGTTATTGGCACCGGCGACCTGAGCGAGCTTGCCCTGGGTTGGTGCACGTACGGCGTGGGCGATCACATGTCGCACTACAGCGTGAACGCCAGCGTGCCCAAGACGCTGATCACGCACCTGGTGCGCTGGGTCGCCGAATCGGGTCGGCTGGGCGACGACGGCGCGCAGGTGCTGCTGGACGTGCTGGGCACGGACGTCAGCCCCGAGCTGGTGCCGGGGGGCGCGGACGACAAGCCCGAGCAAAAGAGCGAAGCGTCCATCGGTCCTTATGAATTGCAGGATTTCAACCTGTACTACACGCTGCGCTACGGCTTTGCGCCGACCAAGGTCGCGTTCCTGTCGTGGACGGCCTGGCGCGACCGCGAGGCCGGCGCCTGGCCCGAAGCCGGGCACGTGGCCCGCAACCAGTACGATCTGGCCGCCATCAAGCGCAACTTGAAGATCTTCCTGGACAAATTCTTCCGGACCAGCCAGTTCAAGCGCACCTGCATCCCGAACGCGCCGAAGGTGGGTTCCGGCGGTTCGCTGTCGCCGCGCGGCGACTGGCGCGCGCCCAGTGACTCGGAATCGGTGGTCTGGATGCGCGAGGCCGACACCATTCCCGACGAGACGCCCAAGGGCTGACGGCGTCGCCGCGCACCAAGTTGGGGCGGCGGCAAGCGGGGCGCGCTGCGGGGCAGGGCCAGCGCGCGTTTCCCCGGAGCCGCAGCCGCGCCTGCCCGGTGTTATTCTCTTAACCATTGCGCCCGGCGCCCGCCCGACAAGACGATCGGCAGCGCGGCAGGGCGACGCAACACATCAAAAACTCAGGACGACCAACGTGAAACAAGTCACCGCCATCATCAAACCCTTCAAGCTCGACGAAGTCCGCGAGGCGCTGGCGGAAGTCGGCGTCAGCGGGCTGACCGTCACCGAAGTCAAGGGTTTCGGCCGCCAGAAGGGCCACACCGAACTCTATCGCGGCGCCGAATATGTGGTCGACTTCCTGCCCAAGATCCGCGTTGAAGTCGTCCTGCCGGACGATCAGGTCGAAGCCGCCATCGAAGCCGTCGTCAAGGCCGCGCGCACCGGCAAGATCGGCGACGGCAAGATATTCGTGACCCCGGTGGAGCAGGCCATCCGCATCCGCACCGGCGAGAGCGACGAAGAGGCGCTCTGATCCTCATGTTTCACGGGCCGCGCCATGATGCGGCCCGTCTCCATCGGGCCGTTATCCATTGGTCCCGCATGCATTTGGCCCGTACCCCTGCCGCCAGTATTCCCGCGGCCCGCATCCCTACCTGATCAACTGGTTCATCTCCAGGATCGGCATCATCACCGCCAGCACGATCAGCAGGACAAATCCCCCCATCAGCAATATCAGCGCCGGCTCCAACAGCGCCGTCATCGCCATCGCGCGCCGTTCCAGGTCGCGCGACAGGTTCTGCGCGCCCCGGTCCAACAGCTCGGGAAGGCGACCGGTCTTTTCGCCGCTGGCGATCAGGTGCACCAGCAGCGACGGAAAGACCTTCTGCGCGCCGAGCGATGACGACAGCGCCGCACCTTCGCGCACCCGGGCAGCGGCTTCGTCCACCGCCAGGCGCAGCACATCGTTGCTGAGCGTGCGGCGCGCCGCCTCCAGCGCGGTCAGCAGGGCCACGCCGCTGCCCGACAGGATGGCAAGCGTGGACGCGAAGCGCGCGGCATTTACCCCCAACACGAATCGACCGGCCAGCGGCAGCCGCAGCACGCGCGCATGCCAGGCCCGCCGCGCGACCGGCGCGCGCAGCGTGTAGCGCCACAACGCGATGACCGCGACGATGGCGATGCCGGTCACCGCGCCCCATTCGCGCACGTAATCCGACAGGCCCAGCATCACGCGCGTCAGCAGCGGCAGTTCCTGCTTGGCCTGGCTGAAGGCCGACACCACCTGCGGCACCACATAGCCCAGCAGGAAGATGACGATGACCACCGACACGCTGGCCACCACCGCCGGGTAGATGAACGCCGTCATGACCTTGCTACGCAGGGTGTTGCGTTCCTCGATGTAGTCGGCCAGCTTTTCCATCACCTGCGCGAGATCGCCCGATTCTTCGCCCGCGCCGATCAGCGCGCGGTAGATCTCGGGAAAGTCGCGCGGCCGCGAGGCCAATGCGGCCGACAGGCGATGGCCGGCGCGCACGTCGTCGCGCACGCCACCCAGCGTGGCGGCGATGTGCTTTTTTTCGGCCTGTTCGAGCGTGGCGCTGAGCGCCGCGTCCAGCGGCAGCCGCGCGGCCAGCAGACTGGCGAGCTGTCGCGTCAGCCACGCAAGGTCGGCGTCCGACAGGCGAGTGCGCAGCGCCGCGCCCATGCCTTCGGCGCGCGCCGCCAGCGAGGTCGACAGGGGCAACAGGCCACGCCCGCGCAACTGGTTGCGGGCGCCGCGCTCGGAGTCGGCGTCGATCGTGCCGCGCACGATTTTGCCGAGCGCGTCGGTGGCTTCATAGCGAAAGGAAGGCATGACTGTAATAAAGCGGAAGCACCTGCCGAAATCGCCAAGAGCCCCGAATTTAAAGGGTTTCCAGCCCGTTACCTTGCCTTGGAAATATGACCGTAGTGTTGCAGTCACACCCCGTATACTCCGACGCGCTTTCACGTTTTCTCAAACGATTTCACGTCTCGGGCAACTATTTCGTCATGCGTCACATCGCGCAATTCAGCCTCGCTTTCCTGCTTGCCGCAAGCCAACTCGGACCCGCCGCCAGCACGGCTCATGCACAACAGGCGGACAACCGCGTCAGCCTGAACTTCGTCGACACGGACATCCCCGCAGTGTTGCGCGCGCTGTCCCTGTTCACGCAGCGCAACTTCCTGGTGGACCCTCGCGTCAAGGGCAAGCTCACGCTGGTTTCGGACCGGCCCGTGGATAGCGCGCAGGCGCTCTCCATGCTGACGGGCGCGCTGCGGTTGCAGGGCTTTGCCATCGTCGATGTCGATGGCGTGACGCGTGTGGTGCCGGAGGCCGACGCCAAGCTGCAAGGCAGCGCCGTCGTGGGTGGCCCGGGCGTGGGCGGTGCCCGGCCGGCGGGCGCCGCGACTGCTGCGGGCGGCAGGGCGCCCGTGCCCGTGTCAGCCTTTGCCAAAAGCGGCGGCAACAGCGGCGAAATGCTGACGCGCGTGTTTCCGCTGAAGTACGAGAACGCCGCGAACCTGGTGCCGGTGCTGCGCCCCATGGTGCCGCCCAACAACCCGATCAACGCGTACCCCGGCAACAACACGCTGGTCGTGACGGACTACGCCGACAACCTGGAACGCATCGCCGCCGTCATCGCGCGCATCGACGTGCCCAGTTCGATGGACACCGACGTCGTGCCGGTGCAGTCGGCCATCGCCACCGACATCGCCATCCTGGCTTCGCAGTTGCTGGACACGCAGAGCAGCGATCCGACGCAGCGCATTGCCATCGTGGCGGATCCGCGCAGCAACAGCGTGCTGGTGCGCTCGGGCAGCCCGGCCCGCACACGTCTTGCGCGCGAGCTGATCCAGAAGCTGGATGCGCAGCAGAACCGCGCGGGCAACCTGCACGTGGTCTACATGCGCAACGCGCAGGCCACGCGCATCGCCGAGGTGCTGGGCGGACTGCTGACGGGCCAGGCCAATTCCGCGCCCGGCGCGGCCCCCGGCGCCAGCAGCAGCACCGGCGGCACGCAGGGCGGCGCGCGCACGCAGAACACCGCCAGCAGCACGTCCAACCAGGCCGGGCTGGGCATGTCCAGCCAGTCGGGCTCGTCCCGTGGCGGCCTGTCCGGCGAACAGGAGCGCATCGCGCGCGAAGACAACTCGTCGCAAGCCGTGTCGTATTCCGCGGGCGGCGCCACCATCCAGGCGGACCCTGCCACCAACTCGCTCATCATCTCCGCGCCCGAGCCGCTGTACCGAAGCCTGCGTGAAGTGATCGACCAGCTGGACCAGCGCCGCGCGCAGGTGCTGGTGGAGAGCCTGATCGTGGAAGTCAGCGAGGAAAAGGCCGCGGAATTCGGCATCCAGTGGATGACGGGCGCCGGCAACATCAACGGTAATGGCACCAGCTTCATCGGCGGCACGAATCTGGGCGGCAGCGGCATCACCGGCAACGGCCCGACGTCCATTGACGCGATCGGCCGCGGCCTGAGCCTGGGCGTGGTGAAGGGGACAGTGGATGTGCTGGGCAACGAAGTCATCAACCTGGGCGTGCTGGCGCGCGCCATGCAGAACACCGGCGAAGCCAACATCCTGTCCACGCCCAACCTGCTGACGCTGGACAACCAGTCGGCCAGCATCCTGGTGGGCAAGACGGTGCCGTTCGTGACGGGGCAGTACGTGACCTCGGGCAGCAACGGCAGCTCGAACCCGTTCCAGACGATCGAACGCGAGGACGTGGGCCTCAAGCTCAACATCCGCCCGCAGATCTCCGAAGGCGGCGCGGTCAAGCTCGACATCTACCAGGAAGTCAGCAGCATCGACGAAAGCCGCTCGACGCCCACGACCGGCATCGTTACCAACAAACGCGCCATCGACACCAGCGTGCTGATCGACGACGGCCAGATCATCGTGCTGGGCGGCCTGCTGGAAGACAACGTGACGCTGACGTCCAACAGCGTGCCGGGCCTGGGCTCGCTGCCCGTGATCGGTTCGCTGTTCCGCTACGACACGCGCAAGCGCACCAAGACCAACCTGATGGTGTTCCTGCGTCCTTACGTGGTGCGCGACGCCAACCGCAGCGCCAGCGTCACGATGGACCGCTACGACTACATGCGCCGCGCGCAGGGCGCCGTGCAGCCGCGCGATCATTGGGCGCTGCCGGACATGCAGGCGCCGATCCTGCCGCTGCCGGGTTCCGCGCCGTCGGTGTCGAACAACGCCTACGATCTTCGTCCTGAACAGCAGGCGCAAACGCTGCGCCGCCCGCCGCCCACCACGGTGGAGACCTTTGCGGTGCGCCAGTATCCCGGCGCGCCGCCCGCGCCCGCGCAGCAGCCCATCCGCGCGCCGCGGCCGGTCATGATGACGGTGGCGGTGGACCCCGAGAAGCTGCTATGAGCGCGCACCCCTTGCCCTACGCCTGGGCCCGCGCTCAGCGCGCGGTGCTCTCGCTGCGCGGTGGGCAGGCGCAACTGACGGTCAGTCCGCGCACGCCCGAATGGGCCGTGCGCGAAATCCGGCGCTGCCACGGCGATATCGGCCTCACGCAGATCGACGACGAAGCGCTGGAGACGTTGCTGACCGCGGCCTACAGCCACTCGGAAGACGCGGCGTCGGTCATGGGCGTGGCGGAGAACGAGATCGACCTCGATCGCCTGATGCAGGACATGCCCGAAGTGGCAGACCTGCTCGAAGCGCAGGACGACGCGCCCGTGATCCGCATGATCAACGCGCTGTTCGCGCAGGCCGCGCGCGACGGCGCCAGCGACATCCACATCGAACCCTTCGAAACGCATTCGGTGGTGCGCTATCGCGTGGACGGCACGCTGCGCGACGTGGTGTCGCCGCGCAAGGCGCTGCACGCCGCGCTGATTTCGCGCATCAAGATCATGGCGCACCTGGACATCGCCGAAAAACGCCTGCCGCAGGACGGCCGAATAGCGCTGCGCGTGGGCGGCCGGCCGATCGACGTGCGCGTGTCCACGCTGCCGACCGGCCATGGCGAACGCGCCGTGCTGCGTCTGCTGGACAAGGAAGCGGGACGCCTGCAACTGGAAAAGCTGGGCATGAGCCCCGGTGTGCTGTCACAGCTGGACCGCCTGATCCGCCAGCCGCACGGCATCGTGCTGGTGACCGGCCCGACCGGCAGCGGCAAGACCACCACGCTGTACGCGGCGCTGAGCCGCCTGGACGCTTCCACCAGCAACATCCTGACGGTGGAAGACCCCATCGAATACGACCTGGCCGGCATCAGCCAGACGCAGGTCAACGCCAAGATCGACATGAGCTTCGCGCTGGCCCTACGCGCCATCCTGCGCCAGGACCCGGACGTCATCATGATCGGCGAAATCCGCGACCTGGAAACCGCGCAGATCGCGGTGCAGGCGTCGCTGACGGGCCACCTGGTGCTCGCCACGCTGCACACCAACGACTCCGTCTCGGCGGTCACCCGCCTGACGGACATGGGCGTAGAACCGTTTCTGCTGGCGTCGTCGTTGCTGGGCGTGCTGGCGCAACGCCTGGTGCGCAAGCTATGTCCCGCTTGCAAGGCGCCGTCGACGCTGGACGGCGTGCAGGTGTTCCACCCCGTCGGCTGCGAGGCCTGCAACCATACCGGCTACAGCGGCCGTTCGGGTGTCCATGAGCTGTTCACGGTGGACGACGAAGCCCGCCGTTTGATCCACGAAGGTCGCGACGAACGCGAACTGCGCCGCGCCGCGGCTGCGTCGGGGATGCGCAGCATGCGCGAGGACGGACAGCGGTGGGTGGATGCGGGGCAGACGTCGCCGGAGGAGATTTTGCGGGTGACGCGGGACGCGTAACGCTGGCAGTTGCTTGGCGTCGGACACCTCACTTCGTTCTACAAACTCTGCCCGGTGTCTGACACCTTCTCGTGACACCTTCTCCTGCCCGTCGCCGCCCTTGATGTCGAAGTTCATCCAACTTGAGATTTGGTTCACCGAACTTGGCCTTTCTTCTCCAGAACCTATACGACACGTTCCACCCCTGGCGGCTGCCACGTCCCTTCCCCGGCTGGCAGGACCGAGGGCGGTGTGATCTTCGGCCAGTACAGCCGCATTACGAGGTAGACCGGCCCATCGGGAGCGGGGAGCCAGTTGGCTTGCCTGTCGCCGCCCGGCGTCTTGTGCTGGATGTAGAGTGTCAATGACCCGTCCGCGTTAACCTTCATCGCGGGCAGCATGGGCGAGTTGATTAGGTAGCGGTCGATCGGGTTCCTGACCAGTAGCTGCGACTTGCCGTGGTACATAGTCAGCGACCAGAACGAATTAACCGGCGGCAACGCGCCGGCCGGAAACGTGAGGGTGTAATTGTGCTTGCTGCAGTCCAGCGTCTGACCATTTGCGTCTACGCGGGTGAACGGGTAAGTCGCCTCGTCCGGGTCATTTCCATATATGCCTGCCTGAGCCGCGACGGCGCGCTTGAGCCAGTCGCCGTTGTAGTGTTCGCTGTTACCGGGCAGTCCGCTTAGCCGCCAGCCATTGATCGCCTTTCCGGTGCTGGCGACGGCTTCGTCCACTTTGCGCTGGCCTTCTTTCATGCCAAGGCCGATCTCCAGTTTTTGGTCCAGCGGCAAATCTCTGAAGTTGAAAGTCTTGCCTGCCCCCACGCCGATGCGCGCGAGTTCCGCGCGGACTGGTAGCTCGTTGGCTTGTGGAGGCGCGAACTGCAATGCAAAGTCCAGAAACTCGAAGAAGTTGGTCTTCGCCAACTCTTTGTTGATCATGGGAAAGCTGATGGCTGTTGCAGCCGGTGGCGGCGCCTGATTCAGGTACGCCGAGAGCATTCGCACCTGGTAACCAGCTTGGACCGCCTTCACGCTGTCGAGATCGTCTGGACCAAAAAGTTGGGTGCGGTAGCCGGCGAGCGAAAACTGTGTGCTGGACCGAAACACCCGCTTGATGCCCGCCGGGACGGCACCTTTCCATTCGGGTCCGACCACCATGTAGTCGCCAGCCTCGTTTCCGGTGGTGCGAGTGCCGATGTAGCCGTAATTGTAGGTGTTGCCGTCGCAGAGCATGACCGAGTAATAGCGCTTCGGGTCGATCGCCGGCACTGAAAGCACTACCGGCTCTGCCCGCAAGTCCATCCACACGAAGGAATACGGCGTGTCGCTATTGGGCGTGACAATCGCCGTGTCTTTGTAGGTGAATACGTTGGGTTCGTTCTTGATGTGGTTGAAAGGCGCCTTGAATTGCCCCGAGCCGCGATCCACCGCGTACTCATGCATGACGGCGTAGTTCATCACGATAGGCAGGCCGTAAATGAACCCAGCCTCCGCGATGTCCTTCGCCCCGAAGAACCCAGGGCGATCCGCGCTTGCCTGTGCCCGTACCCGGCCCGGACCAAGCGTCGTGCCAGTGAGCGCTACAAGTGCACTGGAGCCTAGAAACTCTCGTCTTGTGGTCATTGAGCGCCTCACCTGTCAGAGCGAGCTTTCCGACGCCCGCACGAAAAGTACTGGTCATGGAAACGACACTTTATCGAAATCGCCAACAAGACGATATAAGTAGAAAACACCCGGTAAATCGTTCCGGATAAGGTGTCTGATTTCGGCACGGGAGGTATGGCGAAGCGCGGCCAGTTGCACGTAATGCAACGTCCTCAGGAAGGTCCAGGAGTCGCCGTCTGGAGAAGTTTTTATGGCTAGCAATGAGACATAACACAGCAGGGTGTCGCCATAGGCATCGACTGTTTAATCTGGACAGTTCAGGTAGCTATGCTGTCGTCCAAAGCCAAAGGGCCGAATCCCCTGTTTCAAAGGATTCGGCCCCACTTGCTAGGTGCCAGACGGCTTGCCTTCAGACAAGCCAGCCAGTTTCTTAAATCGGTTTGATCATTGTCGCCTGAGGACCTTTTTGCCCTTGGCCGGCGACGAACGTCACGCGCTGGTTCTCTTCGAGAGATTTGTGCCCGCTACCCTGAATCTCAGAGTAGTGCGCGAAGAGGTCCTTACCGCCGAGCTCCGGCATGATAAAGCCGAAGCCCTTGTCGTTGTTGAACCACTTCACAATACCAGTTTCAATCTTCAATGTATGTCCTAGATTTTCCAGGGAAAAGTATCCCTGCACCCACTATGGGTGATTGGCGGTCACAAAGATATGAGCGTTTCACAATGACACACAAATTGGATCGTCCCACCGGTTAGGTTGAGCCGTCCCCACCGACCTGATTTTCAAGCCAACTACCGCGCAATTCCGCGCAGATTCCGATGACTTCCTCTGAAATCCTTCCCCCGGGGCCTCGATGCGTGCGCGGCGCCACTTCAGCCAATCGGGATCCAGCGAGATCGCGACCTCGGACCTCGGAGCGGAATCTCATGGCGTTGATGACAGGCTCGCGAAGCCCGCGTACCTTAGCACTCTACTCGAGTGCGTTTTCGCATGCGCGCGCTCAAAGAAAGAGTGAAGCTCGCGATTCACGGGGGATTGGTTTGTTTCAATTCAGGCTTAGGTTATCAGGGGTGGCGAGCGTACTCTGAAGGGGCGGCGTCGGCCACAACAACCTGTGGCACATGCCCAGGATTGAATCGCTATGAATACTGCCGGGCTTCGTCTGCCGCAGACACCATGGAACCTAAATGCCCTTCCCCTTTATCAATCAGCTCGTCACAAGTCTGCATCAGATAGCCGAGAAACATCTTTCACCGAAGGGCGCCGCACTTCCGGCGCTACAGTCAAACCACAACGCTCAATCCGTCGTGCCCAAGGCAGCAACCCCCCTGATTGATGACCCTTGGACGCCGGACAACTATCACTACGCCGGTTAAGTGCGTACCTTGAAGTGTACCCAGTGCAGTCGGCTCTGGACGTCTTCGCTTGTGCGTCGGGCATGCGCCGGGGATCGTCCACGTCAGCACAACGGGCGGAGAGGCTCTTACCGCACGAGGTGAGCACTACCCCTCAGATAGAGGCCGCGTCATGACACTAGACCATACCAAACGCGCCACTGAGATAGTAGCGGTGGACGCCAACGGGATTACGTACATCATCCAACGTCGCTACAGGGCTGCTCCAAACCACGACGGGGCCTGGGCTAATTACTACTGTTGCTTGCGGGACGGCGAGCCCGTCACATGGCTCGGTGATAACAATTACCGGTTGCCGGACGGGACAGCACTCCTCGCGATTGAATGCCGACTGCCGGACCTCGAACCATTAAATTGAAGGCACTTGGTTTGAAGTGCAGCCTAGGCTCGCGAGCCGGCGGCTTGCTGGACATTCAGCGGTGGTGGTACGAATCCGTGCTTTCGACGCCCAGGAGCACAGGCATGGAAAATCCCGCAGACGGCAAAATATGCCGAGTCATTCGCACGGACGTCGGTAGACTTACCGGCGCAGCATGCGCGGTGATTGTGCGTGTCGAACACCTCCCTCCAAGCGATGTATCGCTAAGTGAACGGACAGACCTTAGGAACTCGGTATGTAAAGCGGTGCGATCAAGGACCGCTCCTGGCCGCGACCAGTCGTCGACGACTGGCCGATTTCGACCCAAAGCGGACGCCCCATCCAACTTGCCGCCCTACCAAATCCGTCGTTTCACACTACCTCGTGTATCGCAACCGGAAATCCGAGGCGATTCCCTACCTGGAAAAGGCACTCAAAGCCCCGCCGCGTCCCGGCCGAGAAGTGGCCGATGAGGGCCGTCGGGAGGAAGCCAGGGCGCTATTGAAAGAAGCTCAGTAGGCATTGCGCGCCCATCCGGACACGTTGACGATTATCAAATTCCAAGTCCTCGATAGATCTATGCTGACCTTCCACCGCCGTTCAGCGTGTTGATCGGCTTCCACGGTACGGGAGAAGCCATGTATTCACACATAATTGTCTCCGTTGACAGCAGTCACGCTTCGAATCGCGCATTAGATGAAGCGATAAAGATCGCAAAGGCATCCAATGCAACGCTACGCATTATTCATGTGCTGGATGATCTATCAATCTCACTCACTGCCAATCCCTATGCGGGCTACTACATGGGAGAACTCATCGAGACACTGCGACGGGGCGGCCAGGAGATTCTGAACCAAGCGCGTGTGCGCGCGGCATCGGCGGAGGTGCCGGTTGAAACGATCCTTGCTGACGATCTGGGACTTTCGGTGCAAGAGCGGATTATTGAAGCGGCGCAAGAATGGCCGGCGGACTTGATCGTGATGGGTACACATGGGCGGCGGGGTATCCAACGCGCGATGCTCGGCAGTAGCGCTGAAGGCGTTACAAGAATGTCTCCTGTTCCCGTTTTGCTGGTCCGGGCAGCGTGAGGGCACGCGCGGGCGGGACGCTTGGAGTGTCATGTCCGCGCGCTCTGGCTGCTTATGCGTTGCCCTCAGGAGCCCGCACGAGCAGCACAGGCACGGTAGCGCCCCGCATAATGCCCTCGGCGCTGCTTCCCAGCACCAGTCTGCTCGGCCCTCGGCGTCCATGCGTGCCGATAACGATCAGGTCGGCCTTCCATGACAGGGATTCGTCCAGCACCCGCTGTTTGACGGTCCTGTCGAGATTTTCGTGGAGCACGGTGTCTGCTTCGACTCCCGCCGCCTTGACTTGCCCCAAGGCGTGTTCGAGCACCTCCGCCCCGTTCTTTCTGACCAGGTCCAGCAGTTGACCCGCGTGATAGCTGTAGGCATCCGCCGTAAAAGCGAACGAGAGTTCATCGACGACATGAATCAGGCGCAGGCGGCCGTGCGTGGTCTGAGCGATCCGGATCGCTTCCCTCAAGCCCGACTCGGACGTCGGGCTTCCGTCTATAGGAACGAGAATTTTCTGATACATGGTGCAACTCCGCGAAGTGTGGGGGGCTGACGCCCAGTATCGGCGGGCTTGCGGGCGAAACATTGATTGTTGTCATGATTTTCGCAGGAAGACGGCTCGTGCTGACGATGGCGGCTGACGCAAATTCGACCCCAAAATCCGGATGACATAAGTCAACAGGATTTCGCAAACAGCGCTCAATATGCCCAGAGGCCTAACCCAAAACACGGGAAATCGGAAACTCAGGAGATCATCATGAGCGATACGGAACTTCGGGATAGAGTGCTGAAAGCGCTGGCGTTCGAGCCCAGTGTCGAAGATGAGCATATAGGTGTGGTGGCGGAAGGCGGCGTGGTGACATTGACGGGACATGTCAGCACATTTGCGCAGAAGCTGGCCGCCGAAGACGTGGTTCAGCGGGTCAGGGGAGTTCGAGGAATCGCGCAGGAGATAGAGGTGCGGAGGGCCGCTGACAAACAACTCGCGGACGATCAGATTGCCGCGCGGGCGCTCAATATTATTGCCTGGGATTCGACGATCCCTGACCGCAAGGTGCAGGTGACCGTGAACAAGGGGTGGGTGACATTGAATGGTACGGTTGAGTGGTTTTTTCAACGGCAGGCTGCCGAGATCGCAGTCCACAAACTCTCAGGGGTGACCGGCATATCAAACTTGATCGAAGTGGTTCCTGTTGTGCATGCGAGCGACATCAAGCGCAAGATCGAAGAAGCGCTGCTGCGTAGCGCGCTGGTCGAAGCAAAGCGTGTGGAGGTCAGCGTGCAGGATCATAAGGTCGTGTTGAGCGGGCGGGTGGATAGCTGGATTGAACGTGGCGCCGTGGAGCGAGCTGCCTGGGCTGTTCCAGGGGTTGTCGACGTGCAGGACAAATTGGCCGTCGGCTGAACGCTGGTCAAGCGGAATACGGCGCGGCTGAGTGCGCATTCAGCCGCAGCTGATTTTGCGGAGCGCGTCGATGTTGCGGATTTGCAGTTGCCTTCTGTGCACGCGGACCAGGGCTGCAGCTTGCAGCCGGGCGAAAACGCGACACACGGTCTCTACCTTCATGCCCAGATGATTGGCAATATCCTGGCGTGTCATCTTAAGGATGAATTCACGGGGAGAGTATCCGTTGGCCGTCATTCTCTCGGAGATCCCTATCAGAAAGTGCGCGACCCGTTCCTCGGTGGTCATGCATCCCAGGGCCATGAGCAAGTCACGGCTCTCATTGATGTCGTGGGAGATCAGACGGTTGAACTGCTGGGCGGCAATGAAGTCCTGGCGGCAGTTCCTCATCAGGTCGCAGAAGGGCAGGATGCATACCAGGGAATCCTCGAGGGCGATCGCATCGCTGGTGTGAGTGCCAGTCTCAATCGCATCTAGCCCGAGTACGGCACCAGCAACGGGAAAGGCGGTGATCTGTTCGAGGCCGGCAGGATTAGTGGCTCGGATCTTCACCGAGCCGGATCGCAACAGATACAGGTTATGCAAAGCGTCGCCTGCGCGATAAATGGTGTCGCCCTGCCGGACCAGTCGCCGGGTACGGGGTACGCCCGCCTGGACCGGTTCGGCGTCAACGCGAGCGTGGCAGATGCGGTCGAGAGCACAGGCTTCGCATTCGCCCATCGCCTCTGCGCGTAACGGCAGTTGGGCTGCGGTAGACGACGAGAGGGTTTCCATGGCGCACCTCACTGGGTCTGACTGCCGGATCTGCATGGGCCTGGCGGTGTAGGCCCAAGCGGATATGCGGCCCCAGTATGCTTGGCCGGGCGGCGGCTCGCTATCAGCGTATCTCGTCAGATTGGCGTGGGTTTTACCTACCGCTGTAGGAAATTTCCTACCTCGGTTGGAACGCCGGCTTGTGCGGCGGCTGGTCAAATTTCCGGCGTATCCTTGTCGTCAATCAATCGGTGCCGGATTGCATAACGCGCCAGATCGGTCTGGTTGCGCAACTGCATTTTGACCAGGATGCGGCACTTGTAGGTGCTGACGGTTTTGACGCTCAGAAAAAGCAGCCGGGCGATGTCCGAGTTGCTCAGGCCGGCGGCAAGGTAACGGAATACGGACAATTCTCGATCGGACAGCAGAAGATGGGGAAGGGTGTCGGTATCGGCTTGCCGTTCGAAAGCGATGCTTTCCGCCAAGGACTGGCTCAGGTACCTGCCTCCAGCGGCGACCTTGCGAACCGCGACTACCAGTTCCTCGGCGGCGCTGTCCTTGGTCAGATATCCCGCAGCCCCCGCCTTGATCGCGCGTACGGCATATTGCTGCTCTCCATGCATGGTCAGCACCAGTATCGGAGTTCTCGGGTATTCGTGCCGGATCTGGCGGATCAGATCCACGCCGTCGCGGCCAGGCATGGACATGTCCAGCACCAGCAGGTCCCACGGGCGCTGGCCGAGGAGCTTTAACGCTTCCAGACCGTTGCCGGCCTCGCCTTCCACCGAGATGCCGCCTGCATGTTCCAGCAGGCGCCGCAGGCCCGCGCGCAGGAGCGTGTGGTCATCGGCCAGCATGACAGCGATCATGCTGCCTCCCATCCGGATTCCGGCGGGTGGGCAGGCACGCGCGCATGCAGACGGAAGCCGGCTCTTTTTTGCGTATGTATGGTTACCTCGCCATTCAGCAGGCGGACGCGTTCCCGTATCCCTTGCAGGCCCAGCGACAAGGGCAGTTTCTTGGCCAGGGTTTCAGGCGCAGTGCCTACGCCGTTATCCTGAACGGTCAATTCACACATCGATCCGGTGAAGCAGAGTCGTACCTGAACTTTGCTAGCCTGCGCATGCTTGGCAATGTTGGTAAGCGCTTCCTGGACGACGCGAAACAGCGTTGTTGCGACCGGTTTACCAGGTTCCTCCGGTCCGATGTCGATTTGCGCCTCCACATCGATGCCGTAACGGGAAACGAAGTCCGCCACCAGCCATTCGACCGCGGCGGCGAGTCCAAGGTCGTCCAGCATGACGGGCCGCAGGTCGGATGCGATGCGCCGCAATGACGCGAATGTCTTCTTCATCAGCCGCCGCATGGCACGGACGTGAGCGCGCATGGCGTTGTCGTCGGCCGCGAAGCCGGCTTCCATCTGAGACAGTTCCATGGTCAGCGCAGTCAGGGTCTGGCCCAAATCATCGTGCAATTCGCGGGCGATATGCTTTTTCTCTTGCTCTCGGACATGCAGCAATGCGTTAGAAAGACGAGTAAGTTCGTCACGGGAGGCGCGCAGCGCCTGATCGACCCGCTGCCGCTCGGTGATGTCCCGCAGGAAGATGGACAGGTACACGCCAGCCTCCGAGTGCGTCTGAGAAATGGAGGCTTCCATGGGAAATTCTTCGCCGTTGGCGCGCAGGCCCCAGAGCGGCGCGCCCAAACCCATCTGGCGTTCGGAAATCCCGGTCTGCTTGAACCGGTCGACATGCCTGGAATGGGCGGCGCGAAATCGGGCGGGAATGAGGATGTCGAGGTTAGCGCCGATGGCCTCGTCCGCGCGGCAAAGAAATACACGTTCGGCCGCCGGATTGAACATCACAATGCGCAGGCGCTCGTCTATCGTGATGATCGGCTCGGTGGCAGACTGGATGATGTCCAGCAGCGGCGGCGCGTTAAGCGATTGCTTCATTGCGGGAGCGTGCGAGTTGCCATCCCCGGTACAGGTGGCAAAATCATTGCAGCACACATCTGCATGCGGCGCACTGGTGAGAGCGAGCTAATCTGAAAGTACTAGCGAATCGATAAGGGCTGTTCAATCGACGGCAGGCAGTACCGGATCATCCCATCCGGCAGGCGCTGCCGCGCGCATCTGATCGCGGAAGCGGCAAAGGGACGCATCACATTCCTCGGCCAGCACGTCATATTGTTTCAGAAGCAGGATCGAGCGCGGCTTGGACCCGACCAGGGTGGCAATATCGTCCACCGCGCGAAAGCCGCCGATGCCAGACATGACACAGATGACAGAGTAGGCCTTGATCAGGCGTCCCTGCATTTTCAGGAAGGCGCGCATGGGCGCGGCCAAGGATCGAAGCCAGACCGGCGCGATCAGGATGATATGGTCGAAGCCATCGACGGGCGGACCGTCATATCGCACATCCGGGCAGCGCTTGAGCAAGCTGTCCACAATGCAGCGCCAATCACCGCTCAGTCCAAACCTTGGGACTGCATCGCGAATTTCGTATGCAGGCCAGTTGCTCAGGGATGAAAGGCGCTCGGCGGTGACGCGGGCGGTGCCCGTGCGCGAATAATAAAAGATACCTATGCGCTCCATGATGCCTCTCCTTGGATGCTCAGCCTTCCTGGTCCAGCAGCGCGCGCAAAATGTCTCGGCGGCTTACCACGCCGACCAATTCGCCGCCGCGGGTCACCGGGACGCGCTTGATACCGCGTTTGAGGATAAGGTCGGCGATCTGCGCCAGTTCCGTGTCTTCTTCCACCGTAATGACGGGACTGCTCATGACGGATGCGGCTGTCTGCTCACCCAGTTGAAGGCTGTGCAGGAACTCCAGGTTCAAGGCCTCGCCCTCGGCGAGCAGCGCCAGCCAATGGTCCATCTTCTTTTGATGCGTGCTGTCCTGGCGCCTGACCAGATCTCCCTCGCTGACGAGCCCAATCAATTTTCCATCGTCGCCCATCACCATCACCGCGCTGATGTTCTTGTCCAGCATCGCACGCATGATCTGGGAGACCGGTGTTCTTGCCGTGACGCAGTAGGGGGCTGGGGTCATAAGGTTCCGCGCGCGCATGTCGCTCTCCAGGTCGTCTAGGTGCAAGTCGTTAGTCGAGTTCGACGTTTTCATGTTGAGCCTGCCAAGCCTAAGGTCGTTGATATTGGTCAATCGAGCGGTCCTTCGCCGCCGCCAGAGCGGCTTACGGCAAAGGCCGAACTCTTGTCCCTAATTTCTGCATGACAAAGGTCAATTTGGGCGCCTCAGGCAGGAGCAGCATGGAAAGGCGGGTGAGGTCACCTGCCTTTCATCAGCATGAAAAGGAGCTAGCCATGTCGCGCTTGACGCAATACAGCCCATTCACCAGTGATCCATTCGCCGACGTATTTCAGGCGTTCCTGCGGCCGATCCGGCAGAACCCGGAAGAACAAACGCCTCGTATGGACATCGACGTCACCGAGGCAGGAGACGCATACGTCCTGAAGGCTGATGTTCCGGGGATAGACAAGAAGGACATATCCGTAGAGATCGATGGCAACAACGTCATGATCTCAGCCAACAAGGAAAGGCGCAGCGAAACGAAAGAGGCCGGGAAGGTCATCCGCCAGGAGCGCTTCTGGGGGCAGGTTCAACGATCCGTGTCGCTGGCCAGTGCCATCGATCAGGCGGCCGCCAAGGCTGTCTGCGAGAACGGCGTCCTCATCCTGACCTTGCCAAAGATCGCTGGAAGCAAGAACAGAACGCTGCAGATCGAATGAAGCGGACCACGTCCAGCAAGTCCCTTCGCTTTCCATAGAGGTAATCATGTACTGCCGAATTGCCGTTCATCTCGACCGCGGGTTCGATTGTGCTCGGCGCGTCGAATTCTCCCTGCAGCTTGCCCGCGCCAATGACGCGCATCTGACTGGAATATTCGCCAGTTACGTCTCGCCCGGCTATTTTTACGACGAAGCAGGACTTTGGGTCCGGGCAATGGATGTGGCCCGGCAGATCAACGAGAAGGGGCGCACTGCCGTGGAGCTGGCGTTCAGTCAGGCCACGCGCGAAAGTGCCGTAGCGGCCTCATGGCGGCAGGGGGAAGGTGAGCCGGCGGAATGTGTCGTCAGCCATGCCCGCTGTTCCGATGTCCTGATCATCAGTCAACAGAATCCGGAAGACGTGCAAGCCGCTGTCGGCAATGACTTCGTGGAGCAAGTCTTGATGTCTGCGGGGCGGCCTGTGATCGTTTTGCCGTCGGCAGGCAAGTTCAATGGTGCGGGTGCCCGTGTGCTGTACTGCTGGAATCGTGGACGGGAGGCCGCACGTGCGATCGCCGACGCCGCGCCGCTTTTGCGCAATGCGAATGCCCTGGCCATTCTGACGACGGATGGGGAGGGGGAGAGGGAGAGCGGGAACACCGAGGTGCCGTTCGAGGACTTGGCGGCATATTGCGCCTGCCACGGCTTTCCTCAACTTGAACACGTATCGCGCAGCACGAGGGATATCGACGTGGGCAATGCCATCTTGAGTGCGGCCGCGGATTTCGACGCGGATCTGATCGTCATGGGCGCATACGGACACAGCCGCATGCGCCAATGGGTGATGGGCGGCGCCACGCGTTCGCTACTGGCTGCGATGACGGTGCCGGTCTTGTTTTCGCACTGACGATTGGCGCATTTTAGCGCAGGAGATAAGCCATGACCTCCATGATGAAAGCAGCCGTGTTCGCCGGGCAAGGGCGCATTGAAATACGGGAAAAGCGCATTCCGGACGTCGGCCCGAATGACGCGCTATTGAAAATAACAACCACGACCATTTGCGGCACCGATATCCATATCGTCAAGGGCGAGTATCCCGTAAAGCCAGGCCTGACCATCGGACACGAACCGGTAGGCGTCATCGAAAAGCTGGGAAGCGCCGTCACGGGCTACGCCGAGGGTCAGCGCGTGATCGCCGGAGCCATCTGTCCGAACTTCAATTCCTACGCTGCTCAGGACGGCGCCCCTTCCCAGGATGGCAGCTATCTGATGGCCAGCGGCCTGTGCGGATGCCATGGGTACCGCGCCACCGCGGGATGGCGTTTCGGCAACATGATCGATGGCGCCCAGGCCGAATACCTGCTGGTTCCCGATGCGCAGGCCAATCTGGCGCCGGTACCGGACAGCTTGAGCGACGAGCAGGTGCTGATGTGTCCGGACATAATGTCGACCGGATTCAAAGGGGCAGAGAATGCCAATATCCGCATTGGCGACACGGTGGCCGTATTCGCGCAGGGCCCGATTGGGCTTTGCGCGGCGGCAGGCGCCCGGCTGCTGGGGGCGACCACGGTCATCGGCGTTGACGGCAATGCGCAACGCCTGGAGATTTCCCGCTCGTGGGGCGCGGACGTCGTCCTGAACTTCCATGAATGCGACGCCGTCGAGGAAATTCTGCGGCTGACAGGCGGAAGAGGGGTGGATTCCGCGATTGAAGCGTTGGGGCAGCAAAACACTTTTGAATCTGCATTGCGCGTATTGAAGCCGGGGGGCACGTTGTCCAGCCTGGGCGTTTACTCCAGCGACTTGAAAATTCCTGTTTCCGCGTTCGCGGCTGGTTTAGGCGACCACAAGATCAATACCGCGCTCTGTCCCGGTGGAAAGGAGCGAATGCGCCGCCTCATGAGCGTGCTGGAGTCCGGACGCCTGGACCTCGCGAAAATGGTCACGCACCGTTTCTCTCTGGATCGGATTGCAGATGCATACGATCTTTTTGCAAATCAGCGGGACAACGTCTTGAAGGTTGCCGTCGTGCCAGCTTGAACTGGGCTTCGGTCAACAGCAAGCGGTCAGGAGCGCAAAACAGATGTCGTCCATGAAAAGCATGTCGCAACTGGCTGCTGGTCAGCCCCTGACATTGGAGCATCGCACCACACCCGATCCAGGCAGTGGCGAGGTTCGGCTGAGGGTCGAGGCGTGCGCCGTCTGCCGTACGGATCTGCACGTGGTGGATGGCGAGCTGCCGGATCTGCGCTATCCGGTCACGCCCGGGCACGAGGTGATAGGCGTGATCGAGCAGGCGGGCTCTGGTGTCGACCAAGGGATGGTGGGGATGCGCGTCGGCGCGGCGTGGTTGGGAAAGGCCTGCGGTCAGTGCAGCTATTGCAGGTCAGGGAAAGAAAACCTCTGCGATTTTGCGGAGTTCACCGGCTACACGCGGCCTGGGGGCTTCGCGTCGCACTTGATCGCAGACGCACGATACCTATTCCCGGCGCCACAGGATCGAAGCGCGGCCTCCATGGCGCCATGGATGTGCGCGGGGTTGATCGGCTGGCGTGCGCTGCGGGCGGCTGGTCCAGCGCAGCGGCTTGGCGTTTATGGATTTGGGTCTGCGGGCCGGCTAGTGGGAAAAATCTGTGCTTGGCAGGGCCGGCACGTCTACGCCTTCACACGGGCAGGGGATGTGCCTGCCCAACAGCAGGCCCGAGCGCTCGGTGCCGTATGGGCGGGAGACAGCTTGAGTGTCCCGCCCGAGCAACTGGATGCCGCCATCATCTTCGCGCCAGAGGGTGATCTCGTCCCTGTCGCGCTGAAAGCGGTACGCAAGGGAGGTTGTGTGGTGTGCGGCGGAATCCACATGTCGGACATTCCGTCTTTTCCATACCGACTGCTATGGGGGGAACGCCAGCTTGTATCCGTGGCCAACCTGACCCGTGCCGATGGTCGGGAGTTCCTCGACGTTGCCGTCGCGTCCGACGTGCAGTGCGACGTGCGCCTATATCCTCTTGAAGCGGCAAACGCCGCGTTGGATGACGTTCGAATGGGCCGCATCCAAGCAACGGCAGTCTTGATTCCTTGAAATGGCGGCCGGCGTCGTAATAAGCCGTGGAACCGCGAGCCTGTAAGCCCCGCACCCCTGGAGGAGTCATGAAAACCCGCATTTTTGCCATATGGTTCCGGCTCTTTTTGACTATCGTTCCGGTTGAAATCGCCTTCGGACAGCCGGCGGATACGCTGTCGCCCGTTTCCCCCGCCATACTCAAGCGGGCGGACCTGGAGGCGGAAGCCGCGTTATCGCGACTCTATCTCCAATCGCCCAAAGCCCAGGCGCTGATTGCGCGTTCCTTTGGTGTGCTGGTCGTGCCTGCGCTGCATGCGGATGGCGGCATCCTGGGAACGGCCTATGGTCGAGGTGTACTGATCGATGCGGTGGGAACGCGTAGCTACTACAACGCCGTTGCCAGCCCCCCGGCTTCGGTGCTTGGGCTGGACGGAAAGGCGTTGATCCTGTTTTTCTCCGCCTACGAGGCGCTGCGAGGGTTCGAGGCGGCTCCCGGATGGGTGGAGGGCGCGAGCGGAACCATCCAGGTCCTGGACGAGGCCGCCATGGCTGGACGCAATCCGGTCATCGAGCCGATTGCGGGCTTCATCCTGTCGGACGTTGGGCTGGCGCGGGGGCTCGCGCTGAAAGGCATTCTTTTCATCAAAATGCCTGTCTTCATGTGCGCGCAGGAGAAGGAGGCTTGCGCCGCGGCGCCGTGACGACCCGGATTGTGCGCCGTTTCGGCGATCCAGCTGTTCAATCCTGGAGTACGAAGCGGCCGGGGGCTTGCGTCAAGGCGGCGCGGTTGGTTCCAGGCTCACCCAGGGGGGGCAGATCCGGCTGCGCGGGACCGGACTGGGCATCGAGCCAGGCATGCCAATCGGGCCACCAGGACCCGGCGTGCAGGCTGCTACCGGCCGCCCATTCGTCCGGACCGACGCGCAGGCTGTCCATTGCGCCCTCCCTCACACGGTGCCAGCGCCCCGGATGCCCGGGCTCGCTGACGACACCTGCATTGTGGCCGCCGCTGGCAAGGACGAAGCGGATGTCGGCGTCGGTCTGGTAGTGGATCTTGTAGATGGACTGCCATGGCGCGATCCGGTCGTTTTCGGCGCCCAGGGCATAGATGGGCACGCGGATGTTGCGCAAAGCGATTATGCGGCCGTCGACCTGGTAGCGGCCGCCCGCCAACTCGTTGTTCAGGAAGAGCTTTCGCAGATACTCGGCATGCATGCGGTAAGGCATGCGGGTGGAGTCCGCATTCCATGCCATCAGGTCATTGGGCGCCGTATGCTCGCCCAACAGATACCTGCGCACGGCGCGCGCGGCCGTATCGCTGACGGGCCGCAGCGACTGGAACGCGGCGGACATCTGACCGGCTGAAAGGTAGCCCTGCGCCCACATCAGACTTTCCAGCAAATACACCTCGCTGGCATCAATGTACAGACCCAGTCCGCCCGGTTCGGTGAAGTCGGTTTGCGCCGCCAGAAGTGTGAGGGTGGCCAGGCGGTCGTCCTTTTTTCCCGCCATTGCGGCGGCGGCGATGCACAGCAGGGTACCGCCCAGACAGTAGCCCACGCCATGCACCCGGCGGCCTGGCACGATGCGGCAGACGGCGTCCAGCGCAGCCATGAAGCCCATGTGCAAGTAATCGTCCAGCGACAGGTCCCGGTCCTTCGAATCCACATTGCGCCAGGAGATGCAGAAGACCGTGTAACCCTGTGCGACCAGATGCCGGATCAATGAATTTCCCGGCGACAGATCCAGCACGTAATACTTCATGATCCAAGCAGGGGTGATGAGTATCGGCTCAGGGTGCGTTGTGGCGGTCGAAGGCTCGTATTGAATCAACTCGATGAGATGATTCCTGAAGACGACCGCACCGGGCGTGATCGCGACGTCCTTGCCAACCTGGAAGCGTTCCGCACCTTCCTCGGGGGCATGGCTCAGCTTGCGCTGCAGATCAGCGAGATAATTCATCTGGCCGGCAATCAGGTTGCGGCCGCCTTCGGCCAGGGAGCGTTCCAGCACGACGGGATTGGACCACGCGAAGTTGGCTGGCGAGAACATATCGCACCACTGGGCGCAGCAAAACGACACCAGATCCGCATGATGGGCGGCGACGCCGGGAACATCCCTGGTGGCGTTCATCCCCCATCGCCGTGCCGTTTGGAATGCGTGCCACCACAGGCTAAACGGTTCGCGGTGCCAAGCCTGCGGGGCTTGCGCGTTGTCCACCTCAGGCGCCGATGCGGTTCGGTTCGCACTGGTCCAGGCCAGGGCGGCGTGCCGGCACAGCGCCGCGGCTTCCACGCCGCACATCATCCCCAGTTCGAGCTGCTTGCCGGGTGCGGTGCAAAGGTGCATCCACCAATCGGCGAGCGCGAGCGCGAACGCGGCCGGCGAGCCACCGCCCGTAACCTGCGCGATCAACGCTTCTTTCCTGTGATTTATTGCCTGGAATGGGCCTTCTGAAGTTTGCCAATTCTTGACGCTACGCATTCTTGCCGCCGGCGGAGCTTGTCGCGTTGCCATCGGCCAGAAACTGGCCGGCGCCGAATGCGACCTCGGCGACGCGTTCCTGCCAAGGATTCTTGCTGTCCCTCAAGGTGGCGGACGCCGAGGCGGATGCGGCGCGTGCGATCTTCTCAATCTCGCGCAGGTAGTTCAGCTCACGTCCCAGCAGATTGGCGGCCAGTTTCTGCTGATAGGAGCAAACTGCCGCTACCGAGGACATGGATTCGATTTCGGCTTGCACCTGCTGCGCCAAGGCGAGCATTTCCTTGTCGGTTTTCAACTGGAGGGCGCGCAGCTGCCGGGCTCCGTCGAAGTAGTTCTCGGCCATGGCCAGCGCAGTATTCAGGCCATATTTGTACAGTGCCACATAGGGTGCGTAATCGGGTTGCATGACCAGTTCCTCCGAAATGGTAAAAGGGGCGCCGCAGCGGCGGCATACGTCGGGCGCGACCCGTTCAGAGTAGGATCGCCTGCCCATCCAAGCTTGACGAAACTCAATTCGCGGCCAATTTGCCAGGGATGGCGGCACGTCCGCGCTTCCACCTCTTTGTCCAGCTGAGTGGCAAAGCCCTGGCGTGGGGGCATGCAACCCAGGGCCGTGCGCTAGTCCGTATGCGAAGGGAATCATCGTGCTGCCTTGCAGTGCAACTTTTTTGGCGCCGTCAGCGGCTGGCCTGGCGGGCGCAGTGGCCGCGCGACCAGCCATGCCGTTGCCGCCGCGAGTAAGGCAGTCGCCCAGCCTCTGACGTCCAGGGGGCCGAATTCGAACAGGCGACGCAGAGCTGGCCATTCCAAAGTCAACACAAGCAGGGCCAGCGTTGCCGCTATCGCCAGTCGGGTCGCTCCGTCCCACACGCCGGCATGGTGTTGATGGGTTGAGCGGTTGTTGATCATCAGCGCCAGATTGCCCAGCACCAAGGCGCAGAAGGCGGTGGATCGAGCGCTATCCGCAGGCGACTGGCTTTGTTGCAGCCACCCATAGAGAATCCCCACCGATGCCAGAAGCGCCAGCCCCTGGGCAAAGCCGAGCAGGAACGTCGTCAACGAAAAGAGCGGCTTTGCCACGGGCAGAGGAGGGCGACGCATGAGGTCCGGCTCTCCTGCGACGGTTTCGAATGCCAGTCCGCACAGGGGACCGATCACTATCTCCAGGAATGCCACATGCGCTGGGCGCAGCAGTCCCGGCCAGTCGAACAGGAGGGGCAAAATCACCAGCCCTGCAATCGGGACATGCGCCGCGACGATATAGACGATCGCCTTGGACAGGTTGTCGAACAATCGGCGGCTTTGCCGTATCGCATTCAAGATGTCGGAGAAATCATCGCGGGTCAGGATCAGGTCCGCCGCCTCCCGCGCGACATCGGTGCCGCGCCCGCCCATGGCGATACCGACATGCGCCGCCCGCAGCGCGGGTGCATCATTGACGCCGTCCCCGGTCATCGCGACGATGGCCCCCTGCTGTTTCAGCAGCTGGACCAGGCGCAGCTTTTGCTCAGGCTTCACACGGGCGTAAACGCATACGCGTTTGACTAGTTCGGACAGGCATTCGTCGCTTTCCCGCTCTAGAACATCGCCTTCGGCCACCAGGTCGGCCGGTATGCCTGCCTGGCGGGCGATGGCCTTGGCGGTAGCCGGGTGGTCTCCCGTCAGCATGAGCACGCGTATGCCCGCGTCATCGCAGGCGGCGATTGAACGGCTCACGCCTTCCTTGAGTGGGTTTTCCAGACCGATCAGACCGGCAAACTGCAGAGGTATATCTTCCGGGTTATCGGGTAGCGGCGTACTCGGCCAGCTTCCGCTGGCTGCCGCCAGTACTCGCAACCCTTCCCCGGCCATGCGCCGGACCTCGGCTTCCAGTTCCGTTTCGCGCTCCGGCGTGAGCTTGCAAAGCTTGAACACAGTTTCCGGGGCGCCCTTGCACGCGATCCGGATGAGGTTCTCCGGCGCGGCTGTCCAGGCGTGGATGACCGCCAGTCGAGCGGAAGAGAACGGGTAGGCCTTTGTAAGTGTGAGGGAGTCTGTTGCAGGTGGACGGCCAGCAAGTTTCGAGGCAAACCTGCGGAAAGCCTCCTCCATCGCATCGCCGGAGTCGGGCACGCTCGCCAGCGCGAGCGTTTCAGCCAGGTTGCAGACCTCGGATGCTGGATTGGCGCCGGTTATGCCCACAAGATCGGAAGTGTCCATGCTGATTGACCCGATGTACAGCTGGCGCACGGCCATCGTGGTGGTCGTCATGGTGCCCGTCTTGTCGGCGCACAACACAGTCGTCTTGCCCAGGGTTTCGACCACGCTCAGCTTCCGGACGAGTACGCCGTCGCCTGCTATGCGCTTTGCTTCCATCGCGGAGAAGATCGTCACGATGACCGGGAAATCCTGCGGTAGCAGGCTCATCGCCAGCGCAATGCCTGCCAGCAGCCCTTCAAGCCATCCTCCCCGCATGTAGACATATAAAGCCCACGTTGCCAGGGATAGGATGAAGCCCACCCACATGAACCGCAGGATGAAGTGGCGGGTCTGCGATTCCAGGGGCGCACGTTCGGGCGTCAATTGCCGCATGGCCTGTCCCAACGCTCCCAATCTGGTGTCGTCCCCGACGGCATCCACGCGCATGATGCCCGTTCCCGACAGCACCAACGCCCCGCAGAGCATTTCGGCGCCGCTTCCGGGCGTGCTCGGTATCCGCTTGAATACCGGCTGGAACTCTCCGGTGAGTGCAGACTCGTCGACCAGAAGGCCTTCGCCGTCGATGAGCTGACCATCCGCCGGGACGCGGTTCCCTTCCGCCAGCAGCACAGAGTCGCCGCGCGCAAGCGCCGCCGAGGCGACCCAGCACCGCTTGCCGTTACGCAGTGTGAGGGCACGGGGGGCCGCAAGGCGTCCTAACGCTTCCAATGCGTGCGCCGTACGCACGGACTGCCCGACAGTCAGCGCGAAAATGACCAGCACGAAGAGGAGCAACAAGGCGGCTTCATGCCAGGCTCCCAGAATCAAATAAAGCCCTCCGCCCGCGAGCAGCAGGGCGAACATTGGATCCTTGATCAGGTCCAGGCTGATCGAGATCAGCGTGCGCTGATGATCCGGCGGGGCCATGGCTCATCGGCCTAATTAACCAGCACCACCGGGATGTGAACCGTGTGCAGCACCTTCAAGGTGGTCGAACCCAGCAGCAGGCTGCCGGCGGCGCCTAATCCGCGCGACCCCATGACGATATGGTCGCAACCCTGCTCGGTGGCATAGGACTTGATGGACTCGGCGACGTTGCCGACGCGAGCAGCCTTTTGATAGAGAATTCCTGACTGGTCCAGCAGGACCTCCGACTCCGCCAGGGCCATCTTCGATTCATCGTCGTAGTACTCCTGGATCGCCTCCGGCTGAACGAAGGCCAATACCGCTCCAGAAACAATGGGCATTTGCACGTTTAGGATGTGTATGGAGCAAGGGCCGTGTTCGCGGATATGGTCGACCATATAGCGCACGGCGCGCAGAGAGTTGCCTGATCCGTCAACGGGAATAAGTACGTTTTTCACGGAGCCTCCGGTAGAAGTGGATGCTCGGGCCGCCTGGCCCTGCATTCACTGCGATCATCGCGCGTAGCCCGCAGGGGAAATTGACTCCGGTCAAGTTGCCGCCCAATTTCCCCTCTACGCTGAAGGCATGTCTTCCAGGATGTCCAGAAGGATGTCCATACCTATCGATGGCAGCACATCTGCCGTCGAAGGCCTGAGCGAGACGTTGCGTTCAGTCACTCTCAGCGACGCCATTTAGCGAAGATTTCGGAAAAAGGACCCGGGAGGCAAGCTATGGAAAGCAAGCTTCGGCTGCAATTCTGGGGCGCTGCGGGCACAGTCACCGGCTCGCGTCACCTGCTGAGCATGGATGGGCGATCCATCCTTCTGGATTGCGGGCTGTTCCAGGGCGTGAAGACACTCCGGCTGCGTAATTGGGCCCCGTTTCCCGTCGCGGCTTCCAGCATTGAATCTGTGGTGCTGTCGCACGCGCACCTGGATCATTCGGGGTACCTGCCGCGGCTGGTGCGCGAAGGATTCAAGGGCCCGATATATGGTTCTGATGCCACTCTTGACCTGTGCCGGTTGCTGCTGCTGGACAGCGCCCACCTGCAGGAGGCTGATGCAAATTATGTGAACCGGCATGGCCTGACAAAGCATCGGCCGGCGCTACCGCTCTATACGGTGGCCGACGCGCATCGGGCCATCGCCGCCTTTCGTCCAGTCCCGTTCGACACGATGACCGAACTGGCGCCTGGTCTGCGGCTTCGCCTGTCGCGCGCCGGCCATATCTTGGGCGCCTCTGTTGTAGAAATCGCGCACGCTGGCATGCGACTGGCTTACTCTGGGGATCTTGGCCGATATGACGATCCGCTGATGCGTCCGCCCGCGCCCGTGAGGGAGGCGGACTATCTGATCGTGGAGTCAACCTACGGCAACCGGCGCCACAGCAGGGAAAGCGCGCTCAATGCCTTGGCGGACATCATCGAACGAACCGTCGCGCGCGGCGGTTCTCTGTTGATCCCGTCGTTCGCCGTGGGGCGTGCGCAGCTCCTCCTGTTCCACCTTTGGCGGCTCAAGCAGGCGGGCCGCATCGCCCGCAACCTGCCGATATACCTGGATAGTCCGATGGCAAGCGAAGCCGTTGAAATCTATCTGCGGCACGACGCTGACCAGCGGCTCGCGCGTCAGGATGCCATCGCTGCCTACAACGTCGCATCTTGCGTCAGCGACGTCGAACAGTCCAAGGCGCTGGACAGATCGCCCATGCCCAAGATCATCCTGTCGGCGAGCGGCATGGCAACGGGGGGACGGGTTATCCATCATCTGAAGCACTATGCTGGCAATCCACGCAATACGATCCTGTTCGCCGGTTTCCAGGCGATGGGCACCCGCGGCGCCGCGATGCTCGACGGCGCCCAGACGGTCAAGATCCATGGGGAATACGTGCCAGTGCGTGCCGAAGTGAGCAACCTGTCCATGTTGTCTGCACATGCGGATGCCGATGAGATCCTGCGTTGGCTACGTGGGTTTTCCCGTCCGCCGCGAGAGACTTTCATCGTGCATGGGGAACCCGATGCGGCCGACGCCCTGCGTCTGCGCATTAAGGACGAGCTGGGGTGGGTTTGCCGCGCGGTCGAGCAGGGGGATTCTGCGGCACTCGGGTGACCGCGATGCCACGCAGCGCAATTGGCTCAGGCGAGACGGCAATCGGTTCGAGAATCACTCCAAAGAACCCTCGACGCAAACGGCTAGATCATGTGCCGACTGACTGTTCTTGGCCGGTAGTGGTCGTTGGTCGCCCAGGTCTAGCTCACCGCCGTTTTAGGGTACGCGAGGGGGCTGGGATTGGAGAGCATCGTGATGTGATGGACTTGATCAGCTACCAAGTTCAATGAACCATTGCGGACAGAGTAAATGAACCACACTTCATTAAGTCGTTGACTTCCATGGCGTCGAGCTTCCACCTCAAGTGAACTTCGACACTTATCGCGCCGACTTCCCCACGCTGAACGTCACCGTGTCGCCCGAGCGGCGGCCCAGTGTCGACATCAGGCCGTCCAGCGCGGCGCGGTCGGCTTCGCTGGCCGTGCGAGCGAAGGTGACCTCACCCTGAAAGTTCAAACCGCGCGGGCCGGTGCTGCCCTGGCCCTTCACGTCGAGCAGGCCGCTTTCCGTGCTCAGGACCAGCGTGGCGCCGCTCTTTCCGCCTTGTGCCCGCAACAAGTAGGTGCCCACCGGCGTGATGGGCGAGAGCGCAGTCGCCGCGTTGCGCCAGCGCAGGTCGACGGCCGGGCCGGGGGGGAGCGGGGCGCCCAGGCGCAGGGGCTGCCAACTGATCTCCAGCATGCCCTGCGGGGACAACGTATTCCAAGGCGCGCCGAGCGCGGGCAGGACCGTCGCGGGCACGCGCAGGGACGACGCAGGCAGCGCCAGGCCGTTCCACCCGGGGCGCGCGCGTAAGGTGCCCTGCAGCCAGGGATGCGAAATGTCGAGCGCCAACGTGTCCCAGCGCCATTGCCACTGCACCGGTTGCGGCAGCACGCGGCGCGCCCCTTGGGCGCCCAGTGCGACCCAGGCGCTGCCGCGCCACAGCGTTCCGCTGGCGTCGGCCAGTGTGACCGGCGCGTCGTCCGGCAACAGCGTCAACACCCAGCGCGCGGGCAGCACAGCGGCGCCCGCGGCGGCGGCGCATAGGACGCCGGCGATCCACAGCCCTGCGACGCGGCGCGAGGGAAGCTTCACAGGCATGAGTAGCTCCCGATTGCAGCGCACACCGTGCCAACCCTCTGCAGGCCTGCCGCGCGGTCCAAGAGAATCTTCACGACCATCACCGGCTCCCCGCCGCCTGCGGCGGCAGCAGCACGACCTTGCCGTTGACCAGGCCCGGCAGCGGACGTCCATTGGCGTTCGCGGCGCGTGACAGGTCCACCTTGGAGATGGCCAGCCCCCAGTCGCGTCCCGCACCGTCCAGCCAGCGCATCAGCGCGGACGACGGCGCCTGGTCCAGCGACAGTTCCACGCCACCGCCTTCCGCAACCGCCAGCTTCCATTGCCCCGCGGGCAGGCCGGCGCGTTCCAGGCTGGCCGCCAGTTCCGCCGTGCTGGGCATCGCGCCCGCAGGCGCGGCGCTGCGCTGGCGCAGGGCGGCGGCTTGCGCGGTCAGGTCGGCGACGGTGGCGGCCTGGGCGCGCAGCCCCGGCAGCTCGGCCTGCAGCTTGCGCACGGTGTTCAGGGCGGGTTCGATCAAGGTGACGAAGCCGATCGCCGCGCCAAGCAGCAAGGCGGCTCCGGTGACCAGACGCCGCTCGCGCGGGGCCAGCGCCTGATAGCGCTGGCGGGCGCGCGCGAGCGCCGGGTCCACGGGTTTGCGCGCGGCCTGCCACGCGGTTTGAAGTCGGTAAAGCGGTTTCATGGTTGGCTGCGCACGATGCGCCAGGTGTTGTCGGTGTCGCCGCGTTCCAGCTTCAGCCCCAAAGCGGCGGCCTGCTGAATCAGTGCGGGGGTTTCGGCGACGCGTTGCGCCTGCGGACCGGCGTCCGCCAGCTGCAACGTCAGCGCCTGATCGGCGTAGGTCAGGTGCGCGACCTTGTCGGCCGCAAAGGGCAACGCCTGCGCGGCGGCGCGCGCCAGCGGCAGGAAGTCGCCCGCGCTGGCGGCGCCGCGGTTGGCCTGCAACGCGTCCAGCCCTTGCTGCGCCTGACGCGCCGGGTCCAGCACGACCGGCACGTTGGGAAAGGCCGCCAGCACCTGATCGTGCATGCCGCGCTGCAAGGCGTCGGCCTCGCCGCGCAACTGCGCCGCGTAGATATTCAGTCCCGCAATCCACACCACGGCGGCCAGCGCGCCCCAGCGCCACACCGGCTGCCAGCGCGACACGCTGACAGGGGCAAGGTGCGGCATCGCCAGCGACCATGCGGGCGAGGGCGCGTGCCAGCGCGGATCCGCGGGATCGCGCAACGGCGCATCCATGGCCGGCGCCAGCGCCTGCGGCGCGATCAGCGCGCGCACGCGCAGCCCTTGCTGGCTGAGCAGTCCCCAAGCACGCCGAACCGGTTCGCGTGGAGACCACGCCAGCGGCACGGAGCCGTCCGCGGCACGCGAGCCGTACCCGATCGCCAGACTATCCAGATCGCTCAGCACCAGCGGTTCCAGCGCACCGCGCACGGCCGCGCCAAAATGCGCGCGCGCTACCGCAGGGATCTGCACCGTCGCGGCGATGACGTCGGCAGGGTGCAGCACGGCTTCGCACATGGCCTGTGGCCAGGCGTTCCCGAGCGCTCGCAGCGCCAGCTCGCCTTGCCGCACGCAGCGGCCGCGCCGGTCGAACCACGCGTAGGGCAGCGGCGAATCGGCGCCAAATTCCTCCAGCGCGGGCAGGGCGATGCGCAGGGTGTTCTTCAAGGTGTTTCTCTCGTCCAGATGGTTTCGGGCGCGGCCGGCGGGGCGCTGCGCATCAGCGCCTGCATGGAGACGCGCGCCCGTTCGTAGACCACGGTGCCGCTGGCCAGGAACCAGCCGCTGTTGGTGGAGACCGACGGGGCGGGCGTCTTCACGCCCGTGCCCGCCAGCCGGTTGGCGAAATCGCCCGTGTTGTTGAACCAGTTGCCGCGATCGCGCTCGCCCGCCATCGCGCGCGCCTGCGCCAGCGACAGCCCCGGCACCAGAGCCGCGATAACCTCGGCGGGCGCGGTGTTGACGTTGACCGTGGTGGCCGAAGGCAGCAGCGTCATCGTGCGCCGCAGCGCATTGCGCATCGGCGGCTCCAACCCCAGCAGGGCGGCCACTTCGTCGACCCCGCGCGGCAGCGGCGCGCGCGCCTGCGGGCCGGGCCGCGCTGCGGTGTTCGGGGCGGTGTCTGGGGTGGCGTTAGGGGTGGCGTTAGGGCCGGTGTTCGAGGCATTCGCCGCCAGCGCGGGCGGCTGTGCCGACGCGACGATGTCGACGATCCGCGTGGCCAGCGTATCGGGCAGTTCCAGCATGCCCAGCAGACGCCGCAGGACTTCTTCCTGCTCCGGCTGCGGCACGCCGTTGCGCGCCAGGTTGTAAAGGTTGTACTTGCCCTGTTCGTCCTGCACACCGCCCGAAAACACCGCCACGCGGTCATCGCCCGGACGTTCGATGCGGGTGTCCAGCACCGGCGTGGCCCAGATCTGGTCGCCGCGGGTGGTGGGCTCGCGCCGGCCGTGGTCTCGCACGACCAGCCGCGCCCAGTCGATCCCGCCCGCCAGCATCGCGCGCGCCTGCACCCGCGCCAGTTCATTTTCCACGCGGCGGGTGCTGGCAGTCTGCCGCTGAAACAGACTGGTCGTCAGCGCAGCCACGATTGCGACGACGATGAGCGCGCCGACGACCGCCGCGCCGCGTTGGCCGAGCGCGGTGGGGGTGTAGCGCACGGCGGCTGGGCGGCTCATGGCAGCTCCAGGACGCGCGTATAGCGCCGCAGGTCGCCCGGCACCCCGCGTTCGAACGCGATCTCCAGACCGCTAGGCGCGGCGGCAAACGAGGCATTGGCGTCCGCCCAGCCCACGCCCGGCACCCAAGCGCGCAGCGCGAGCGACCGCACGCCCGGCAGCAATAGCACGCCGTCATTCGCCGCAGGCAACGGGCTGCGTTGCGCGGACGGTCCGCCCACCCGCCACAAACCGTCGCGGCGCACCTGCCATTGAATACGCTGCCACAACCCGTTGCCATCCGGATCGGGACGCAAAATCTCCAGCGTCTGCCCGCCCGCCGCGCGCGGCAGCAGCCGCAAGCCCGTCGTGAACGCCACCGCGTCCAGTCCCGGCGAATCAAAGGCGGGCCCGGTGTACGACAACTCGACGTCCCGCGCCATCTGCCCCAACGTGCGCACGATGGCATCCGTATCCTCGGCCTGCGCGGCAATCAGATCGCGCGCACCCGACACGCTGGCCAGTCCGCGCCAGGCCATCAGGCTGACCAGCGCCATCAGCGCCAGGGCGACCAGCACCTCGATCAGCGTGAAGCCGGCCTGCGATTGCGGAGAACGGCGCATCGTCATCGCAGGCTGGACAGCAGTCCGTCGAGCTGCAGCAGAATCGCCCCGTCGCGAGAAGACGCGGCGTCATGGACCTTCACGGCCACCTGCCGGAAGCTGCGGTTCATGGAATTGGTGAAGACCAGTTCGCATTGCAGCGCCAGCCCGCCTTGCGGACACGGCACCATCTGCGTGCCGGCGCGTGGCAGGGCCTGTTCCAGCCGCAATTGCGTCAGCGCATTCTGCGCGGCCAGCAGCGCCAGCGTCTTGTCCTGCAGCGCGCGGTTGTTCGCCGCCATCACGCCGGTGGCGCGCAGCGCCGCGCCCATCGCCACGGCGATGATTGCCAGCGCGACCAGCACTTCGATCAGCGTGAAACCGCGCTCGCGGTTGCGCGGACGGGGAAACGCGGCGCCCGCCGCGCTCGGGTGAGCCTGGCCGCTGGCGGCTGGGGCATAGTCCCCGGCGTTGCCGTGGCGGGCGTCACCGGTGGCGGCATTGCTGGCTTTGTCGACGGCGTCATCGACCGCTTCATCGACGGCTTCATCGACAGGCACACCGAAAGTTTCATCGACAGCATCATCAACAGCCTCATTGACGACTTCATCCGCAGCCACCTCGGAAGCCATCTCAGCGAATCTCATAGCGCCCCGCAGCGTCGCGTTGCAGCGTCACGTGCGCATCCGCCGCGCTCAGCGTCAGCGTCATCGGCGCGGCAACCCATTCGGTATTGAAAATCAGCGGGCGGTCCGGATCCAACCGCCATTGCACCGGCGAGGCCGACCACGACTGCGGCCGCAGCACCTCATCGCTTTCCAATCGGTCGACAGGCACGGGAACATCGTCCTGCGCCGTGGGGCCCGCCGAACGACCGGCGCGCTCGAACGACCAGCCCTGGCCGTTCGCCAGCCAGCGTATGTTGCGTCCATCGCTGCGCGCTTCGCTCTGCGCCACCGTAAACGCATCGGCAAGACGCTCGGCATCAGCCCGCAAGCGGTTGTCGCCCCGGCCGACAGACAGGCTCACCATGCTCGCGGCAATGGCCACGATCACCAGCACTACCAAAACTTCGACCAGCGTGAAACCGCGCTCAGAGGTCCCAGGAACCGATGTCGGCATCGCCGCTTTCTCCGCCGGGCTTGTTGTCGGCGCCAAACGAGAAGACATCGACGTCGCCTTTGACGCCGGGGCTCAGGTATTGATAGGGGTGGCCCCACGGATCGTTGGGCAGCTTGTCCAGATAGCCGCGCCAGTTGGCCACGCCATCAGGCTTTTGCGCCAGCGCCCGCAGGCCCTGCGCAGTAGTGGGATAGCGGCCATTGTCCAGGCGGTACAGCTTCAGCGCCTGCATGATGCCGCCGATGTCCTGACGGGCAGCGGCCTGGCGCGCCTGGTCGGGGCGATCGAGCACACGCGGCACCACCAGCGCGGCCAGAATCCCCATGATCACAATCACCACCATGATCTCGATGAGGGTGAAGCCCTGCTGGCGGGCAAGCCCGCGCGGTAACTGACGCACTTTGCAACTCCGGTCTATCTGTTGAAGCCCGGGATTGTGGACATGAAATATGACAGTAATGCGCACGCCGGGAGATCGCCCCGTTCGTCGTTGCGCGGCTTTGTCACTAGCTGCTGAATTACTAGATCCTGAGTCACGTGCTGCTGAGTCACAAGCTGCTAAGTCACATGCTGCTAAGTCGCAAGCCGAACATTCACGGGCTGCTAGTTCACGAGATGCAGGTTCAAGAACCGCCGATTCCATAGATCCTTCGTCAGGACGCGCAGCGTTGCCAGCCTGCCGTCTGCCATTGGCTCATGCGTCGCGGCCCCATCCCGCGCCTACTTCTCCCGCGTGATCCCGCCCGGCGCATCCTGGGCCGCCGGCGTCGCCAGACGGCTTGCGCGGCCCGACTGTTCAACCGTCACGGCATCCGCCGCAATGTCGCGCAGCACGATGCCCGGCGCCACTTCCGCGCCGGCCCGCCACGCCAGCGGCGGTCCGCCGTCCACGCTCAACACCGCCGCGCCGTCAGGGCCGGCCGCGATCACGCCCAGCACGGTGAGCTGCGTACGCATAGCCTCATCCTTGCCGAACCACAACGCCACCGGCGTGTTATCGGCCGCGCGCGGTGCAGCGGCGGAGACGGCCGGGGGCAGGGGGCCGGGCTGCGGCGCAAGCAGGATCGACGCCCACACACCAAGCCCCGCGGCAAAGGCCAGCACGGCGAGGACGCGCAGCGCGGCTGGCGCGGAGGGCAGGGGCAGGCGCAAGGGCAAAGGCATGGCATTCAGGCAAGGGCAACAAGACGCGGCCGACTATAGCGGCGTTTCATGACAGCAATGCAATAGCAGCAACCAGACGGTAGCAATACGACGGTGTCAGACACCCAGGGGAGAGCTTCGTCGGTATGCCGCGATGTCTCAGCGGGTCAGCGGGTGTCAGACACCTCGTCTCAGCGGGTGTCAGACACCAGGCGCGGTGATCACCGCCAACGTCGCCAGACACCCGTGAATCTCCCGCCACACGCGAAGCGTCATCGCCACGACGCAAGACGCAGCGTAAGTCCCCGGAGGCCGCCCGCGCGGCCGAACGTGGACGGGCCCCGCAAGCCGCTTCTAACCCGGGCACATCTCCAACAGAACGCCAAGCACGCTGACCGTCCCGCCGCCCGGCAAGCTTCAATTGCTCGAGTCCGGTGCGGTGGCGGCCCGGGGTGCGCGGGGCGTCGATAAGCCCGAGGGAATCGGAAGGCAGGCGCCGAAGGCGACAACGACGATGACGACGGGGCAGTCCGGAGCGAAGGCTCCGGACCGCAATC
>NZ_DGMA01000026.1:496-57813 GCF_002388205.1 Achromobacter sp. UBA4530 | reverse complement strand
GGCTCCGGACCGCAATCGTGGCCCCGCGCGCCCCGGGCCGCCACCGTGCCGGACGCCTCAAGAACTCAACGCCCAGGCCCCACCGACCCAGACGCCTCACCGGCGTCAGACACCCAGCATCACCGCGCCACCGGCCGCCAAAAATCCCCCCCTCCCTTGCCCAACAAGCAACCGACCCATCCAAAAAGCCCCCCAGCATTGCCCCATACGCAAAAGAATCCTGATTCAGCAATCAACGTTTCTCTCCTTTGCTTCACGGGTCTTTCACGTTCGATCGCCACCATGTCGCCCAGCGTAAGACCCCCTTCATGAAAAAGAGAAGAGAAGCAATGCAGACATTGAATTGGAGAAGATGGTGCGCCATGTTGCTGGCGACCAGCGCGTTGGCCGGCTGTGGCGGCGGCGATGATGATGACGACGAGGCCCCAGTGGAACCTCCGACCCAGCCCCCCGTGACAACGCCCGGCGAGGCGCGCGTCGACAAAGTGCTGTTCGTCGGCGTTGACGGCCTCACTTACGACGCGCTTCGTCGCGGCGCAGCCGACAACACGCTTCCCAACCTGAGCCAACTGACCGTCACCCGCGCCTGGACCGGCGGCGTCACCGGCACCGTGACCCAACAGCCCACGCTCACCGCACCCGGCTGGGCCACCTTGCTCACCGGGCAATGGGCCGACGTCCACGGCGTGCGCTCCAACGCACAAGGCCAGGGCATGAAAGCCCCCAGCCTCTTCCAGCGCATCAAAACCGCGCAGCCAGAAGCGCGCGCCGCCGGCGCCTTCAACTCGCCGCTGCTGGCCGACCTCTTAAGCACCGACCGCGACGCCGGCTATGTCCAGACGCTGACCGACTGCGCCGGCCAAGACGACTGCGTCGCCTCCCAGGCCCGCGACCGCATCGCCGAAGGCTACGACGTCGTCGTCGCCCAATTCGCCGCGCCCGAACGCGCCGCCGCCGAAAACGGCTTCGGCACCACCTACGAAGCCGTCATCCGCCAAACCGACGCCGCCCTGGGTGTCCTGACCAAGCAACTGGCCGACCGCCGCGCCGCCCATCCCAACGAAAACTGGCTCATGGTCGTCGCGTCCAGCCACGGCCTCGACAAGACCGGCGGCAGCGACGGCCTGCCGTTCTCCTCCAACAAAACCATCCTCCTAGCCGCCAATCAACCGTCCCTGCTCGGCGGCAGCGCCGATGACGCTTCGTTTGACGGCGTCTGGGACACCATTTGGTACGCGCTGCCCAGCGCCGCCGACGTCGCGCCCACCGTCCTCTCGCACCTGGCTGCATTACCCCAAGCGGACGCCTACGACATGGCCGGCACCGCGCTCTCCGAACCGCTTGCGCTGCGCCGCGTCGCCACCCGCACCGCCATGGACAACAAGAGCGTCACCGTCAGTTGGGTGCGCGTCGGCGAACCCGCCGGCGACATCGTCGTCAGCCGCGACGGCAAAGAAGTCGCGCGCCTGCCCGGCACCGCCACCGAATACGTCGACACCGGCTTCACCTTCGACACCGAAGGCCTGCACGAGCTGGCATACAGCGTCTCCGCCGGCCGCGCTGTCAGCGCCGCGCGCGCCTCGGTCGTCTACGCCAAACCGGTCCCACTGCTCGCCTCGCTGCGCACTGGCCTGACCATGTTCTTCCCCTTCGAAGGCGACGTGACCGACAAGGCCGCGGGCGGCGGCGCAATCACCCCGTTCGACGGTGCGCAGGCCCCGGCCTACGCCGACCCCGGCGTGTACGGCAAAAGCTTCCGGAACGAACGCGGCACGGCGGCCCTGGGCGCCTTCAAGCTCGACTACCCCGCAGGCCTCATGGACAGCGTCCAGGCCTTCACCATCGGCTTCTGGTATCAGTCCGACGGCACCGCCAACGACCGATCCATCGTAGGCAACAAAGACTACAACTCCGGCGGTAACCCCGGCATCACCATCGCCCAGTGGGCCGGCCCCGAGCTGCGCTTCAACGTCGCCGGCGGCGGCAAACGCGCCGACATCAACGGCGTCAAGTTCACGGCCAACAAGCCCGTCTACATCGCCATGACCATCGACAAGACGGCCCGCACGATGACCGCCTACCGCTACGACAGCGAACTGGGTTTCGTGCGCAACGTCACGTCCACCGCCAACCCGGGCGTCGACCTGACCCAGATCGCCGGCATCTTCGGACCGCATATCGGCCTGAACGAAGACGGCAAGGGCACCTACGGCATCTGCTGCGCCGGCACCAAGGGCCCGTACACCATGATTTTTGACGACCTCGCCTTCTGGTCGCGCGCGTTGACCGAGGAAGAAGTGAAATCCCTCGCCCTGTCCGGCAAGTCCGTCTCCGAACTGTTTCCCTGATGTCCCAAGGATAGATACCCCATGAGCAAGTCCATGATTTTGCGCGGTTTCCTGCGCGCCGGCGCGGTGCTGATGCTGACCGCCACCCTGGCCGCCTGCGGTGGCGGCGACGACGATGACGACGCCGGCACCCCCACCGACCCGGGCACTCCCACCCAGCCCGAGACGCCCGCGCCGCCGCCGCCCGCCAAGCCCGAACTGCGTTGCGCGCCCTGAGCCGCGCTTCTTGTAGACCCATAGGAAAAGCATCCGTGAAGTCCGAAAAAGACACGATCCACGCCGGCAAGCGCCGGTTCCTGCGCAACGCCGCCGCCTCCACTGCCGGGCTGACCGCGCTGTCGATGTTCCCGCCCGCCATCCGCCGCGCGCTGGCCATCCCCGCCAACAACCGCACCGGCACCATCAACGACGTCGAGCACGTGGTCATCCTCATGCAGGAAAACCGCTCGTTCGACATGTACTTCGGCACGTTCAAGGGCGTGCGCGGCTTTGGTGACCGCATCACCATTCCGCTGCCGCAGAACCGCTCCGTCTGGGAACAGACCAACGGCACGCGCGTCGTCATGCCGTATCACCTGGACAGCACCCAGGGCAACGCCCAGCGCGTGGCCGGCACGCCCCACGACTATGTCGACGCCCAGATGGCCTGGGACGGCGGCCGCATGGACCAATGGCCGCGCTACAAGCAGAACCAGTCCATGGGCTACTACCGCGAAAAGGAAGTGGAGTTCCAGTTCGCGCTGGCCGACGCCTTCACCCTGTGTGATGCCTACCACTGTTCGACGCACGGCGGCACCAACACCAACCGCCTGTTCCACTGGACCGGCACCAACGACCCGCTGGCGCAGGGCAATGGCCCGTCCACCCGCAACCAGTGGGACAGCCTGGGCGCCTCGAACATCGGCTGGACCTGGAAGACGTATCCCGAACGCCTGCAGGAAAACGGCGTCACCTGGAAGGTCTACCAAAACCTGCCCGAAAACTTCGGCGACAACCCCCTGGCAGGTTTTCAGCAGTACCGCCGCGCCAACGAACTGGCCGGCAACGGCAGCAACGGTGCGCCGTACCCGGCCTGGACGCCCAGCATGGACGCGGCCAACCCGCTCTACAAGGGCACGGCCAACACCATGCCCGACGGCGGCTTCCTGCAGGCCCTGCGCGATGACGCCCTGAACGGCACGCTGCCGCAGGTCTCCTGGATCGTCGCGCCTGCCAATTATTCAGAACACCCCGGCCCGTCCAGCCCCGTCCAGGGCGCCTGGTACATCCAGGAAACGCTGAACGCGCTGACTGCCAACCCGGACGTCTGGAGCAAGACCGTTCTGCTCATCAACTTCGACGAGAACGATGGCTACTTCGACCACGTGCCGCCGCCCGCTGCGCCGTCGCTGAACGCCGACGGTTCGATGGCCGGCGCTTCCACTGTCAACACCGACCTGGAACGCCACACGCACGCGTCCGCCCAGGACGCCGCCGACAATCGCGTCTACGGCCCCGGCCCGCGCGTGCCGATGTACGTCGTGTCGCCGTGGAGCCGTGGCGGCTGGGTCAATTCCCAGGCATTCGACCACACGTCCGTGCTGCGCTTCCTGGAAGCCCGCTTCGGCGTCAAGGAAGAGAACATCAGCCCGTGGCGCCGCGCCGTGCTGGGCGACCTGACCTCGGCTTTCAACTTCGCGACGCCGAACGACGAGAAGCTGTCGGGCCTCGACATCCTGACCCGCTCGGAGGCAGACCAGGAGCGCGCCGCCCAGCAGGCGCTGACGGCCGTGCCGCTGCCGGATCCGTCCACGCAGGCCAAGGGCATCCAGGAAAAGGGCGTGCGCAACTCCCGCGCCTTGCCGTACGAACTGCACACCAGCGGCCGCAGCCAGCCGGGCACCGGCAACATGTGGCTGGTGTTCTCGAACACGGGAAAGCAGGCCGCGGTGTTCCACGTCTACGACCGCCTGCATCTGGATCGCCTGCCGCGCCGCTACACGGTGGAGCCTGACAAGCAGTTGGAAGGCAGCTGGGACACGGCGGCCGACGGCGGCAAGTACGACCTGTGGGTGTTGGGTCCCAACGGCTGGCACCGCCATTTCGCGGGGGATCTGGCGCACGACCGCACGGCGCAGCAGGATGCCGAGATCCGCGTCTGCTACGACATCGCCAACGGCGACGCCTACGTCAGCTTCATCAACGCCGGCAAGACGCCTTGCACCTTTGAGGTGACGCCCAACGCCTATTACGCCAACCACGAGCGCTGGACGTTCACGGTCCCGGCGGGCGGGCAGGTCGAGCAGCACTGGGCGCTGGCTGCCAGCCATGCCTGGTACGACTTCACGGTGCGCCTGACCGAGGATCCGTCGTGGCTGCGCCGCTTTGCAGGCCGCATCGAGACGGGCAAGGCGTCCGTCACGGACCCGGCCATGGCCGAGTAAGCCTCATGCGGCGGTCTGCGGTTCGCGTGCGCGGAAAGCCTGCGCGCACGCCTCGCAGATCGCCGCCGTGATGCCCTGGCGGGCGTGCTCGCGGCGTTCCAGCATGCCGATGGAGCGCGACAGGGGCCCGAGGTCTTCGGGCAGGTGAAAAATCCGCAGCTCCGGGCTGTGCTGCCAGTTCGCACCGTTGATCAGCGGCAGCAGCGTCACGCCGACCTCCTGGCGCACCAGTTCCACCAGTGTCTCGATCGCGTTCAGTTCCAGGAAGTCGTTGACCGGCACCGCCATGCGCCGCAGCAGGCGGTCGATCTGCAGCCCGGTGCGCTGGGTCCGGTCAAAGCGCAGGAAGGGATTGCCCGCCAGCACCTCGCGGGCATCCTTGCCGGCCGCCGAACGCGGGGCGATCACCACCATCTGTTCTTGATAAAGCGGGGTCCAGCGCGTGCTGGCCATCTTGCGGCCCGCCTCCACCAAAAACGCGGCGTCCAGCTCGCCGTCTTCCACCTTGCCCGCCAGTTCACTGGCCTTGCCCGACAGGATGCGCACGTCGAGCTTGGGATGGGCCTTCTTCAGCCCCGAGATGACCTTGGACAGCGTGCCCATGCAGGACACGATGCTGCCCACCGACACCGATCCGGCCAATTCGCCGGGCGCCGTGCTCGGGCGCCTCAGTCTGTCGTATAAATCCAGCAAGTGCTTGATTTCGGGAAGCAATTCGCGCCCGGCCGCGTTCAGGATGGCCAGGCGCCCGCTGCGGTCAAAGAGCTCCCGCCCCAGTTCGGCCTCCAGTGAGCGCATCTGAAAGCTCACGGCCGCCTGCGTCAGGGCGACCTGCTCGGCGGCCTCGGAGAAGGAACCGTGGTGCGCGATCGCCAGGAACGTGCGCAGAAATCGGATCGTACTCATAAAAAATTCTTTTATGACGGAACAAAAAATCAAATTGATTTAATTAAAGCACGAGAGTAACTTCGCCCGCTTAACCGTTAAGAGACCCGCCACATGAAAACCTTCGACTGGGCCAACCCGTATCCTTCCGTTCGCATCCCGCTGTTCGCCCGCAACGTGGTCTCCACGTCGCACCCGCTGGCGGCCCAGGCGGGGCTGCGCATGCTGCTCAAGGGCGGCAACGCCGTGGACGCCGCCATCGCGGCCGCGGCCACGATCGTCCTGGTCGAACCGGTTTCCTGCGGCCTGGGCGGTGACTGCTTTGCCATCGTGTGGGACGGCAAGGAGCTGCACGGCCTGAACTCGTCGGGCGTCGCGCCCGCCGCCTGGAACACCGAATACTTCAAGCGCAAGTACGGCACGGGCGACAACGGCCTGGCCATCCAGCCCAAGCGCGGCTGGGACTCGGTCACGGTTCCCGGCGTGGTGGCCGGCTGGGCCGCGCTGCATGAAAAGCTGGGCAAGCTTCCGTTCGAACAACTGTTCGAGCCCGCCATCGAGATCGCCGAGCGCGGCTACGCCGTGCCGCCCGTGGTGGCGCACAAGTGGGCCGCTGCCGCCGAAGAACTGAAATCGCAGCCCGGCTACGCCCAGGCCTTCCTGCCCGAGGGCCGCGCGCCCAAGGTCGGCGAGCACTTCCGTTTCCCCGACGCCGCCAACACGCTGCGCCGCATCGCCGAATCCAAGGGCCGCGACTTCTACGAAGGCGAGCTGGCCGAGCGCATCGCCGCCTTCAGCAAGGAATGCGGCGGCGCGATGACGCTGGAAGACCTGCGCGGCTACCGTCCGGAATGGGTCAAGCCCATTTCCAAGTCGTACCGTGGCTACGAGCTGCATGAAATCCCGCCGAACGGGCAGGGCATCGCCGCGCTGATCGCGCTGGGCATCGTCGAACGCTTCGATATGGCCGACATTCCCGTGGATTCGGTGCAATCGCAGCACATCCAGATCGAAGCCATGAAGCTGGCCTTCGCCGATCTGTACAAGTACGTGGCCGACCCGCGCGCCATGCAGGTCACGCCCGAACAGATGCTGTCGGACGCCTACCTGGACAGCCGCGCCAAGCTGATCCGCCTGGACCAGGCCACCCATTTCGAAGCCGGCCGTCCGCACGCGGGCGGCACCATCTACCTGACCGCCGCCGACGAAAACGGCATGATGATCTCGTTCATCCAGTCCAACTACATGGGCTTCGGATCGGGCGTGGTCGTGCCGGGCACCGGCATCAGCATGCAGAACCGCGGCGTGGGTTTCTCGATGGATCCCAAGTCGGCCAACGTGGTCGAAGGCGGCAAGCGCCCGTTCCACACCATCATCCCGGGCTTCCTGACGCGCGGCGGCAAGCCGGTCATGAGCTTTGGCGTCATGGGCGGCGACATGCAGCCCCAGGGCCACATGCAGACGGTCGTCCGCATGATCGACTACCACCAGAACCCGCAAGCCGCCTGCTGCGCCCCGCGCTGGAAGGTCAACCGCGACTTCACGCTGGATATCGAGACCAATATGAAGGCCTCGACGATTGCAGGTCTGAAGGATCTGGGCCATGCTCTGAAATCCGTTGACGATCCCTACATGGACTTCGGCGCTGGCCAGTTCATCTGGCGCATGGCCGAAAGCGACAACGAACTGGGCTACGTCGCCGCCAGCGACAGCCGTCGCGACGGCCAGGCGGTGGGTTTCTAAAGCGGTTCCTGATACCGGCAAATGCAGCAACAAGGGGAATAAACACAATGAAACGCTTGACCATGACCTTCGGCGCCAGCCTGCTGGCGCTGGCCGCCGGCGCCGCCAGCGCCCAGAACATCCGGATCGGCCTGCAAGAAGATCCCGATGTCCTGGATCCGCACCGCGCCCGCACCTACGTGGGCCGCATCGTGTTCACGTCGCTGTGCGACAAGCTGGTGGACATCGATCCCAAACTGCACTTCGTGCCGCAACTGGCCACCTCGTGGTCGTTCAGCGACGACAACAAGGTGCTGACCTTCAAGCTGCGCGACGACGCGCTGTTCCACGACGGCACCAAGTTCGACGCGGCCGCGGCCAAGGCCAACCTGGACCGCGCCATGAGCCTGCCGGACAGCCTGCGCAAGGGCGAACTGCGCTCGGTGGCCAAGGTTGACGCGCCCGACGCCACCACGCTGGTGCTGACCCTGAAGGAACCGGACGCCACGCTGCTCGCGCAACTGTCCGACCGCGCCGGCATGATGCTGTCGCCCAAGACCTTCTCGGACGACGTCGCCGCCGTGGGCCGCAAGCCCATCTGCTCGGGCCCGTACAAATTCGTCGAACGCATTCAGAACGACCGCATCGTCCTGGAAAAATTCGACCAGTACTACGGCGCCAAGGACTACGCGTTCAAGCGCGTGACCTTCCTGCCCATCCCGGACACCACCGTGCGCCTGTCCAACCTGCGCGCCGGCGACCTGGACATGCTCGAACGCCTGAATCCGTCCGACGCGCCGCAGGTCAAGAACGACGCCAGCCTGACGTTCGCGCCGGTCGCGGGCCTGGGCTTCCAGCAGTTCATGTTCAACGTGGGCAACGGCAAGCGCGCCGAAGACAACCCGTTCAAGAACAAGCTGGTGCGCCAGGCGTTCCAGTACGCCATCGACCGCAACGCCATTAACGAAGTGGCCGGCGGCGGCATCTTCGAACCGGCCCAGCAGCCGTTCCCGCCCGCCAGCCCCTATCACAGCGACAAATTCCCGGTCACCCAGCGCGACGTGGCCAAGGCCAAGAGCCTGCTCAAGCAGGCCGGCGTTGACCGCGTGAAGGCCGAGCTGGTGTTTGGCAACAACACCACCACCTCGTCCATCGCGGAAATCGTCCAGGCGATGGCTGCCGAGGCGGGCTTTGACCTGTCGCTGCGCCCGACCGAATACGCGGCGCTGCAAAAGGAAGCCTCGGGCGGCAACTTCCAGATCGTCATGCTGGGGTGGTCCGGCCGGGTCGATCCCGACGGCAACATCCACGCGTTCGTCACCTGCAAGGGCGCACTGAACGACGGCCACTACTGCAATCCGGAAGTCGACAAGCTGCTGAACCAGGCCCGCACGGTGCCGGACGAAGCCAAGCGCAAGGCCATTTACGACCAGGCGCAGGCCATCATCCAGGACGAACTGCCCGGCGTGTACAACTACTACCAGCCGTGGCCCTTCGTGATGGGCAAGAAGGTCCAGGGCTTCACGCCCTATCCGGACGGTATGATCCGGCTCAAGGGCGTGACGTTCGCGCAGAAGTAATGTTGGGGCGGCGAATGCCCGCCGCGCCCGCCGGACGCGCCTTGCGCGTCCGGTTGTCGTTTGCGGCGGACGCGCATCGGGCCCTGTCCGGCCGGCGCCGTCCGTCGTTCCTGTCTTACGGTTTTCCACATGCTTAAACTCATCTTGCGCCGCGTGATCGTCGCGATCCCGACACTGATACTGGTGTCGATGATCGTGTTCATGCTGCAGAAAATCCTGCCCGGCGATCCGGTGCTGACCCTGGCCGGCGAAGAGCGCGACCCGGCCGTCCTGGACTACCTGCGCGACAAATACCGCCTGAACGACCCGTTGCCGATGCAGTACGCGGCCTGGGCCGGGCAAGTTCTGCAAGGCGATCTGGGCAAGTCCCTGCGCACCGACGTGCCCGTCACGACGCTGATCGCGCAAAAGCTGCCCGTCACCCTGCAACTGGCGGCCATGGCGATGTTCTTCGCGCTGCTGGTGGGCATCCCCATGGGCATCATCGCCGCGGTGCGTAAAGGCAAGCCCGTCGAAATGGGCGCCAACATCGCGGCGTTATCCGGCATGTCCATTCCCAATTTCTGGCTGGGCATCATCCTCATCATGGTGGTGTCGGTGCAGTGGAAGCTGCTGCCGGCCTCGGGCTACGTGTCGCCGTCTGAAGACTTCTGGCTGTCGATCAAGACGATGCTGATGCCGTCGCTGGTGCTGTCCACGGCGATCGCGGCGTATCTGATGCGGCATACGCGGTCTTCCATGTTGGAAGCGCTGTCGGCGGATTACGTGCGCACCGCCCGCGCCAAGGGCGTGTCGCCGCGCAGCGTGGTGCTGCGCCATGCGCTGCGCAATGCGCTGATGCCGATCGTCACGCTGGTGACGCTGCTGTTCGGCGAACTGCTGGCGGGCGCCGTGCTGACTGAGCAGGTCTTCACGATCCCGGGCTTCGGCAAGCTGGTGGTCGATGCGGTGTTCACCCGCGACTACGCGGTGGTGCAGGGCGTGGTGCTCTGCGTGGCGGTGGGCTTCATCCTGATGAACCTGCTGGCCGACATCCTGTACATCCTGGTCAATCCCCGCCTGAGGCACTCATGAGCGCAATTCCTGCAACGGCCGCAGCCGTCACGCCGCCCCGCAGCCGCAATCGCGCGTGGGCCAAATTCAAACGCAACCGCATCGCGATGCTCGGCCTGGGCATCGTGCTGTTCTTCGTGCTGGTGGCCATCCTGGCACCGTTCATCGTCAGCCAGGATCCCCTGCAGACCAGCTTCACCACCATCCGCAAGGCGCCGTCCGCGGCGCATTGGCTGGGTACGGACGAGCTGGGCCGGGACATCTACAGCCGCATGGTGTACGGCGCACGCGCCTCGCTGATGGCGGGCCTGGTGTCGGTGCTGATCGCGCTGATCGTGGGCGTGCCGTTCGGCCTGGCCGCGGGCTACTTCGGCGGCTGGACGGACAGCTTCATCTCGCGCGCCACCGAGGCGCTCCTGGCCATTCCCTTCCTGATCCTCGCGATTGCGCTGGCCGCCTTTTTGGGACCCAGCCTGACCAACGCGATGATCGCCATCGGCGTGTCCGCCGCGCCCAAGTTCATCCGGCTGACGCGCGGGCAGGTGCTGGCGGTCAAGAACGAGGACTACGTGCAGAGCGCCCGCGCGCTGGGCGCGTCCGACCTGCGCATCATCGGCCGGCACGTGTTCCCCAACGTGATGCCGCCGCTGATCGTGCAGGCCACCATCACGATCGCCACGGCCATCATCGCCGAGGCCAGCCTGTCCTTCCTGGGCCTGGGCCTGCAGCCGCCGACGCCGTCGTGGGGCTCGATGTTGAACACGGCCAAGAACTTCATGACCCAGGCGCCCTGGATGTCGATCTTTCCCGGATCGGCCATTTTCCTGGTGGTGCTGGGCTTCAATCTGCTGGGTGACGGGCTGCGTGACGCGCTCGATCCGCGTCAGGAAAAGTAATCGATATGGCAACCATGGATTCCAACCGTGTCGCACAGGTCAATGACCTGACGGTGCGGTTCAAAACGCCCGAACGCACCGTGGAAGCGGTGCGCAATGTTTCCTTTCACGTGAACCGCGGCGAGACGCTGGCCATCGTGGGCGAGTCGGGCTCCGGCAAGTCGGTGACGTCGCTGGCGCTGATGCGGCTGGTCGAGTATGGCGGCGGGCACATCGCCAATGGCGGGATGCTGCTGCGCCGGCGTAGCGGCGAGGTGCTGGATCTGGTCAGCGCGCCCGATTCGACGCTGCAGCGCGTGCGCGGCGCGGACGTGGCGATGATCTTCCAGGAGCCGATGACGTCGCTGAACCCCAGCTTTACGGCGGGCAATCAGATCGCCGAGGCCCTGCAGCTGCATCAGGGGCTGGACGCGGCGGCGGCGCGGGCGGAAACGCTGCGCATGCTGGAGCGGGTGCGCATCCCGGAGGCGCGCGCCATCCTGGATCGCTATCCGCACCAGTTGTCGGGCGGGATGCGCCAGCGCGTGATGATCGCGATGGCGCTGTCGTGCAAGCCGCAATTGCTGATCGCCGACGAGCCGACGACTGCGCTCGACGTCACCATCCAGGCGCAGATCCTGCAACTGATCCGCCAGCTCCAGGAAGAAATGGACATGGGCGTGATCTTCATCACGCACGACATGGGCGTGGTGGCGGAAGTGGCGGACCGGGTGCTGGTGATGTACCGGGGCGACAAGGTGGAAGAGGGCGGTTCGGACGAGATCTTTGCGCGTCCGCAGCATGCCTACACGCGGGCGCTGCTGTCGGCGGTGCCGCGGCTGGGGGCGATGCAGGGCACGGACGAGCCGGCGCCGTTTCCGCTGTTGAAAGTGGACGAGGCGGTGCGGGTGCCGGATCCGGTCAGGCTGGTGGACACACCGGTGGCGGCGCCGTCTACGGTGCGGCGCGAGAATGGTCCTGTGCTGAAGGTGCGGGATCTGACGACGAGCTTTGACATTACCGGCGGCATTCTGGGCCGGGTGCAGAAGCGGGTGCATGCGGTCGAGAAGGTCAGCTTCGACCTGTATCCGGGCGAGACGCTGTCGCTGGTGGGCGAGTCTGGGTGCGGGAAGACGACGACTGGCCGTTCATTGCTGCAGCTGGTCAAGAGCAAGAGCGGGTCTATTGAATTCGACGGCAAGAATATCGGGGCGTTGCGGGGCAGTGCGATGCAGACGCTGCGCCAGCATATCCAGTTCATCTTCCAGGATCCGTTTGCGTCGCTGGATCCGCGGATGACGGTGGGCTATTCGATCATGGAGCCGCTGCTGATCCACAAGGTGGCGCGCGGTAAAGAGGCGCAGGAGCGGGTGCGCTGGCTGATGGATAAATGCGGGCTGCTGCCTGAGATGATCGATCGCTATCCGCACGAGTTCTCGGGTGGGCAGCGGCAGCGGATCTGCATCGCGCGGGCATTGGCGTTGAATCCGAAGGTGGTGATTGCGGATGAGTCGGTGTCGGCGCTGGATGTGTCGATTCAGGCGCAGATCGTGAATCTGCTGCTGGATTTGCAGCGTGAGTTGGGTGTTTCGTTTTTGTTTATCTCGCATGACATGGCGGTGGTGGAGCGGGTCAGCCATCGGGTCGCGGTGATGTATCTGGGGCAGATCGTGGAGATCGGGCCTCGGCGGGCTATCTTTGAAAATCCGCAGCATCCTTATACGAAGAAGCTGATGGCGGCGGTGCCGATCGCGGATCCGCAGCGGCGGCATCGGGAGCGGTCGCTGCTGGTGGATGAGATTCCTAGTCCGATGCGTCGGGTGGGGGATGAGCCGTTGGTGGAGCCGTTGGTTGCCGTGGGGGATGGGCATTTTGTGGCTCGGCATGCGATTGGGGTTTATTGAGGCGGCGGTTTTTGCTGCTGCTGCTGCTGCTGCTGCTGCTGCTGCTGCTGCTGCTGCTGTTATTGCTGTTGCTGCTTGCGGCGGTCGGGGTTCTTGAGACGCGGCCGGCGCCGGGCCGGGTGCGAGCGAGGGGCCACGATTGCGGTCCGGAGCCTTCGCTCCGGACGGCCCCTGCGTCATCCTCGTTGGCGCCCTTCGGCGCCTGCCTTCGGATTCCCTTGGGCGCATCGACGCCCCTCGCGCGCACCCGTCCCGTCACCAGCCGCTCCGTGAGTTGCCGGCGTTGGGTGGCGGGGCGGGTGGAGTTCTTGCGTTTTTGCCTCGGGCGGGGTGGGGCGAAGGTCTTGCGGGGCCGCCAAAATCGGCCGCGCGGGCGGCCTTATTTGGCGTTGGGGTGTCTTGCGTCGTGGTGATGACGCTGCGCGCTGGTGGCGGGGTGTTTGTCGTTAGACGCCTGTGCGCGCCCGCGCCGCTCTCAGGTGTCTGACACCCCTACGAGATGGGCGTGGTATTGCAGCTGGCCTTCCCGGGTGTCTCCCGCGCCGCTCTCAGGTGTCTGACACCCCTACGAGATGGGCGTGGTATTGCAGTTGGCCTTCCCGGGTGTCTGACACCCATCGAAGCGCCAGCGTCGCTTCAAGCCTTTGAATCAGCGTTTCTCCAGCGCCAACCTCAACCCAAACGCAATGAACACCGCCCCGGTCACACGGTCCAGGCCGCGGGTGACTGCGGGGCGGGAAAGCCAGCGCGCCAGAGGCCGGGTGGCGGCTACCAGAAGGACGAACCACAGCATTCCGACGATCGCGTGGACCGTGGCGAGCAGCAGGCTGAAGCGAAGGACGTCGGCGCCGGCGGGGATGAATTGCGGCAGGAACGTGATGTAGAACACGCCGACCTTGGGGTTCAGGGCGTTGGTAAGGCAGCCGCGCACGAACCAGCCGGTGGCGGATGTGCTGGGGCGGGCGGGGGTGGCCAGGATGCCGGAGGGCGACGCCGTCGCGGCTTTGCGGCGGGAGCGGGTGCTCCACAGCAGCTTGACGCCCAGATAGAACAGGTAGATCGCAGCGCAGATGCGCAAGGTGTCGTAAGCCAACGTGGACACGGCCAGCAGCGAGCCGAGGCCGAATGCCGCGATGGCGCCCCATAGCAGGCAGCCGGCGCTGATGCCCAATCCGGCCATGAGGGCGCGGCGGCTGCCTTCGACGGCGGCGGTGCGTAGCACCAGGGCGTTGTCCAGGCCGGGCGTGATGGTGAGGATGGCGGCGGCCAGGGTGAAGGCTAGGAGGGCGGCTGTGGCGGTCATGGCGGGCGGGTCTTGAGGGCGTTGCCGGCTGGGGTTGCGGGCGCCCGGCAAGTGTAATGCCGGTCGCGGCGCCTGACTGCTATGAGGTCGGGGGGATGCCGACTCGGCACAGCCGCCTTGACGCCCGCACCGCCCGGTTATCATGGCGGCCTTCCTGCAATTCGCTTTTGAACGGACCTACGCCATGGCCCTGCGCGCCACCATCTACAAGGCCGACCTGAACGTCGCCGATACCGATCGCCACTACTACGGCAGCCACGGGCTTACCGTGGCGCGTCATCCGTCCGAGACGGACGAGCGCATGATGGTGCGGCTCTTGGCGTTTGCGATGCACGCGCAGGAGGAACTGGCGTTCACGAAGGGGCTGAGCGATACCGACGAGCCGGATCTTTGGGTGAAGGATCTGACCGGGGAGATCAAGCTGTGGATCGAAGTGGGCCAGCCTGAAGAGCGGCGGATTCTGCGTGCCTGTGGCCGCGCCGATGAGGTGATCGTGTATTGCTATGGCGGGTCGGCCAGCAAGATCTGGTGGGACGGGGTGCGCAATAAGCTGGAGCGCACGCGCAATCTGAAGGTGGTGAATCTGCCTTCGGAGCAGTCGAAGGCGTTGGGCAAGCTGGCCGAGCGCACGATGCAGCTGAACGCCAATATCTCGGACGGCGTGGTGTATTTCTCGGCGGAAAAGGGCGAAGTGACCATCGAGCCGGAAGCTTGGCGCTGAAAACGGGGCCGGGGCTTGCAAGCTGGAATATTGCGAGCGTAATATGACGATCATCATATTTTGGTGTTGCGATCATGTCCGCCTCCCGCAAGGAACAATCCCACGAACGCATTGTTGATGCAGCCGCCCGCGCAATCCGGCGCGCGGGGTATTCGGGGGTGGGCGTCGCGGACGTCATGAAAGAAGCCGGGCTGACGCACGGCGGCTTCTATGCGCATTTCCCGTCGCGCGACGCGTTGCTGGCGGCGGCGATGGAGCGTGCGGGGCAGGATGGCGCGGCGCGGTTGTCTCAGAGCATGGCGCGGCGCCGCGCCGAGGGCGCCAGTCCGTTGCGCGCCTGGGTGGAAGCCTATCTCAGTGATGCGCATCTGACCGGCTGCGAACGGGGGTGCCCGGTGGCGGCGTTGGCGTCAGAGATTCCCCGCCAGTCGGACGACGTGCGCGAGGCGGCCGCCGGCCGGGTGCAGCGGTTGCTGGAAGCGGTGCAACAGGTGCTGCCGGCTCAGGCGGGTGAACACGCGGCGGCGGCGGTGCTCAGCACGTTGGTGGGCGCATTGCAGCTGGCCCGGGCGTTGGGCGATAACCCGAGCGGACGCGCAGTCCTGGCGTCTGCCCGCCACGCCGTTCTGGCGCAGTACGACCACGAGGGCGCCGCAGTCTCCCACTGAATGATTTTTTGGCCGCGTTGCGCGGCCATTTTGCTGTCCTTAAATATGATGGTCATCATATTTTAGTCGTGCCGACGCTGACTCATACCCAAACATCACTTTTAGGAATACCGATCATGGAACTCAAGAACGCCGTTGTTTTCATCACCGGGGCCAATCGCGGCCTGGGTCTGACTTTTGCCCGCGAGGCGCTGGCCCGCGGGGCCCGCAAGGTGTACGCCGCCGCGCGTGATCCGTCTTCGATCACGCTGGAAGGCGTGGTGCCGGTCAAGCTGGACGTGACGCGCGCGCAGGACGTGGCGGCTGCTGCGGAGTTGGCGAAGGACGTGACGCTGGTGATCAACAACGCGGGTATCGCGGACTTCGGCGGATTTCTGACGCCGGGCAGCGTGGAGTCGGCACGCCGGCATCTGGACGTGAATCTGTTTGGGCCGCTGCTGGTGTCGCAGGCGTTTGCACCGGCGCTGGCCGCGAATGGCGGCGGGGCGATCCTGAATGTCCTGTCGATCGCGAGCTGGGTGAACAACCCGGTGCTGGGGGTGTACGGGATGAGCAAGTCCGCAGCCTGGGCGCTGACGAACGGGCTGCGCCAGGAGCTGCGGGGCCAGAACACGCAGGTGCTTGGACTGCACATGGGGTTCGTGGACACCGACCTGACCAAGGGCATCGATGCCCCCAAGTCCACGCCACAGGCCATCGTGAGCCAGGCGTTTGATGCGCTGGAAGCCGGCGAGCAGGAAGTGCTGGCCGACGAGCGGACCCGCCAGGTCAAGCAGGGGCTGACTGCCACCCCGGCGGTCTATCTGTAAGCGCGAGGGCCAGGCCGACATGCGTAACCACTCCACTTCAGCCCGCGCTTCCGAAGCAGGCTCGGGCGCCGCATTGGGCGGTGCAGACTTGCGAGCTGACGCCGTTAACGCCGGCGCGGCTGCCGCAACCGGCCCCGTCCCGGCGACCGCGCCCGGGCACGCCGCAACCGGCCCCGGCCCGGCGGCCGCGCCCGGGCACGCCGCCAGCGCCCCGCACGCATCCCCCTGGCCCATTTTCTGGATCGCCAGCATCGCCGTCTTCCTGGTGTCGCTGGACAGCACGATGCTGTTCGCGGCGTTCGGCGCGCTGCGCGAAGGATTCCCGACGGCCTCAGCCGCGGACATGTCCTGGGTGCTCAATGCCTACACGGTGGTCTTTGCCGCCATGCTGATCCCGTCGGGCGGACTGGCAGACACGCATGGCCGCAAGCGCATGTTCATGGGCGGGGTGCTGCTGTTTCTGGCGGCGTCGGCGGCTTGCGGGCTGGCGGCGACGGAACAGTGGCTGATCGCCGCGCGGGTGCTGCAGGCGGTGGGCGCGGCACTCTTGACGCCGGCGTCGCTGTCGATCGTGTTGGCAGCCTTTCCGGCGTCGAAGCGGTCGGTCGCGGTCAGCCTGTGGGGCGCGGTGGGCGGATTGGCGGCGGCGGTGGGTCCCAGCCTGGGCGCGTTCGTGGTGGATGTGGCGGGTTGGCCATGGGCGTTCTACATCAACCTGCCGCTGGGCGCGGTGTCGCTGTGGTTCGGCGCGGGGATGCTGAAGGAGTCGGTGAAACCGGACGCGCGCCGCCGGGTGGACGGCGTGGGCATGGCGCTGCTGATGGTGGGCGTGGGGGCAGTGGCCCTGGCCATCGTGCAATCGGAATCGCCGACGTGGCAGCGCAGCGAACTGGCGATCGCGGCGGCGGTGGGCGTGATGGCGCTGATCGCCTTTGTGGCCTGGGCGCGCGTGACGCCGCATCCGCTTGTGGATCTGGCGCTGTTCAAGCACCGGACGTACCGCTACGTGAACCTGGCGACGCTGAGCTTCGGCATTGCCTTTGCCATGATGTTCTTCGCGTTCTTCTTCTACATGACGGGCGTGTGGCATTACAGCCTGCCGCGCGCCGGGCTGGCGGTAACGCCGGGTCCGCTGCTCGTGATGCCGACGGCGATCATCACCGGCCGGCTGGCGGCGCGGATGGGGCATCGGCCCTTTCTGGTGGGCGGCGCGCTGGTGTACGCGGCAAGCGGGCTGTGGTTTCTTCTGGTGCCGGGCGCGGAGCCCGCCTATCTGACTGAATGGCTGCCCGGTCTGCTGCTGAGCGGCATCGGCGTGGGCATGGTGCTGCCGTCGCTGTCGGGGGCGGCGGTGAACCGGCTGCCGGCGCAGCATTACGCGGTGGGCAGCGCGGTGAACCAGGCGACGCGCCAGGTGGGCGGCGTGCTGGGCGTGGCGATCACGGTGCTGCTGCTGGGGCACGGCGTCGCCAGTCACGCGGATTTCTCGCCGATCTACACCGCGCACGTGGGGCTGGCGCTGTTGACGGCGCTGCTGTGCCTGCCGGTGGATACCCGGCCCAGGACCGCGTAACACGCGATGGCGCCAGGCAGGCGCGGCCAGCGTTCCGTGACGGACGCTCCGCGCCTGCGGTTTACAGGCAGGCGTCCCGCGACACGTTCGCGGGGTCCGTGCATGCCCGCCACGTCGCGGCCGGCACGGCCGGCACCAGGACCAGCCGGCTCATCGGGTCGGTGTACCAGAGAATCCGCCCGGGCTCGTCCTGCATGGCCTTCCAGACCTTTTGCTGCGCGGCGGGATCGAGCGCACATTGACCCTGGTCGCCGGTCACGCCCTCGGCCAGCACCGTCTGGCTGCCTGGATCCCAAGACACCATGTCATCGTCGTCCAAAGCGATGTCTTCCTGAAGGCGCACGATGCGCCATGCACTGCCGGCCACGTCGGTCGACAACCGCGACAGCGCGTCGCGCTCGATCACGTGCAGACGGTCCCGCAGGGCCACGGGTTCCGCATACGCCCCGGGATCGTCGTGGCCATCCGGCGACGTGAATGGAGACTGCCGCCGCACATAGCGCGCGGCGGGCCGGCCTTGTTCATCATAGGTTTGCACCGCGACGGATTCGTTGGCGGCGGCGTCGATGACACGCAGCAGCCTGCCGGCTGCATCGCGCACGTAGCGCCGCCCGGGGGCCGCGTCCAACGCCTCGTTGCAGGGCCCGGCGATAAATGCCTGCAGCGCGCCGTGCGCATCGCGCCGCAGGCAGACCTGGCCGACGAGCGTGTAGGCCGCGCCCTGCGTGCGCGTGTACTCGGCCACGCGCAACAGGGACCCGTCAGCGCCGTACTCGAACGCATGGCCGCCGGATACCGTCGGCGTCCCCAAAGCCCGCGGGTCCAGGTGCTGGACCCGGCAAAGCCGGCCGTCGGCGTCGAAAAGCAGTTGCGCGTGGGCCGCACCCTCGCCGTCGCCCACGCGATAGGCGGTCCAGTCCACCTTGTCCATCCAGGTGCGCGGGTGCGGATCGCCGGACGCGGTCAGCCAGACCGGTTGCGGCTGCGTGGCGACGCGTTCGCCCTGACGGTCCAGCAGGACGCGCGATTGCGTCACATCGACGGAAACGCGAACCGCCGTCAAAGCGCCGGATTCGGAAAACCCTGCGTCCGCAGGACCGCAGGCCGCCACGGCCGGGTCGGCCTGCATGACCGAGGCCGAGGCCAACGCAGCGCCAAATGCGATGCGGCCAAGACGATCACGCATATTGCAGCGCGTCCATGAATGTCACGAGATCCCAGAATTCCCTGGATACGCCGCCCAGGCGCAGTTTTCCATCGCGTTCCTCGAACAGCAGGAACGGATACGCGTTGCGGGCGAAAACGCCCGGTGCCGGCAGCCGGTAGGGCTTGAAGACCTCGGGGTCGTTGAAGTAGCGTTCCAGGCGCCCGCCACCGTCCACATGTACGTACCGCACGCGTAGCGCAGGGTGCTGAAACGCCGGTTGCGTTTCGGGATAGATCCCGCCGTCGCCCGCCACGACGGCGTCGGACAGCGCGGCCAGGAAGACGCGCCGGATGCCCACGAAATGGATTTCGCCGGATGTCCCGCCCGGCTGGGCTGCCGCCAGTTTTTCCAGCAACGCCGCGGCGCGCGAGCCGGGCACGACCGTTCCGGCAAACAGGGCGTCGATGTCCCCCGGCTGCCCACCGGCCGATGGCCGCAGCCGGCGCAGATCTTCCCGGAAATCGCTCAGCCATTGCTGGTAGCGCACGTTTTCCGCGTGGCGATCGAAGGGCTGCGCAGCCGCGATGGCGGACTGGAAAGCCATCAGCGCCGCTGCGGCGGCAAGCCATAGCGGATACGTCAGCGCGGCCTTCCAGCGAGGCCGCCAGCACGGCAACGTTACGGAAATAAGGGGTCTCATAGGCCCGCGATCATATCTGCCGAAATGATGCATTTTTGGTGCGAACCGTGACAGAATGTCAGCCACGTTGCGCCAGGCTGTACCGATGAATGTCGTATTGATCAGGTTCTGACATGCCCGCTACCGGTGATGTGTCCCCAACCCCATCGCCGGTCGATGCCGCCGGCGTCGCGCATCGCGATCCGGACGGCCCGCTGGACAAGCTGGCGCGCCTGGCCTGCCGCATGTTTGACGTGGATTTGGCCGTCATTGTTTGCACCGATGCGGATGGCGTGTGGCAGGCGGCAGCCGGCCCGGCCTGCGCCGGTGCCCGAAGTTCGTGGTCGTTCGAACTTCCGGTGCGCGCCGCAGATGGGCGCCTCCTCGGCGTCTTCCGTCTCGGGCACGGGCAGGCGCGCGAATTCTCAGATGAAGACTGCAAGGCTCTGCAGGATCTCGCCAGCCTGGCGGCCACAGCCGTCGAAAAGCGCCACGCGCTGGCGTGCGAACGCGCCGACGAAGACACCTGGCGCGATGAGGCCCGCAAGCTGTCGCTGGCTATCGCGGGCAGCGGTACGGGGGTGTGGGACCGCAATGTGGTGACCGGGGAGATCACTTATTCGCCCGGCTGGAAGGCTTTGCTGGGCTATGGCGAATCCGAACTCACCACACGCATCGAGGACGCCTATACCCGCTTGCACCCGGACGACCTGGTCTATGTGCGGGCCGCGATGCAGGATCACTTCGACGGCAAGACCGACAGCTACGAAGTCGAACACCGCATCCGGTGCAAGGATGGCAGCTACAAATGGATCTGCAGCCGCGGCAAGGTGGTCAGCCGCGACGAATCGGGCAGGGCGCTGCGCATGATGGGCACCACGACCGACATCAGCGCCGTGCGCGCCATGTCCGAAAGGCTCCAACGCACGGCAGACCTTGTCGTCAACCTGACTGACGCGGTGCCCGGTCTGGTCTTTCAATGCCGGCCGTTGCCCGAGGGCGGATCGCGTTTCTCGTACGTCAGCGCGGGCATCTGGGACATGTTCGAACTCACCGCAGACGACGTGCGGGCCAGCACGACCGCCGTCGAACAGCGGATCCATCCGGAAGACTTGCCTGTCTACCGCGCATCCCTGCAGGCCGCGGCGGCGGCGCGAACCCCCTGGCATGTGGAGTTCCGCGTGTGCCTGCCGCTGCAGGGCGTGCGCTGGCGGCAGGGCGACGCGAGTCCTAGGCGGGACGCAGACAGCGGCGTGGTCTGGCACGGCTTCGTCACCGACATCACCGACCGCAAGCGGGCCGAGCTCGAACTGCGCGAGCTGGCCGCGACCGACGCGCTGACAACCCTGCCCAACCGCCGCCATTTCATGTCGCGCATCGCCGCGGAGCTGGCGCGGATCAAGGGTCACGGCGGGCTGGGATCGGCCGTACTGATGTGCGACCTGGATCATTTCAAGCACATCAACGACACCTGGGGCCACGCCATCGGCGATGGTGTGCTGCAGCATTTTGCGAGCATGCTGCGCACGCAGTTGCGCGAGATCGACCTGGTGGGGCGCATCGGCGGAGAAGAATTCGCCGTTGTGCTGCCCGATACCGACATCGAACGCGCCCGCGTCTTTGCCCGCAACGTGCAGCGCCGCATCGCCGATACGCCCTATCTGTCGGAAGGGCGGCACATTCCGCTGACCGTCAGCATCGGTATTTCCGCCCTCCACACCAAGGACGACGACGCCGAGCTGGCGCTCAGCCGCAGCGACCGCGCGCTGTATTACGCCAAGCAGCGGGGACGCAATCGGATCGAGTCGGTGTTTTCCCGATAGAACAACCCGTCCAGCCATTTGTTCCATTGACCGTACATTAGGACACCCCTAGAGTTCCCGTCATGGGAACCTCATTACCACTTCCGAAGTACCACCAGATCTATCTCGTCCTGCGCGAGCAATTGCAGGAGGGGCGGTTCGATCAGGATGGCGTGCCCGGAGAGCATGCGCTGGCGGACCAGTTCGACGTGGCGCGCATCACCATCCGCAAGGCAATGGAGATGCTGGTCGCGGACGGGTTGGTGACGCGCCGGCCCGGCCTGGGCACCTGGCCCCTGCGCGGCGCACCCAGCGCCCACGCCGCGGCGGCCCCCAGCGCGCAACAGAAGGCGCACCTGACCGGCCTTCTGGAAAACATCGTCAACATGGGCCTGCGCACGTCCGTGCAGGTGCTGGACAGCACGCTGGTGTTTGCGCCGCCCACGGTGGCCGAGGCGCTGCACATTCCGTCCGGCACGCCCGTGCACAAGAGCCTGCGGGTGCGCAGCACCGACGCGGGGCCGCTGTCCCACATCACCACCTACGTGCCGCAGTCCGTGGCCGATTTCACGCGTGAAGACCTCGAGCGCGAGCCGCTGCTGATGCTGCTGGAAGCGGCCGGCGTGGAGTTCGGCGGCGCCACGCAGACCATTTCCGCACGCCTGGCAGATGCGCAGGTCGCGCGCCATCTGGACGTGTCGGTGGGCTCGGCCTTGCTGGCCGTCACGCGCCTGGTGCGCGATGTCGGCGACCGGCCCGTGCAATTGCTGCAGGGCCTGTACCGGCCCGATCGCTACCAATATCAGTTGCAGCTATCGCGCGTCGGCAGCATCGACGCCAAGGTCTGGGTCAGCGAAGAACTGTCGGCCCAATTCCATTGAACCCTTCGGAGATTCGCCCCATGAATTCGCGCCGCACTTTCCTCTACCAATCCGCCGCCGCCGCGGCCCTCGTGTCCGCCCCGTGGGTGGCCCGATCGCAGGGCGCCGCGCCCATCAAGGTCGGCGTGCTGCACCCGGTGACCGGCGCGCTGGCGTATTCGGGCCAGCAATGCCGCCTGGGCGCGCTGCTGGGCATCGAGGACATCAACAAGGCGGGCGGTATCAAGTCGATGGGCGGCGCGCCGCTGCAGGCGGTGCTGGGCGATGCGCAGTCGCGTCCCGAGGCGGGTTCGGCCGAAGTCGAGAAGATGAACGAGGCAGGCGTGTCGGCCATCGTGGGCGCGTATGCATCGGCGATCTGCCTGGCGACCACGCAGACGGCCGCCAAGTACAACCTGCCGCATGTGGTGGACGTGGGCGTGGCCGACCAGATCGTCGAGCGCGGCTTGAAGAACACGTTCCGCTTTGGCCCGGGGTATCGCGCCTGTAGCGAACGCGCCATCCTGGACCTGGCCGCGCTGAACGACGCCGCCGGCAAGCCGGCCAAGACCGTCATGATCGTGCACGAGGACTCGCTGTTCGGCACGGGCACGGCGGCGCTGCTGGCCAAGTCGCTGCCGCAGCACGGCTTCGAGGTCAAAGAGATCGTCAAGCACCCGAACCCCACGCGCGACTTCAACAACATCGTGCTGCGCATGCGCTCGGTGAACCCGGACATCGTGATTCCGGCCAACTACTACAACGAATACGCCTTGCTGCTGCGCGCGATGAAGCAGCAGAAGGTGCAGCCCAAGGCCATCTACTCCGTGCTGGGCGGGGCGGCATCCAGCTACAAGTTCCTGAAGGAATTCCCGGACATCGCCAACGGCATCATCGACTGCAACCACTGGTTCAACCCCAAGGACGCGCGCGTTGCGCCTCTGAAGGCCCGCGTGGAAGAGAAGGGCGCGTACTTCAGCTACGAGGTCTTCATGACCTACACCGCGATGCTGCTGCTGGCCGACGCGCTGGAACGCGCCAAGTCCGCCGACCGCGCCGCGATCATCGACGCGCTGGCGGCCAGCACCTTCCAGGACAACCTGATGCCCTACGGCCCGACCAAGTTCGTCAACGGCCAGAACACCGGCGCGCAGCCGCTGCTGACGCAGGTGATCGGGGGCGACATCAAGGTGATCTTCCCGGCCGAATACCGCCAGGCCGACGCCGTGTTTCCGCTGAAGGCCTGACCAGACCCATGCTCGATCCCGCCATCCTCTTTTCCTCGGTGCTGAACGGCCTGACGACGGGCGCGGTCTACGCGCTCATCGCGCTGGGCCTGACCCTGATCTACGGGGTGCTGCACATCATCAACTTCGCCCACGGCGCGGCGCTCATGGTGGCGCTGTACGCCGTCTACCTGCTCAAGGACCGGCTGGGCATCGACCCCTACGCCGCCTTGCCGCTGGTGGTGGCCGGCATGTTCGTGCTGGGCTACGCCTTGCAGCGCCTCGTCATCAATCGCGCCAGCCACGGCAAGGACGAGAACATCCTGCTGGTCACGCTGGGCCTGGCGATCGTGCTGGAGAACCTGGCGCTGGTCTGGTTCAAGTCCGACACGCGCAGCATCGACACGGCGTACACGCTGTCCACGGTAGAGATTGGCCCGGCCATGATTGCGCTGCCCAAGGTCATCGCGTTCTGCGGCGCGCTGGCGGTGGCGGCGGTGCTGTTCTGGATCATCCGCAGCACCGACCTGGGCCGCGCGATCCGCGCCGTCGCCCGGGAAAAGCAGGGCGCCAAGCTCATGGGCATCGACGTTGAAAAGGTCTACGCCCTGTCGTTCGGCATCGGCATGGCGTGCCTGGGCGCGGCGGCGTGTTTCCTCTTGCCCGCTTACTACGTCAATCCGCAGGTGGGCAGCGGCTTCGTGCTGGTCGCCTTCACCATCGTGGTGCTGGGCGGCATGGGCAGTTTCGTGGGGGCGCTGGTGGGCGGACTGCTGATCGGCGTGGTGGAGTCCATCGGAGGCCTGTTCCTGGGCGACTCGCTGGGCCAGATGGGCATCTTCGCGATCTTCATCGCGGTGCTGCTGTTTCGCCCGCAGGGGCTGTTCGGGGCGAGGGGCTGACGATGAAACGGGATCTTTGCGCAATCGCGCTGTTCGGGGTGGTGCTGGTGGCCGTGGCCGCGCTGTCCCAATCGGGCGTGCTGCTGACGTTCGTGATGATGTCGCTGTACGCGGCCCTGCTGTCGCAGGCCTGGAACATTCTGGGCGGGTATGGCGGTCAGTTGTCGTTCGGCCATGCGCTGTTCTTCGGTGTCGGCGCGTATGCGCAGGCGCTGGGCCAGCTCAACCTGGGCCTGAATCCGTGGCTGGTGCTGCCCGGGGCCATCGCGCTGGGCGCGCTGGTCGGCGTGGCGGTGGGCGGGCTGACGTTCCGTTACGGGCTGAAGGGCTCGTACTTCGCGCTGGTCACGCTGGCATTCGCTGAAGTCTTCCGCATTCTGGCGCTGTCGGCGTCGTTCACGGGCGGCGGCGTGGGACTGATGGTGCCGCTGCAGGAAGGCGTGGCCAACATGCAGTTCGGTTCGCGCCGCGGCTACATCTATCTGCTGCTCGCCTTCGTGCTGCTGGCGCTGCTGGTGACCGCGTGGCTGCGCCATTCACGCTTCGGCGCCTACTTGCAGGCCGTGCGCGACAACGAGGACGCGGCGCGCGCCATCGGCGTGAATCCGCTGCGCGTGAAGCTGGGCGGCATCGCGCTGTCGGCGGCCTTCATGAGCGTGGCCGGCGCCTTCTACGTGCAGGTCTTCCAATACATCGATCCGGGCATTGCTTTCGGCTCGGCCGTGTCGGTGGAGGCGCTGGTCGGCGCCATCGTCGGGGGCATGGGCACGCTGTGGGGCCCATTGCTGGGCGCGGTGACGCTGCATGCGCTGGCCGACCTGACCCGCAACCTGTTCGGCGAGCTGCCTGGCATCAGCATGGTCATCTACGGCGTGGTGCTGATCCTGATCGTCATGTTCATGCCGCGCGGCATCACCGGCGGCGGTCAGTCGCTGGGTCGCCTGTTCAAAATGAAGGAGCGCGCCCGTGTCTGAGATCCTGCTGCAAGCGCGCAATCTGTCCATCACCTTCGGCGGCCTGAAGGCCGTGCAGGACGTCAGCCTGGACGTGCCGCAAGGTTCGCTTACCGCCCTGGTGGGTCCCAATGGCGCGGGCAAGACCACGCTGTTTGGCTTGCTGTCGGGTTTTCTGAAACCTGGTTCCGGTTCCGTGCACTTTGCTGGACAGGACATCACGGGCCAAGCGCCGCACGAATCCGCGCGGCTTGGCCTGACCCGCACTTTCCAGATCGTGCAGCCGTTCGGCGCGCAGACGGTGCGCCAGAACATCGCCGTGGGCGCGCATCTGCGCCTGGCGGATCGCGACGAGGCGCTGGCCGCAGCCGAGGCCGTGGCCGCGCGCGTCAACCTGCAGGCCTCGCTGGACAAGCCGGCGGCCGACCTGACGGTGGCCGGACGCAAGCGCCTGGAACTGGCGCGCGCGCTGGCCACCCGGCCGCGCCTCTTGCTGCTGGACGAGGTGCTGGCGGGCCTGAATCCCAGTGAGATCGACGAGATGATTCCGGTGGTGAAGAAACTGGTGGACGATGGCGTCACCGTACTGATGATCGAACACGTGATGCGCGCCGTGATGAGCCTGGCCGAGCACGTGTGGGTCCTGGCGCAGGGCCGGTTGATCGCGGCGGGCACACCCGGCGAGGTCACGCGCGATCCCAAGGTGGTCGAGGCCTATCTGGGCCACGGCGCGGCGGCCCGGCTGGCCGCGCAGGGAGCCCCGGCATGAGCGCGCTGCTGGAGGTCAAGGGCCTGCGGGCGGGCTACGGTCGCATGGAAGTGCTGCGCGGCGTGGACCTGGACGTGCAGGCGGGCGAGATCGTGGTGCTGCTGGGCAGCAATGGCGCGGGCAAATCCACGCTGAATAACACGGTATGCGGCCTGTGCAGGCCGTGGGGCGGTACGGTGCGGTTCGAGGGCCAGGATCTGACCGGCCGCCACTACCGGCAGGTGGTGCAGGCCGGCCTGATCCAGGTGCCCGAGGGCCGCCGCGTTTTCCCGAACCTGAGCGTGCGCGAAAACCTGGAGCTGGGCTCCTTCACCCGGGCGCGCGAACGCCGCGCGCAGAATCTGGACAAGGTGCTCGACATTTTCCCGCGCCTGCGGGAGCGCCTGGACCAGTTGGCCGGCACGATGTCGGGCGGGGAACAGCAAATGCTGGCAATCGGCCGCGGCCTCATGGCCGAGCCGCGCCTGTTGATCCTCGACGAACCCTCGCTTGGCCTGTCGCCGCTGATGGTCGAGGAATTGTTCGGCCTCATCAAGCGGTTGCACGGCGACGGACTGGCGATTCTGCTGGTCGAGCAGAACGTGGGTCAGTCCCTGGAAACGGGACAGCGGGCCTATGTCCTGGAAAACGGCGCCGTGCGGTACAGCGGCAGCTGTCCCGACCTGCTGGCCAGCGACGACGTGCGCCGCGCCTATCTGGGGATGTAATCATGGCCCAGCCTCAAACCCTGGCCCAGAAGCTGATCGCCGCCGCCTGCGGGCGTGAGACGGTGGCTGAGGGCGAAATCGTGACCTGTGCGGTTGATCTGGCGATGTTCCACGATTCCAGCGGCCCGCGGCGCTTGAAGCCCATGCTGGAAGAGCTGGGCGCCACGCTGTGGGATCCGTCGCGGATCGTGCTGGTCATTGACCACTACGTGCCGGAATCCGACGACGAATCGCGCCGCATCGTGCGCATTGCACGCGACTGGGCCGCGGAGCAGCAACTGCCCAACGTGTATGACTCCGTCGGCATCTGCCACGTGGTGGTGCCGCAGCACGGACACATCCGGCCCGGCATGTTCTGCGTGGGCGGCGATTCGCATTCGCCCACCGGCGGCGCGTTCGGGGCCTACATGTTCGGCATCGGCAGCACCGAGATGCTGGGCGTGGCGGTCACTGGCCAGATCTGGGTCAAGGTGCCCAAGACGCTGATGATGCATTGGCGCGGCCAGCTGGCCGCCGGCGTCACGGCCAAGGACATGATGCTGCACATGATCGGCCGCTACGGCATGAACGGCGGACGCTACCAGGCGGTGGAGTTCTGCGGCGAGGCCGTTCGCGCGCTGTCCATGCAGGAGCGCATGACGCTGTCGAACATGAGCGCGGAACTGGGTTCGCAAGTGGGGCTCATCGCGCCGGACGAGACCACCGCAGCCTGGCTGCGGGAGGCGGGCGTGACCGAGGAACTGGATCTGGCCCGCTGGCAGAGCGACCGCGACGCCGGTGCCGAGTGGCACGAGTTCGATGCCGCCGCGCTGGCCCCGCAGGTTGCCGCGCCGCACAGCCCGGCCAACGCGCGCGGCGTGGACACCTATAGCGACGTGCCGGTGCAGGTGGCCTACATCGGCGCATGCACCGGCGCCAAGCTGGAAGACCTGCGCGCCGCGGCCACCGTCCTGCGCGGTCGCCGTCTGGCGGACGGCATGCAGCTGATGGTCGCGCCGGCCAGCCGGCAGGACCAGGATCAGGCCGACCGCGAAGGCGTCATGCAGGTGCTGCGCGACGCCGGCGCCCAGGTGTTGGCCACGTCGTGCGGCGCCTGTGCGGGCTATGGCGGGTCCATTCCGGACGGCGCCAGCGTCATCGCCACCACCGCGCGCAATTTCAAGGGCCGCATGGGGTCGGAGACCGCGCAGGTCTACCTGGCCTCGCCCTACACGGTGGCGGCCTCGGCCGTGGTGGGGCGCGTGGCCGACCCCCGGGAGTTCCTGGCATGAATGCAGACACCACGACGCACCGCGTCTGGCGCGTGGGCGCGGACATCGACACCGATGCGCTCGCGCCCGGCGCCTACATGAAGTTCGGCATCGACGAAATCGCGCGCCACTGCCTGCAACGCGTCCGTCCGGACTTTGCCGGGCAGGTGCAGCCGGGCGATGTGCTGGTGGCCGGCCCCAACTTCGGTATCGGCTCGTCGCGCGAGCAGGCCGCGGCCGCCCTGGTGCGCCTGGGCGTGGCCGCGGTGATTGCGCCGTCCTTCAACGGCCTGTACTTCCGCAACGCCTTCAATGTCGGACTGTTGCTGCTGACGTGCAGCCAGGCCGAGACCCTGGCCGAGGGCGAGGGCATCACATTCGACCCCGTCGCCGGACGCATTGGCCGCCCCAGGGGCACGCCCGCCGAATTGCACTGCGAGACCGTGCCCGGCTTTCTGCTTGACATGGTGCAGGCCGGCGGACTGCTGAATCTGCTGAAACAGCGTCAAACCTCTTAGGAACAACATCATGCTTGACCCCGTTACCCTGGCGGTCCTGAAGGGCCGCCTGGAACAGATCGCCGACGAAATGGACGCGACGCTGTACCGCAGCGCGTTCAATCCCATCATTGCCGAGGCTCATGACGCCTGCCACGGCATGTACGACGCCGCCACCGGCGCCACGCTGATCCAGGGCAAGTCGGGCTTGCCCGTCTTCGTGGGCGCGATGGCGTTCGCGGTGAAGGCGGCGGCCAAGACCGCGGCCGAGCGCGGCGGCATGACGGACGGCGACGTGTGGCTGTTCAACGACCCGTACGAGGGCGGCACGCACGCCAACGACTTCAAGCTGGTCAAGCCGGTGTTCCGCGGCGGCAAGCTCTTCTGCTTCCTGGCGTCGGCCGCCCACTGGCACGACGTGGGCGGCGCGGTGCCCGGCAACTACAACCCGGCCGCCACCGAATGCTGGCAGGAAGCGGTGCAGATTCCGCCCGTGCGCATCGTGCGCGCCGGTGTGCTGGACCAGGACGTGCTGGCCATCCTGAAGGCCAATACCCGTCTGCCCGACAGCCTGTGGGGCGACCTGAACGGCCAGCTGGCCGCGCTGGAACTGGGCGCGCGGCGTCTGGACGGTTTGCTGGATGAATACGGCGACGCCACGGTGCTGGAATCGCTTGACACGCTGCGGGAACGCGCGCGCCGCCTGATGCGCGACCACATCGCCCGCCTGCCGGATGGCGCATACGCCTTTGAGGACATGCTGGACAACGACGGCGTGCGCGACGCGCCGCTGCGTATCGCGCTCAAGCTCACCATCGCCGGCGACCGGCTGGGGCTGGACTTCACCGGCACGTCGCCGGCGTGCGCGGGTCCGGTCAACATCTCGCGCGCCACGGCCATCGCGGCCTGCTACGTGGCGCTTAAACACCTGTTCCCGGACGTGCCGGCCAACGCCGGGGTGCTGGACGCGGTGGACGTGACGCTGCCAGACGGCCTGGTGATTTCGGCCGACCGCCCGCGTCCCGTGGGCGGCTACACCGAAACCATTCTGCGCATGATCGACGTGATCTTCTGCGCCATGGCCCAGGCCGCGCCAGACCGCGCCATGGCGCAGGCCTACGGCACGATCAACGCGCTGTCGATCGCCGGCTACCGCAGCGACGCCGCCCGCAAGGGCCAGCGCTGGGTCATGTTCAGCTTCTTCGGCGGCGGTCACGGCGGCCATTCGGATGGCGACGGCCTGAGCCACGGCAACGCGCCGATCTCCACCGCCACCATTCCGCCGCTGGAAATCCTGGAAGCGGCGTATCCCGTGCGTTTCACGCAATGGGCGCTGCGGCCGGACTCGGCGGGCGACGGCGCGCACCGGGGCGGCCTGGGCGCCATCTATGAAATCGAATTGCTGGAAGACAGCGCCGAAGCCTTCATCTTCGGCGAACGCGGCCGTAGCGCGCCCAAGGGCATAGCGGGCGGCGGCCAGGCAGCGCTCAACGTCTTCCGCTATCAGCAGGACGGCCAGTGGCAGTCCCCGCCCATGAGTTCGAAGATGCTGGGCATCCGGTTGCAGCGCGGTGATCGCGTGCGTCTGGAAACGCCGGGCGGAGGCGGCTACGGCGAGCCCGCGCGGCGCGATCCTGCGGCGCGCGAGCACGATCGCAAGATGGGCTATGTGAGCGACATTCAGAAGGAGCAGTCGGCATGAGCGCGGCGCAAGGTTTGGTGGTGGGCGTGGACGTGGGCGGCACGTTCACGGATCTGTTCGTGCTGGACGAGGCGGGCGGCAGCGCCCGCGTGGTCAAGGTGCCGTCGACCCGCGGCGAGGAAGCGCGCGGCTTCATGAACGGCATTGCACGGGTGGCGGACGGCGCGGGCGACATTGCGACCATCGTGCATGGCACCACGGTGGGCACCAATGCGCTGCTCGAGCGCAAGGTGGCGCGCACCGGCATCATCACGACCGAAGGTTTTCGCGACGTGCTGGAAATGCGCCGGCGCGACCGTCCACAAACGTGGGGCCTGCGCGGCAACTATGAACCCGTGGTGCCGCGCGACCTGCGGCTGGAAGTGCGCGAGCGCGTGCTGGCCGACGGCGCGCTGCACACGCCCGTCGATCTGGACCAGGTCGAGGCCGCGGCGCGCGCGCTGCTGGAGGCGGGCTGCGACGCGGTCTGCGTCTTCTTCGTCAATGCCTATGCCAATCCGGTGAATGAGGCCCAGGCCGCGGCTCGCGTGCGGTCCATCTGGCCCAACGGCAACGTCACCGCCGCGACCGAGGTGCTGCCCGAGATCCGCGAATTCGAGCGCTGCTCGACGGCCGTGCTGAACGCGGCGCTGCAGCCCGTGGTGGGCAGCTACCTGACGCGATTGGAATCGGACCTGCAGCAGCACGGCTTCGAAGGCGAGCTGCTGGTGGTGCAGAGCAATGGCGGCGTCATGTCGCGCCAGACGGCGTGCGACGTGCCCGTGCGCACGGCGTTGTCCGGTCCGGCGGCCGGCGTCATCGCCTGCGCGGCCATCGCGCGCGCCGCGGGCTTTCCCAACGTGGTCACGGGCGACATGGGCGGCACCTCGTTCGACGTGTCGCTGGTGGCCGAGGGCGAGGCCTCGCTGTCGGCGCAGACTGCCATCGACTTCGGCATGGTCGTGCGCGCCCCGATGATCCAGATCGAAACCATCGGCGCGGGCGGCGGCTCGATCGCCAGCGTGGACGCCGGCGGCCTGCTGCAGGTCGGCCCCGAATCCGCGGGCAGCATTCCCGGCCCGGCCTGCTACGGCCGCGGCAACACCCGCCCCACGGTTACCGACGCCAATGTGCTGCTGGGCCGCATCGCCGCGGAACGTCCGCTGGGTGGCGGCCTCCTGGCCAAGATGGACGTCGAGCTGGCGCGCGCCGCCATTGACGAGCACGTCGCGCGCCCGCTGGGCTTGGACGTCCACGCCGCGGCGGAGGCCATCCTGACCGTGGCCAACGCCAAGATGGCGGGCGCGATCCGCGTCGTCTCCATCGAACGCGGCCACGACCCGCGCAAGTTCGCCTACATGCCGTTCGGCGGCGGCGGCGCGCTGCATGTGTGCGCCATGATGAACGAGGTGGACGCCGCCCACGGGATCGTTCCGCGCTATCCGGGCGTGACCTCGGCGCTGGGCTGCGTCATGGCCGACATGCGCCACGACGGCGTCCAGACCCTGAACGTAGCGCTGAACGCGCTGGATGCTGCCGATCTGCTGGCCCGCATCGACGAGCTTGCGGACGCGTGCCAGGCGCGTCTGGATTCGGCGGGCGTGTCCTTCGAGGGCATCCGCGAAAGTATTGAACTCGACATGCTGTATGTAGGCCAGAGCCACACCGTGCGCGTGGAAGTGGGCCGCGCGGACCTCACCCGCGACGGCATCGCCGCCGCATTCGACCGTGCCTACCAGGCCGCCTTCGGCCGCAGCCTGACCGGCATTCCGGTCCGCATCCTGAATCTGCGCTATGCCCGCATCGGCCAGCGCCCCAAGTTCGATCTGGCCTTGCTGGCGCCGACCAGTACGGCCATGCCCGATGCGCTGGGCACCCAGCGGGTGTTTCACGCCGGGCAATGGCACGACGCCGTGCGCTACGCGCGCCTGGACCTGCCGGTCGGCGCCGAGGTGGCGGGACCCGCCATCCTCGAGCAGCCGGACACCACCATCTGGATCGAGCCTGGCTTCGCGGGCCGCGTCGATTCCCTGGGCAACATGCTCATCGCCCGCACCGCATCGTAGGAACCCGCCATGCACGCCTTCGATCCCCGCACGACCGCGCTGGTCATCATCGACCTGCAGAACGACTTCCTGGCGCCGGGCGGCGCCTATGACCGCGGCGGCGCGGTCAGCCCGCAGGCCAGAGCCTTGCCGGCGCGCGTGGCGCCCGTGGCCCGCGCGCTGAAAGGGCAGGGCGGCTTCGTGGCCGCCAGCCAGTTCACGCTGTGGCCCGACGCGCACGGCGAGCCCATGATCTCGCCGCATCTCAAGCAATTGCGCCCGTTCCTGCGCCGCGGCGACTTCGTGGCCGGTTCAACAGGGCAGGCCAACGTGGCCGAGCTGGACGGGCTGGTCGACGTGTCGGTCTGGAAGGTCGCGTATTCGGCCTTCTTCAACACGCAGCTGGACTGGGTGCTGCGGCGCGCGGACATTTCCAGCGTGGTGGTGGCGGGCATCGTCACCAACGGCGGCGTTGCCAGCACGGTGCGCGACGCCCACATGCGCGACTATCACGTGACGGTGCTGGCCGACGGCTGCGCCGCGCCCACGCCTGCGATGCACGAAGCTGCGCTGGCGGATCTGCGCACGGTGGCCGACGTGGTGACGTGCCAGGACGTGCTGGACAGGCTGAAGTCGTGAGTGCGCCAATCGTCAGACGGGACGTTGCGCCCGGCGCAGACGCCATGCACGTGCCGGTCGCGATCATCGGCGCGGGCGCCTGCGGCCTGACCGCCGCGCTGCGCCTGGCCAGCGCCGGGATCGAGACGGTGCTGATCGAACGCGATGCCGTGCCCAGCGGATCCACTGCGCTGTCGTCGGGCTTCATTCCCGCGGCCGGTTCTGCCGTGCAGCGGGCAGCGGGCATCGAGGATGACGCGGCGCGCTTTGCCGCCGACATCCAGGCCAAGGCGCACGGGACGGCCTCACCTGAATTGGTGGCTGCCTACGCCGGCGCGGCCGCCGCGGCCATGGACGGGCTTGCCGCGCACGGCCTGCGTTTCGAAGTGCTGGACGGGTTCCTGTACCCCGGCCACACCGCGCGGCGCATGCACACGCTGCCCGAGCGCACCGGCGCGGCGCTGGTCGCGGCCCTGGAACGCGCCGCCACCGAGGCCGGCGCCTATCTGCTGACCCGCGCGCTGGCGCGCGAGATCTGGACGGACGACGCCGGCCGCGTGACCGCCGTCGGCTGCGAACGCCCGGACGGCTCGGTCGACGTGATCGGCTGCGATGTCCTGCTGCTGGCCTGCAACGGCTTTGGCGGCAACGCCGCGATGGTCGGCGAGTACCTGCCCGCGATGCGCGAGGCCGTCTATGGCGGCCACGTCGGCAACGACGGCAGCGCCATCCAGTGGGGCACGCAACTGGGCGCGCGCCTTGCGGACCTGGGCGGCTACCAGGGCCACGGCTCCTGGGCCACGCCGCAGGGCGCGCTGATTTCCTGGGCGGTGATGATGGACGGCGGCGTGCAGATCAATCGCGAGGGCCGCCGCTTTCACGACGAGACGCACGGTTATTCCGAGGCCGCGGTCCACGTGCTGGCGCAGCCGGATTCGGTGGCCTGGAATGTCTTTGACGACCGCACACTCGCCCTGGCGCGCGGCTTTCCCGACTTCGTGCAGGCCGAGCAAGGCCAGGCATTGAAGACGTGCGGCGAAGTGGCGGCGCTGGCCGCGCTGATCGGTTGCGATCCGGACGTGCTGGGCCAGACGCTGGACGCGGTCCGGCCCGGCGCGCCGGACCCGCTGGGACGACGCTTCGAGCGCACGCTGCAGGCGCCGTACCACGCGATCAAGGTGACGGGCGCGCTCTTTCACACGCAAGGCGGACTGGACATCGACGCGCAATGCCGCGTCCTGGACAACGCAGGCCGGGCGCTGCCCAACCTGCTGGCTGCGGGCGGGGCCGCCCGCGGCGTATCGGGCAACGACGTGTCGGGCTATCTGTCCGGCAACGGCTTGCTCAGCGCGGTAGCCGGCGGCCATATCGCCGCGGACACCGCGGCGGCGCTGCTCGGGCGCCGCCTGGATTAGGAAACCCAAGATGCAAACACAGAACCTGAAAGCGCAATTGGCGGCCGGCACGGTGCTGGCCCCCGGCGTCTACGACGCTTTGTCGGCGCTGGTGGCCGAGCAGGCGGGCTTTACCGCGCTGTACCTGTCGGGCGCGTCCATCGCCTACACGCGGCTCGGCCGCTCGGACATCGGTCTGACCACCTATACCGAAGTCGAAGACACGCTAGCCCGTATCGCCGAACGCGTGTCGGCCGCGGTGATCGTGGACGCGGACACGGGCTTCGGCAACGCGCTGAACACCCAGCGCACCGTGCGTGGCTTCGAGCGCGCGGGCGCCGCGATGATCCAGCTTGAGGACCAGACCTTTCCCAAGCGCTGCGGCCACCTGGACGGCAAGAGCGTGATTCCCGCCGCTGAGATGTGCGGCAAGCTGCGCGCCGCCGTTGATGCGCGGGTCAACGCATCCACGCTGATCCTGGCGCGCACGGATGCGCTGGCCTCCGAAGGCCTGGACGCGGCGCTGGACCGCGCCGAAGCCTATCTTGAAGCCGGCGCGGACGCGCTCTTCATCGAGGCGCTGCGCACGCCGGAACAGATGCGCGCCGCGTGCGACCGCTTCGCAGCGCGTGTGCCGCTGCTGGCGAACATGGTGGAGGGCGGCAAGACCCCGGTGCAGGACGCGGGCGCGCTCGCCGCAGCGGGATTTCGCATCGTCATCTTCCCGGGCGGCACGGCGCGCGCGGTCGCGCACACGCTGCAGGGCTACTACGGCAGCCTGCGCGAGCACGGCACGACGGGGCCGTGGAAGGACAGGATGCTGGATTTCGATGGATTGAATGACGTGATCGGCACGCCGGAACTGCTGGAGCAGGGGCGGCGGTACGAGGGCTGAACCCGCTGGCTGCCGGGGCAGGATTCCGGTATCGGGACGGTGCGAGCGGGTGCGGCAGTAGCGGGTCGCCGCGTGGACTGAACGTCTACGCAACGGCCCGAATTCAGCAAGCCCGCCTTAACGCGGCGTGCGCTGGTGCGGCACGAGCGGCGGCACGGGCTGGCCGGCGATCAAATCCCAGAAGTCCGGCAGGAAGCACTCGGCCACGAGCAGCGGCTGGCCCTGGCGCCAGAACACCGAGCGCCGCGCCCAGATCCGGCCGGCCTGCAGCGCGCGTGCCTCCGGCGGAAGAACGTCCGAGGCGGTGGCATGAAACGGCACGGGCGAGGCCAGGCGGCGGCATGCGAAGGGTGATCGGATGACCGTGCTGTCGTGATACAGCATGTCGGCCAGCGGCCGGGTCAACAGGCGCCGCATCCCTTGCCAGGCGCCGTGCGACGCGGTCAGCGGCGTCAGGCTGCGCGCCGGCACGCTGTCCACGCCGTTCACGGACATCAACACCTCGCGGATCCACACCGGAGAGCCCGGCGCAATGCGCATCGCACGCGCCTCGTCAGCCGGCGCGCCGTCGGCGTACTCGGCCAACACCCGCAGACGCACCTGGCCGACCTGGCGGAGACCAGCGGTAAGCGCGCCCGGCCGGAACAGCCAGTGGCGTTGGGCGGGGGACAGAATGGCCGGGGCTTGCGCCAGCCAGCCAGCGGCGAGAGGGGGGCGATGGGCTGCGGGTTGCTTCGTCATGGCTGCGTATTATGCCAAGCCCCGCCCGAAGGCCGTCTGCGTCGCAATGCCGCAGGGCAGGGGACGCTGGCCGTTCCGCGCTGGACGGCCGCACCGGCCGACTGCACTGGTCCTCTGCACTGGAGATCCGCACCGGCCGACCCGCATACAATACCGCCCATGGAAAAAGTACGTATCTCCAAGCTCATGTCCGAGCGCGGACTCTGCTCACGCCGCGAGGCGGACAGCTATATCGAGCGCGGCTGGGTCCGCGTCGACGGCGTCGTCGTGTCCGAATTGGGCGCGCGGGCCTATCCCGACCAGGAAATCACGCTGGAGCGCGCCGCGCATGCGCGCCAGACTTCCCGCGTCACCATCCTCATCAACAAGCCCGTGGGCTATGTCTCCGGCCAGGCGGAAAAAGGCTACACGCCGGCCGTCGCCCTGATCGATTCCCGCTCCCGCTTCGCCAACGACCGCGCCCCGCAGCGGTTCGAACGCGCGCACCTCGAAGGCCTGGCCGTCGCTGGCCGCCTGGACATCGATTCGCAAGGACTCCTCGTCCTCACGCAGGACGGCCGCGTCGCCAAGCAGCTGATCGGCGAAGACTCCACGGTCGACAAGGAATATCTGGTCCGCGTTCAGGGCGAGCTGTCCGACAACGGCCTGGCGCTGTTGAACCACGGACTATCGCTGGACGGCAAACCGCTCAAGCGCGCGCAGGTGCGCTGGCAGAACCACGATCAACTGCGATTCGTGCTGCGCGAAGGCAAAAAACGCCAGATCCGCCGCATGTGCGAACTGGTGGGCCTGAAGGTGATCGGCCTGAAACGCGTACGCATCGGCCGCGTTGCGCTGGGCGATCTGCCGCTGGGCCAATGGCGCTATCTGCGCGACGACGAATCGTTCTGAGCTGGTGTCTGACACCCGCCGTCCACACCATCGTGAGACGGCCTCCAGCGCAGGTGTCTGACACCCTGGTGAGCGCCCCTTCATCCTGAGTTGCCCTCCAGAGGGTGTCTGACACCGACAGCGAGACACCGCTCGCAGCATTGGTCACCTGACTCGACAACACTTGTCAGCGTCCGAAGGGTTTTTCAGTCGGTTTCGATCTCAGCGGGATTTCATGAAACCGGGCGTATCCTTCGCTTGCCAGTGGCTGCCCAGGCGCTCCATCAGGAATTCGATGAAGATCCGCGTTTTGGCGGGCAGCAGCCGCGTCTCCGTGACCGCATGCACCGGAAACGGTCCCAACTGCCAATCGGGCAGTACGCGCTGCAACTGGCCTGACTGCTGTTCCGACATCTGACCACCCACCAGCACCGCGATGCCCGCGCCCAGCATGGCCAGGCGCCGGGCCATGGCGACGCCGTTGACGGAAAACCGGTTGCCCGGCGTGAACTCGATGTGCTGCTCGCCGTTCGTAAGCGGCCAGCGCGTCACGCGGCCTGCGCCTTCCGCGCGGAACTCGATGCACTCGTGCCGGGTCAGGTCGCTGGGATGCCTCGGTTCACCGTGCTTTTCCAGGTAATCGCGCGAGGCATACAGGTAGGCAGGCAGCATGCCCAGCAGTCTTGCAATCTGGGTCGAATCGGGCAGGTCGCCGATTTCGATCGACACGTCGCAGGTCTGGAACACGCGAGACGCGTGGTCCGGGTTCGCGAGGTCCAGGAAAAACGTCACATCGGGATAGCGCCGGGAGAACTCCATGAACGACTCAGCCAGGAAATCCGTGCCGAAATCCGCGGGCATGTTGACCCGCAGCGGCCCGGTGGGCGTGTCGACTAGCTTCTGCAATTCTTCATGGGCGATCTGCGCTTCGGCCACGATGCGCTGGCAGCGTTCGAAATACAGCCGGCCGGCATCGGTCAGTTCCACCTTGCGCGTGGTGCGGCTGAGCAGCCGCAACCCCACGGACCGCTCCAATTCGGCCACCTGGCGAGACAAGGTCGACTTGGGGACGCCCAGCGTTGCCGCAGCGCGGCTAAAACTGTGCGTTTTGGCGACCTCGACGAAGAGTTCCATTCCCTGTAGGCGTTTCATGGCGCGATTTTGTCACAGTGCGGATCGCACGATTGTCCCATAAATGGAATGATGTTTTCTCAACATGCCCCTTTGTTTCTAAAGCGGGATAACTCAGAATGCGAGTTCTGCAATGCAGCAATGCGATAAATGTCCAGCCTTGCGTGTTCTACGCGAATCCACCCAGGTCGAACGCCACGGACCGCGCCAAGACGGTCCGACGGGCTGATGTTCTTCGCAGAATCGCCCCAGGCAAAACGGCCTTTCACGGCTATCAGGCACGCGGCGCATGCGCGGCGTGGGGCTACCTTTATTGAAATCGGGAATGCAATCTATGAATAAGAAAAGCGCTATGTGGCGCGGTGCGGCCGTTGTCGCGCTGACGGCATCGGCCCTCACACTGGCCGCCTGCGGCAAGAAGCAAGAGGCGCCTCAGGGCGGCAAGCCGCAAGTGACGGTCGTCACATTGGCGACGCAGCCCGTTTCCCTGACTACCGAACTGCCCGGCCGCACCTCTGCGTTCCGCGTCGCCGAGGTCCGCCCGCAGGTCAACGGCATCGTCCAGAAGCGCCTCTTTACCGAGGGCGGCGAGGTCAAGGCGGGCGAACAGCTCTATCAGATCGATCCCGCTCTTTACCAAGCCAACGTCGACAGCCAGAAGGCCGCGCTGGCTCGCGCCCAGGCGCAGCAAAAGACCGCCGCCCTGCTGGCCGAGCGCTACAAGCCGCTGGTCGCCACCCGCGCGGTCAGTCAGCAGACCTACGACAATGCCGTCGCCTCGCGCGATCAGGCCGCCGCCGACGTGCTGTCGGCCAAGGCGGCGCTGGACACGGCCCGCATCAATCTCGTCTACACCAAGGTCTTGTCGCCGATCGACGGCATCATTGGCCGCTCGGCCGTGACCGAAGGCGCGCTCGTGACCGCCAACCAGACCAGCGCACTTGCCGCGGTGCAGCAGATCGACCCCATCTACGTCGACGTCACGCAGTCCAGCGTGCAGCTCCTGCGCCTGCAGGACGCGCTGGCCACCGGCCAGCTCAAGAAGCTGGACGGCGAGCAGGCCGCGCAGGTCACGCTGACGCTGGAAGACGGCTCGCAATACAAAGAGTCCGGCAAGCTGCAGTTCTCCGAAGTGACCGTGGACCCTGGCACCGGCTCGATCACGCTGCGCGCCGTGTTCCCCAACCCCGACCGCCGTCTGTTGCCCGGCATGTTCGTGCGTGCGCGCCTGGCTGACGGCGTGGCCGCCGACGGCCTGCTGGTGCCGCAACGCGGCGTGACGCGCAATCAGCGCGGCCAGCCGACGGCGCTTGTCGTCAACGCCAAGAACCAGGTTGAACTCCGCGACCTGAAGACCGACCGCGCCATCGGCGACAAGTGGCTCGTCACCGACGGCCTGGCCGCCGGCGACCGCGTGATCGTGGAAGGCCTGCAGATGGTCCGCCCCGGCGTTGAAGTGGTTGCCACCGAAGCCGGCGCCAAGGCCCAGCCGCAAGCGGCCAATGCGCAGGGGGCCGCTGCCCCCGCCGCGCCGGCCAAGCAGTAATCAGGAGCCACGCATGGCAAAGTTTTTTATCGACAGGCCGGTTTTTGCCTGGGTGATCGCGATCGTGCTGATGCTGGCCGGCGCGCTGTCCATCCTGCAGCTTCCGGTCGCCCAGTACCCCAACATCGCGCCGCCCGCCATCGGCATCGCGGTGACCTACCCGGGCGCGTCCGCGCAGACCGTGCAGGACACCGTGGTGCAGGTGATCGAGCAGCAGATGAACGGTCTTGATGGCCTGCAGTACATCTCGTCGGAAAGCAACTCCGACGGCAGCATGTCCATCACGCTGACCTTCAAGCAGGGCACCAACCCCGACACCGCGCAGGTGCAGGTCCAGAACAAGCTGGCGCTGGCGCAGCCGCTTCTGCCGCAGGAAGTGCAGCAGCAGGGCATCCGCGTCACCAAGGCCACGAAGAACTTCCTGATCGTGGCCGGCTTCGTGTCCACCGACGGCACGATGACCAAGGACGACCTGGCCGATTACGTCGCGTCGTACGTCCAGGATCCCATCAGCCGTACGCAGGGCGTGGGCGACTTCCAGCTTTTCGGCTCGCAGTACGCGATGCGGATCTGGCTGGACCCGGCCAAGCTCGTCAATTACGGGCTGACCACGGTCGACGTCACCACCGCCATCAAGGAACAGAACGTCCAGGTCTCGTCCGGGCAATTGGGCGGCCTGCCGTCCGTGCGCGGCCAGCAGCTCAACGCCACCATCATCGGACCGTCGCGCCTGCAGACGGCCGAGGACTTCGGCCAGATCCTGCTGAAGGTCAACTCCGACGGTTCGCAGGTGCGCCTGCGTGATGTCTCGCGCATCGAACTGGGCGGCCAGACCTACGCCATCGACAGCTTCTACAACGGCAATCCCGCTTCCGGCCTGGCCATCAAGCTGGCGCCGGGCGCCAACGCGCTGGACACGGCGCAGGCGGTGCGCGACACCATCAACAACCTCAAGCCGTATTTCCCGCCGGGCATGGACGTCGTCTATCCGTACGACACGACGCCGTTCGTCAGCCTGTCGATCCATGAAGTGTTCAAGACGCTGGTCGAAGCCATCATCCTGGTGTTCCTGGTGATGTATCTCTTCCTGCAGAACTTCCGCGCCACCATCATTCCCACGCTGGCCGTGCCGGTGGTGCTGCTGGGCACGTTCGGCGTGCTGGCGGCGTTCGGCTATTCCATCAACACCTTGACGATGTTCGGGATGGTGCTGGCTATCGGCCTGCTCGTTGACGACGCCATCGTGGTGGTCGAAAACGTCGAGCGGGTGATGGCCGAAGAGGGCCTCACGCCCAAGCAGGCCACCCGCAAATCCATGAGCCAGATCACCGGCGCTCTGATCGGCATCGCGATGGTGCTGGCGGCCGTGTTCGTGCCGATGGCGTTCTTCGGCGGCTCCACGGGCGTGATCTACCGTCAGTTCTCGATCACGATCGTGTCCTCGATGGTGCTGTCCGTGATCGTCGCCATCGTGTTCACGCCGGCGCTTTGCGCGACGCTGCTCAAGCCCATTCCGAAGGGCCATCACGGCGCCAAGAAGGGCTTTTTCGGCTGGTTCAACCGCACGTTCGAGCGCAGCAGCAACGGTTACGCCAATACCGTCGCCCGCGGCCTGAACCGCACCAAGCGCCTGATGGTCGTCTACCTGGCGCTGGTCATCGCGATGGGCTGGATGTTCACCCGCATCCCGACCGCGTTCCTGCCGGCCGAAGACCAGGGCATCCTGTTCGCCCAGATCCAGACGCCGGCCGGCGCCACCGCTGAAGCCACCAAGGCCGTCATCGACGACGCCACCAAGTACCTGCTGACCGAAGAAAAGGACGCCGTCACCTCGGTGTTCGCGGTCAACGGCTTCAACTTCGGCGGCCGCGGCCAGAACGCGTCCATCCTGTTCATCAAGCTGCGCGACTGGGAAGAGCGCGGCGACGCCAGCCTGAAGGCTGCCGCCGTGGCGGGGCGCGCCAACGCGCACTTCGCCAAGACGGAACGCCGCGCGCAACTGTTCGTCGTGCCGCCGCCTTCCGTCATGGAACTGGGCAACGTCACCGGCTTTGACTTCCAGCTGATGGACCGTGCCGGCGTGGGCCACGAGAAGCTGCTTGCCGCGCGCAACCAGTTGCTGGGCGAGGCCGGCAAGAGCCCGGTGCTGGCGGGCGTGCGTCCCAACGGCATCGAAGACGCGCCGCAGTACCAGCTGGACATCGACCGCGAAAAGGCCCGCGCCCTGGGCGTGGCCGTGTCGGACATCAACAGCACGCTCGCCACCGCATGGGGTTCGTCGTACGTCAACGACTTCATCGACCGTGGCCGCGTCAAGAAGGTGTTCGCGCAGGGCGAGGCATCCTCGCGCATGCTGCCGGAAGACCTGAACAAATGGTACGTGCGCAACAAGGATGGCGACATGGTCCCGTTCTCGGCGTTCTCCAGCGCAACGTGGAGCTTCGGCCCGCAGAAGCTGAACCGCTACAACGGTGTGCCGTCGTACAACATCCAGGGCCAGGCGGCGCCGGGCTACAGCTCGGGCGCAGCCATGGAAGAAATGGAACGCCTGGCGGCCAAGTTGCCGGTCGGCGTCGGCTTCGAATGGACCGGCCTGTCGTTCGAAGAACGCCTGTCCGGCGCCCAGGCGCCCGCGCTGTACGCGATCTCGCTCATCGTGGTGTTCCTGTGCCTGGCGGCGCTCTATGAAAGCTGGACCATTCCGTCCGCGGTCATGCTGGTGGTGCCGCTGGGGATCATCGGCGCGCTGCTGGCGACGCTGCTGCGTGGTCTGTCCAACGACGTGTTCTTCCAGGTGGGTCTCTTGACGACAATCGGGCTGGCGGCCAAAAACGCCATCCTGATCGTGGAGTTCGCCAAGGAGCACTATGAAGCGGGCGCCAGCCTGACCGAGTCGGCCATCCACGCCGCCCGTCAGCGTCTGCGTCCCATCCTGATGACGTCCCTGGCGTTCATCCTGGGCGTGACCCCGCTGGCGATTTCCAGCGGTGCGGGCTCGGGCAGCCAGAACGCCATCGGCACGGGCGTGATCGGCGGCATGCTGACCGGCACGTTCCTGGCCATCTTCTTCGTCCCGGCCTTCTTCGTCATCATGCTGCGCGTGTTCAAGGTCAAGCGCATGAGCGAAAACGTCGACAAGCACGACACCAGCGCCAAGGGGCCGCACGACGTGCCGGCGGAGGGTCAACCGTAATGAAACTCCAGATGAGAACCTTGCTGTCTGTATCCCTGGCGGCGGCCCTGGCGGGCTGCTCGCTGGCCCCCACGTACGAGCGTCCCGATGCGCCCATCGACGCCGCGTATCCCACGGGCGCCGCCTACAACGCGGCCCAGGCGGCCGCGCCGGGCGGCATGGCCGTGGCCGACATCGGCTGGCGCGACTTCTTCGGCGATCCGCTGCTGCAACAGCTGATCGAGCAGTCGCTCGTCAACAACCGCGACCTGCGGGTGGCGGCGCTGAACGTCGAGGCCGCGCGCGCGCAGTACCGCATCCAGCGCGCCGACCTGGCGCCCAGCATCGGCGTGGCCGGGCAGGGCTCTGCCCAGCGCACGCCGGCCGACCTGTCGCCCAGCGGCCAGGCCACCACCAGCCACAGCTATCAGGTTGGCGCTGCCATATCCGCCTGGGAACTGGACCTCTTCGGCCGCATCCGCAGCCTGAGCGATCAGGCGCTGGAATCCTACCTGGCGCTGGACGAAACGCGCACGGCGACGCAGCTCACGCTGATCGCCGAGGTGGCGAATGCTTACCTGACGCTGCGCGCGGATCAGGAGCTGCTCAGCCTGACGCGCGACACGCTCAAGAGCCAGGAAGATTCCTACAACCTGACCAAGCAGAGCTACGACCAGGGCCTGTCCACGGCGCTGGACCTGAGCCAGGCCGAAGTCTCGCTGCGCACGGCCCAACGCAACCTGTCGCAATACACGCGCCAGGCCGCGCAGGACCGCAATGCGCTCGTGCTGCTGGTCGGTCAGCCGCTGTCGCCGCAGATGGCCACGGCGTTGGACAACGCAGTCAAGCTGGACGACAGCATGCTGCCGACCACGCTGCCCGCCGGCCTGCCGTCCGACCTGCTGACCCGCCGCCCGGACATCCGCGCGGCAGAGCATCAGCTCAAGGGCGCCAACGCCAACATCGGCGCGGCGCGTGCGGCATTCTTCCCGACCATCAGCCTGACGGGTTCGGCCGGCACCGCCAGCGCCAGCCTGGGCGGCTTGTTCGACGGCGGTTCGGGGGCATGGAGCTTCGTGCCCCAGATCACCGTGCCGATCTTCGCGGGCGGCTCGCTGCTGGCGGGGCTGGACCTGGCGAAAGTGCAGAAGAACATCCAGGTGGCCCAGTACGAAAAGTCGATCCAGACGGGTTTCCGCGAAGTCGCGGATGCGCTGGCCGGCCGCGGCACGCTGGACGAGCAGATCCAGGCCCAACGCCTGCTGGTGGACGCCAATCAGCGCGCGTATGACGCGTCGGAGCAACGTTTCCGGCAGGGCATCGACGACTACCTGAGCGTGCTGGATTCGCAGCGCTCGCTCTATACCTCGCAGCAGGCGCTGGTCGACACGCGTCTGGCGCGTCTGACCAATCTGGTCACGCTGTACAAGGTGCTGGGCGGCGGGTGGACGGAACGTACGGCGGCGGCGCCTGCTGCGCCGGTCACGCCGGCGGGCTGACGCTACCAGGAGCGGCGCGCTTGGCGCCGCTTATGGGCTGCTTATAGGGCCATTCCTGGCGCCTGCAATGCAAAACGGGCCGATCTCGCGATCGGCCCGTTTTTCTTTGCATGCAGGACGCAGACGTCAGGTGCGCTTCTTGGCGATCAGGCCCACCACGAACAGCACGATGATCGCGCCGACCACGGATCCGATCCAGCCAGCGGGTTCGCCGGGCTGGTACCACCCCAGCGACTGGCCGAGGAAGCCGGCAACGACGGCGCCGATGATGCCCAGAATGGTGGTCATGATGATCCCCATGTTCTGGTCCCCGGGCATGATGGCGCGGGCGATCAGACCCACGATGAACCCGACGATGATCATGATGATGATGCTCATGCGCGTACTCCTTACTAGGGAAAAGGGGGCGAAGTGGATTGATGATACCCACGGATACCCGCACCCCGTACGCCACCGTTGTAACAACTGGTGTGCGGACCAGCGCGCCGCGTCAGGAGGTCAGGTCGATGAGCTGGCGCACGTCCTTGGTAAGCGTCTCGATGCTGTCGGTGTCTGAGGCCAGCAGGCGCGCCTTGCCGTCCTTGTCGAAGATGTACACGCCGCGGCTGTGCGTCACCTCGTACATGTCGGCGTCGTCCCCGGGGCGGGGCTTTTCTATCTGGTAGGCCACGCGATAGCGGCGCGCCAGGTCAGCCACCTGCCGTTCGTTGCCCGTCACGCCAATGGCGTTGTTGTTGAAGGCGTTGACGTAGGCCTGCAGGATGTCCGGCGTGTCGCGGTGCGGGTCCACGCTGACGAACAGGATGCGCACGTCCTTGGCCTTGTCGCCCAGGTTCTGCAGCACCGCGGTCAGCTGCGCCATGGTCGTCGGGCAGATGTCCGGGCAACTGGCGTAGCCAAAAAACAGCAGCACCGTCTTGCCCTTCAGGTCGTCGCTGCTGACCGTCTTGCCGCCCGCGCCGGGCAGCGAGAACTTCAGGTCGGGCAGGTGGCCCTTGACGTTGTAAAGCGTCCAGTCCACGTTCCTGTCGCCGCAGGCGGCAAGAAACACACACAAGCTCAACAGCAGTCCGCGAAAGAAGCGGCCGGTAATCAGGTGTCGCATGGGTCCAGTAGCCGGAAGGGGGTAAACCTTTCGGATTCTACCTGCAGGATCTGAGGAGAGTGGCATACGGCCGCCATGCCTTGTGCCCGCGCAAGTCCGGAGCAAAAAAACGGCCCGCGCGATGGCGGGCCGTCTTGGCAGGCGCGGCGTGCGACAGGCGTCAGGTGTCTGACACCGCCATCAGCTCGCCGTCATCCCGCTATGACGCAGCAGCGCGTCAATGCGCGGCGCGCGGCCGCGGAATGCGGCGAACGATTCGGCCGCCGGGCGCGAGCCGCCCACGGCCAGCACTTCGCGGCGGAAACGCGCACCCGTCTCCGGATCCAGCGTGCCCAGCGCGTTGCCGGCCTGCCTGGCGGCGGCTTCCTCGAAGGCCTCGTACGCATCCGCCGACAGCACTTCGGCCCACTTGTAGCTGTAGTAGCCCGCGCCATAACCACCCGCGAACAGGTGCGAGAAGGCGTGCGGCAGGCGATGCCATTCGGGCGGGAACAGCACGGCAACTTCCTTGCGCACTTCCTGCAACAGCGCCAGCACCTCGGAAATCGACGCGCCCTTGCTGCGATCGTGCATCAGCATGTCGAACAGCGCGAATTCAATCTGGCGCACGGTCTGCATGCCGCTCTGGTAATTGCGGGCGGCGACCAGGCGGTCGTAGAGCGCGCGCGGCAGCGGCTCGCCGGTGTCCACGTGCGCCGACAGCTTCTGCACCACGGCCCATTCCCAGCAGAAGTTCTCCATGAACTGCGAGGGCAGTTCGATGGCGTCCCATTCCACGCTGGCAAACGCCGCGGCGCCGGGCTCGTCGACTTCGGACAGCAGCGCGTGCAGCGCGTGGCCGGTTTCGTGGAAGAGGGTGATGACGTCGTCGTGCGTCAGCACGGCCGGACGGTCGCCGTTGGGACGCGAGAAATTGCAGGTCAGGTACGCGATCGGCGTCTGCACCTTGCCGGCCACGACGCGGCGCGTACGCTCGCTGTCGACCCAGGCGCCGTTCTGCTTGCCGGCGCGCGCGTACAGGTCCAGATAAAGGTGGCCGATCAGCGCGCCTTCGGGGCTTTCGACCCGCACGCCGCGCACGTCGCCGTGCCAGGACGACACGGGCGTTTCGGTCAGACGTACGCCAAACAACGTCTGGATGACGTCAAACAGGCCAGCCAGCACGCGCGGTTCGGTGAAGTATTGCTTCACCTCGTCTTCGGAATACGCGTAGCGCGATTCACGCAGGCGTTCCGAGGCGTAGGCGACGTCCCAGGGCTGCAGGCTGTCCAGCCCCAGCTCGCCGGTGGCGTAGGCGGTAAGTTCCGCCAGATCGCGCTGCGCGTACGGTTTGGCGCGGGCGGCCAGGTCGCGCAGGAACACGGTGACTTCCTGGGCGTCGCGGGCCATGCGCGTCTGCAGGCGCAGCGCGGCGAAGGTGCCCAGACCCAGCAGGCCCGATTCCTCGGCGCGCAGCGCCAGCAGTTCTTCGATCAGCGGGGAGTTGTCGAACTTGGCATCGCCCTGTTCGGACGCCACGGTGCCGTAGCCACGGTACAGCGCCTCGCGCAGCGAGCGATCATTCGCGTACTGCATGACGGGCAGGTAGCAGGGCATCTTCAGCGTGAGCTTCCAGCCGGCCTTGCCGTCTTCCTCGGCCGCGGCGCGCGCGGCGGCAATCACGTCCGCCGGAACGCCGGCCAGGCGGTTTTCGTCTTCAACGATCAGCGACCACGCATCGATGGAATCCAGCACGTTTTCAGAGAACTTCTGCGACGCCTGGGCCTCGCGGTCGGAAATCGCGGCATAGCGTTCGCGGTCGGCGCCTTGCAGTTCGACGCCGCTCAGGCGGAAATCGCGCAAGGCCATTTCGACGATGCGGCGGCGCACCGGCGACCAGGACGCGAAGTCGGGTGCGGCAGCCAGCCGCTGGTATTGCTTGTACAGGCCTTCGTGCAGGCCGACCCAGGTCGAAAACTCGGTGACCAGCGGCAGGGCGGCGTTATAGGCTTCGCGCAGTTCGGGCGTGTTGACCACGGCATTCAGGTGGCCAGCCACCGACCAGGCGCGCCACAGGCGCTCGGACGCGGTGTCCAGGGGCTCGGCCACGGCTTCCCAGGTGGGCGCGAGCGCGGGGTCGGCGGCGTGGTCGACGGCCTTGCGGGCAATGCCCAGCAGTTCCTCGACGGCGGGAACGATATGCGCGGGTTTGACGGCCGCGTAATCGACCAGTTCGGACACGGGAGCGAGCAGGGGGTTCTGGGTCATGGTGTTACCGGCTTATTGAGTGGCAGGCGGCGCGCCAGGCGCGCCGGCGAAGGCGATAAGGATCAGGTGAGGGCGATCGGCCTGAACGCAAGGGCTGACCAAGATGTGCGGAGGGTGCCTCAAGCTGCGGCAGGTGTCTGACACCCTTGAGGCATCCGTTCAATCTGAAGCGCGTCTCACACGGGTGTCAGACACCGAGTTTCATGCTTGTGCTTCAAGCTGCGGCAGGTGTCTGACACCCCTGAGACGCCCGTTCAATCTGAAGCGCATCTCACACGGGTGTCAGACACCGAGTTTCAAGCGCATGCATTCAAGTTGCGGCAGGTGTCTGACACCCTTGAGACGCCCGTTCAAGCTGAAGCGCATCTCACACGGGTGTCAGACTCCGAGATCCACGCTTCAACCCGCAGCGCGTTCGGCCGCTTCGACCGTATTGACCAGCAGCATGGCGATGGTCATCGGGCCCACGCCGCCGGGCACGGGCGTGATCGCGCCGGCCACTTCCTTGGCGGACGCAAAATCCACGTCGCCGCACAGCTTGCCGTCGGCGCCGCGGTTGATGCCCACGTCGATGACGACGGCGCCGGGCTTGATCATCGAGCCGTCGATCATGCCGGGCTTGCCGGTGGCGACAACCAGCACGTCGGCGCGGCGGGTCTGGGCCGCCAGGTCGCGCGTCTTGGAATTGCAGATCGTGATGGTGGCGCCGGCCTGCAGCAGCAGCATGGCCATGGGCTTGCCCACGATGTTGCTGGCGCCGACGATGACGGCCTCAGCGCCGCGCAGCGTCACGCCTTCCGATTCCAGCATCTTCATCACGCCGTACGGCGTGCAGGGACGGAACAGCGGCTGCCCGGTCATGAGCAGGCCCGCGTTGCTGATATGGAAGCCGTCAACGTCCTTCTCGGCCGCGATGGCCTCGATGACCTTGTGGGCGTCCATGTGCTTGGGCAGGGGCAACTGCACCAGAATGCCGTGGATGCTGGGATCCTGGTTCAGCACGTCGATGCGGGCCAGCAGTTCGGCCTCGGTCATCTCGGCCGGGTATTGCTCTTTCACGGAATGCAGTCCGGCCTTTTCGCAGGCCGCGACCTTGTTGCGCACATACACCTGCGAGGCGGGGTCCGCGCCGACCAGCACGACGGCCAGGCCGGGGCGGGTGCCTTTTTCGGCCAAAGCCGAAACACGGTGGGCGACTTCTTCGCGAATGCGCTGCGAAAGGGCCGCGCCGTCAATAATCCTTGCGGTCATGCGTGTGCCTCGGGTTTGGCCAAGGCCACTTTCATCAAATCTGCAACGGTGGTCACTTCAAGTTTTTCCATAATGTTGGCGCGGTGCGCCTCGACGGTCTTGATGCTGATGCCCAGGTCGTCGGCGATCTGCTTGTTCAAGCGGCCGGCGACGATGCGCTCCAGCACCTGTTGCTCGCGCGCGGTCAGGCGCGCCAGCATAGCTTCGTGGTCCTTCTGGGCCTGGTGCTTGCTCACGCGCTGCGTGGCCTGCTCCAGCATGCGCGCCACGATTTCGCGCAGGTCGGATTCGTTGAACGGCTTTTCCAGGAAGTCGACGGCGCCTTTCTTCATGGTGGACACCGCCATCGGCACGTCGCCGTGGCCCGTGATGAACACGATGGGCAGCGGCGCGTTGCGGATGATGAGCTGTTCCTGCAGCTCCAGGCCGCTCATGCCGGGCATGCGCACGTCGGCGATCAGCACGCCGATCTGGCTGGCGTCGTAGTCTTCCAGGAAGGACTCGCCGCTGGCGTAGGCGCGAACGCGGTATCCATTGGCTTCCAGCAGCCAGCGCAGCGAATCGCGGACCGCTTCGTCGTCATCGACAATGAATACCGTGCTCGACAGGTGGGGCGTGTTCATGCGTGCAACTCCTCGGACTGATCGTTCTGGGCCTGCGTCTGGGTCGCAGCGCAGGGCAGGGTGAAGCGGAAGATAGTACCGCCGGCGGGATTGGGGTCAGCCCACAGGCGGCCGTGATGCGATTCGATAATGGTACGGCAGATGTTCAGCCCCATGCCCAGGCCCTGCGACTTGGTGCTGAAGAACGGTTCGAACAGGCGCTCGGGTTCGGCAAGGCCGTGGCCGCGGTCCACCACGGCCACCTCGATATGCTGCTCGTGAAGAATTACGGCAACCTTAAGCTCGTCGGACTCGCTCTTTTCCATGGCTTCCAGTCCGTTCTTGAGCAGGTTCAGCAGCACCTGTTCGATCAGGATGGGGTCGGCCAGGACGTCCGGCGCGTTGGACGGCACGAAGCTGTCGATGCGGATGCGGCGCTTGCGGGCGTCGATTTCGGCAAAGCCGATGGCGTTGTCGACGATGCGGCCGATGGCGACGCGCTGGCGGCGCGGTTCACTGCGCTTCACGAATTCGCGGATGCGGCTGATGATCTTGCCGGCGCGCTCGGCCTGGGACGCCGCCTTTTCCAGCGCGGGCAGCAGCATGTTGGGACTGGTGTGGCCGGCCTTGACCAGCGCCACCGCGCCCATGCTGTAGTTGGCGATGGCCGTCAGCGGCTGGTTCAGCTCGTGCGCCAGCGACGAGGCCATTTCCCCCATCGTGGTCAGGCGGCTGGTGAGCTGGATCTTTTCCTGCTGCACGCGCGACGCTTCCTCGTGGCCGCGGCGCTCGGTGATGTCGCGCGCCACCTGCATGCGCACGCGGCGGCCGTCCGTCCAGGCCAGCATGCGGTGGTGCACTTCAAACCAGCGCTGCACCGACGGCGCAAAGACCTCGACTGATTCGTCGGTGAAGCGGCCGCGGCGGCCGGCCAGCAGTTCGTCGTGGCCGCCGGTCTGCGCGCCGAACACGCGGCGGTACGTGCGGTTGGCGAACAGCAGTTCCAGCCCGTCGTGGGTGTCGGCCGTGACCGAAATGGCGTCGTCCAGGCCTTCCAGCACGGTCATGAAGCGCTCGTGCGCGGCGGTCAGGGCCTCGCGGATGCGCTTGGGCTCGGTGATGTCCGTCATGGACGTCATCCAGCCGATCTGGTTGCCATTGGGGTCCAGCAACGGGGACACATACATGCGCGCCGTGAAGCGCGAGCCGTCACGCCGCTGCGCCTCGACTTCCAGGCCGCTGCTGGGGGTCTTGCCCGACATCAGCACGTCCAGCGTGTGCTGGTGTTGTTCGTGGCGGCCCGGCACCCAATACGGGAAGGGTGGGCTGCGGCCGATCAGGTCGGCTTCGTTCCAGCCGATCATCCGGCAGAACGCCGGGTTCACGTAGGCGATGCGGCCTTCCATGTCGAGCACGCGCATGCCCGTGGACATGGAGTTTTCCATGGCGCGCCGAAAACCCGTTTCGGCAATGAGCGCGGCCTCGGCGGTGGACCGGAAGCGGGTGTAGCGCCACAGCATGAGCAGGCTGATGACAATGACGCAGGACAGCGCCAGCACGACCCAGATCAGGCGTTGCTGACGCAGCTCCTGGTCTATCGTGACAAACATGACACTGTCGTCATGGATGCGCTGCAGCCAGAAGAACACCGCCATCACACAGATATAGAGGATCAGCACCATGGCGGGCGTGACCCAGTACACCCCGCGCCGCCGGGTGCGGGCGTGGTCGTGGAAAGGCGTGGGTATGTTGGACTTGGGCGCGCTGGACATGGAATTCGGGGCCGGTAGACCGCGCATTTTAGTGCGTGTTGGGAGGGAATTGCCGGGAATCAAGTCCACCATTCGGCGTAGACCGTAAAAAGTATGGCGTTCAGCGATTCAGCTTCTGTTCAACTTTCCGCATTATGAAATGCCGTACCGCAACATGAAATTTTCCTTGCGACCGGTTAATCTTCTTTCTTAGAATGCCGCCTGACAGGAAACCCGCCCCTGGCAGGTCCTTTGAACACCCCGACCCCATGCATTGCATGGTAGCCCGGATGATCCCGGCTACCATGCAATGTCCGCGAGTAGATCAATAAGCGGGTGTGTGGTCACGACGAACCCCAACAGGAGACACACGATGTCCTCTAACGCCCAGGCTGGCGCCGTTCAGGCCGCCAACGACGAAGACACCCTTGAAACCCAGGAGTGGCTCGAAGCCCTGGCAGCCGTCCTTGATCGCGAAGGACCGCAGCGCGCCCATTACCTGCTGGAACGCCTGATCGACGAAGCCCGTCGCTCCGGCGCTCACATCCCGTTCTCGCCCAATACCGCTTACGTCAACACGATTCCCCCCGGCCTGGAGCCGGCGCACCCGGGCAACCTGGAACTGGAAACGCGCATCCGCTCGTACGTGCGCTGGAACGCCATGGCCATGGTGGTCAAGGCCAACAAGCACAACCCGCCCGATGGCGGCGACCTGGGCGGTCACATCGCGTCGTTCGCCTCGCTGGCCACCATGATCGGCTGCGGCCAGAACCACTTCTGGCACGCTGAAGACGAAGGCCACGGCGGCGACCTGGTCTACTTCCAGGGCCACACCTCGCCCGGCATGTACGGCCGCGCCTACCTTGAAGGCCGCCTGACCGAAGACCAGCTGAACCACTTCCGCCAGGAAGTGGACGGCAAGGGCCTGTCCTCTTACCCGCATCCGAAGCTGATGCCGGACTTCTGGCAGTTCCCGACGGTGTCGATGGGCCTGGGCCCGCTGATGGCCATCTACCAGGCCCGCTTCCTGAAGTACCTGCACGCCCGCGGCATCGCCGACACCAGCAACCGCAAGGTCTGGGTGTTCTGCGGCGACGGCGAAATGGACGAACCCGAGTCGCTGGGCGCCATCGCTCTCGCGGCCCGCGAAAAGCTCGACAACCTGATCTTCGTCATCAACTGCAACCTGCAGCGCCTGGACGGCCCGGTGCGCGGCAACGGCAAGATCATCCAGGAACTGGAAGGCGACTTCCGCGGTTCGGGCTGGAACGTCATCAAGCTGATCTGGGGCGGCTACTGGGATCCGCTGCTTGCGCACGACAAGGAAGGCATCCTGCGCCAGATCATGGAAGAAACCGTCGACGGCGAGTACCAGGCGTACAAGGCCAACGACGGCAAGTTCGTCCGCGAACATTTCTTCGGCAAGCACCCCAAGCTGCTGGAAGCCGTGTCGCGCATGAGCGACGAGGACATCTGGCGCCTGAACCGTGGCGGCCATGATCCCCACAAGGTGTACGCGGCCTTCAAGTCGGCCACCGACCACACCGGCCAGCCGACCGTCATTCTGGCCAAGACCATCAAGGGTTACGGCATGGGCCACGTCGGCCAGGCCAAGAACCCGACCCACCAGCAAAAGAAGCTGGAGCTGGACTCGATCCGCGAATTCCGCGACCGCTTCGGCATCCCGATCCCGGACGACAAGCTGGCCGATCTGCCGTACTTCAAGCCGGCCGAAGATTCGCCCGAAATGAAGTACCTGCACGAGCGCCGCGCCGCGCTGGGCGGCTACCTGCCGCGCCGCCGCGCCAAGGCCGACGAGCAACTGAAGGCCCCCGCGCTGGACGCCTTCAAGGCCGTGCTGGAGCCCACCGCGGAAGGCCGCGAAATCTCGACCACCCAAGCCTTCGTGCGCATCCTGAACCAGGTGCTGCGCGACAAGGAACTGGGTCCGCGCGTCGTGCCGATCCTGGCCGACGAATCGCGCACCTTCGGCATGGAAGGCCTGTTCCGCCAGATCGGCATCTACGCGCCGGAAGGCCAGAAGTACACCCCGGTCGACAAGGACCAGGTCATGTACTACAAGGAAGCGGCTGACGGCCAGCTTCTGCAGGAAGGCATCAACGAAGCGGGCGCGATGAGCTCGTGGATTGCGGCGGCCACGTCGTACTCCTCGAACAACCGCATCATGATCCCGTTCTTCATCTACTACTCGATGTTCGGGTTCCAGCGTATCGGCGACCTGGCCTGGGCTGCCGGCGACATGCAGGCGCGCGGCTTCCTGCTGGGCGGCACTGCCGGCCGCACGACGCTGAACGGCGAAGGCCTGCAGCACGAAGACGGCCACAGCCACATCCTGGCCTCGACCATCCCGAACTGCGTGTCGTACGACCCGACGTTCGGTCATGAGCTCGCCGTGATCATCCAGCACGGTCTGAAGCGCATGGTGGAAGACCAGGAAAACGTCTACTACTACCTGACGGTGATGAACGAAAACTACCCGCAGCCCGGTCTGACCAAGGGCGACGAGGAAGGCATCATCAAGGGCATGTACAAGCTCAAGTCGCACGGCAAGGGCAAAAACCGCGTGCAGCTCATGGGTTCGGGCACCATCCTGCGCGAAGTCATGGCCGCCCAGGAACTGCTGGCTGCCGACTGGGATGTCGCTTCCGACCTCTGGAGCGTCACCAGCTTCACCGAGCTGCGCCGCAACGGCCTGGACGCCGAACGCCACAACATGCTGCACCCCGACGAGAAGAAGCCGCAGGTCGCTTACGTCACGGAACAGCTGGCCAAGACGGAAGGCCCGATCATCGCGTCGACCGACTACATGAAGCTCTTTGCGGACCAGATCCGTCCGTTCGTGCCCAAGGGCCGCGAATACAAGGTGCTGGGCACCGATGGTTTCGGCCGCTCGGATTTCCGCGCCAAGCTGCGCGAGCACTTCGAAGTGGATCGCCACTTCGTCGTCGTCGCCGCCCTGCGGGCGCTGGCCGACGAAGGCAAGGTGCCGGTTGCCAAGGTGGCCGAAGCCATCAAGAAGTACGGCATCAATCCGAACAAAGCCAACCCGCAATACGCCTGAGGGTAAAGAGACATGAGCAACATCGTGCAAATCAAGGTTCCCGACATCGGCGACTTCAAGGAAGTGGAAGTCATTGAAGTGCTGGTTGCCGTGGGCGACACGATCAAGGCGGAACAAAGCCTGATCACGGTCGAATCCGACAAGGCCTCGATGGAAATCCCCGCGTCGCAAGGCGGCGTGGTCAAGTCCATCGCCGTGAAGGTCGGCGACAAGGTCGCCGAAGGCGCGGTCGTGCTGGAAGTGGAAGCGGCCGACGCTGGCGCCGCCAAGGAAGAGGCCCCCAAGGCCGAATCCAAACCGGCCGCCAAGGAAGAACCCAAGCAGGCCGCCGCCGCTGCGCCCAAGGCCGAGGCCTCGGCGCCGGCGCCGGCTGCCTCCAGCGGCCCGGTCGATATCGAAGTGCCGGACATCGGCGACTTCAAGGAAGTCGAAGTCATCGAAGTCATGGTCGCGGTCGGCGACACCATCAAGGCCGAGCAAAGCCTGATCACCGTCGAGTCCGACAAGGCCTCGATGGAGATCCCGGCCTCGCAAGGCGGCGTGGTCAAGGAAGTGAAGGTCAAGGTTGGCGACAAGGTCGCCAAGGGCTCGATCGTGGTGGTGGTGGAAGGCGGCGCGCAAGCCGCTGCCGCCCCGGCCGCGAAGTCCGAAGCTGCGCCGGCCCCGGCTGCCAAGCCGGAAGCCAAGGCAGAATCGGCGCCCGCGCAGGCTGCCGCGCCCGCCTCGCGTCCGGCCCCCGCCGCCGCGCTGGAAGACGCCAACCTCAAGCCCGGCCAGTTGCCCCACGCGTCGCCGTCCGTGCGCAAGTTTGCGCGCGAACTGGGCGTGAACCTGTCCAAGGTCAAGGGATCGGGTCCCAAGGAACGCATTACCGCCGACGACGTGCGCGGTTTCGTCAAGCAGGCCCTGTCGGCTGCGCCGGCGGCCGCTGCTGCCGGTGGTTCGGCCGATGGCGCCGCGCTGGGCCTCTTGCCGTGGCCGAAGGTCGATTTCACCAAGTTCGGCCCGATCGAAGCCAAGCCGCTGTCGCGCATCAAGAAGATTTCCGGCGCGAACCTGCACCGCAACTGGGTCATGATCCCGCACGTCACCAACAACGACGAAGCGGACATCACCGACCTGGAAGCGCTGCGCGTCACGCTGAACAAGGAAAACGAGAAGTCGGGCATCAAGGTCACGATGCTGGCCTTCCTGATCAAGGCCGTGGTTGCGGCCCTGAAGAAATTCCCCGAGTTCAACGCCTCGCTGGACGGCGACAACCTGGTGCTCAAGCAGTACTACCACATCGGCTTTGCCGCCGACACGCCTAACGGGCTGGTGGTGCCCGTGATCCGCGATGCCGACAAGAAGGGCATCCTGCAGATCGCCCAGGAAATGACCGACCTGTCCAAGAAGGCCCGCGACGGCAAGATCTCGCCCGCCGAAATGCAGGGCGGCTGCTTCTCGATCTCGTCGCTCGGCGGCATCGGCGGCACCTCGTTCACGCCCATCATCAACGCGCCTGAAGTCGCGATCCTGGGTGTGTCGCGCTCGTCGCACAAGCCTGTGTGGGACGGCAAGCAGTTCGTGCCGCGCCTGATCGTGCCGCTGTCGCTGTCCTACGACCACCGCGTCATCGACGGCGCCGCGGCCGCGCGCTTCAACGCCTATCTGGGTGCGCTGCTGGCCGACTTCCGCCGCATCGCGCTGTAAACGGGGAGCCCTATGAGCAATACCGTTCAAATCAAAGTGCCGGACATCGGTGACTTCAAGGAAGTGGAAGTCATCGAAGTGCTGGTTGCGGTGGGCGACACGATCAAGGCGGAACAGAGCCTGATCACCGTTGAGTCCGACAAGGCCTCGATGGAAATCCCCGCGTCGCAAGGCGGCGTGGTCAAGTCCATCGCCGTGAAGGTCGGCGACAAGGTTGCTGAAGGCGCGGTCGTGCTGGAAGTGGAAGCGGCCTCGGGTGCTGACGCTGGCGCCGCCAAGTCCGACTCCAAGCCGGCTGCGAAGGACGCTTCCAAGTCCGAAGCCCCCAAGGCCGAAGCGTCCAAGGCCGAAGCCTCCAAGGCCGAAGCGCCCGCCGCCAAGGCCGCCGCGCCCGCCGCCGCCACCTACAGCGGTTCGGCCGATGGCGAATACGACATGCTGGTGCTGGGCGCGGGCCCCGGCGGCTACTCCGCCGCCTTCCGCGCCGCCGACCTGGGCCTGTCCGTGGTCCTGGTCGAACGCTACAGCACGCTGGGCGGCGTCTGCCTGAACGTGGGCTGCATCCCGTCCAAGGCGCTGCTGCACAACGCCGCCATCATCGACGAAGCCCGCGAACTGGCTGCCCACGGCATCAGCTTCGGCGAGCCCAAGATCGACCTGGACAAGCTGCGCGGCTACAAGGACAGCGTGGTCGCCAAGCTGACCGGCGGCCTGGCCGGCATGGCAAAGGCGCGCAAGGTCACCGTGGTGACGGGCGTGGGCGAATTCGCCGATGCCAACCACCTGACCGTCAAGGGCGCCGACGGCAAGACCCAGACCCTGCGTTTCAAGCAGGCCATCATCGCCGCCGGCAGCCAGTCGGTGAAGCTGCCGTTCCTGCCCCAGGACGAGCGCATCGTCGACTCCACCGGCGCCTTGCTGCTGCGTGAAGTGCCCAAGAAGATGCTGATCATTGGCGGCGGCATCATCGGCCTGGAAATGGGCACGGTGTACTCGACGCTGGGCGCGCGCCTGGATGTCGTGGAAATGCTGGACGGCCTGATGCAGGGCGCCGACCGCGACCTGGTTAAGGTGTGGCAGAAGAAGAACGCCTACCGCTTCGACAACATCATGTTGAAGACCAAGACGGTGGGCGCCGAAGCCAAGAAGGACGGCATCTACGTCACCTTCGAAGGCGAGGGCGCACCCAAGGAACCGCAACGCTACGACCTGGTGCTGCAGGCTGTCGGCCGCAGCCCCAACGGCAAGAAGATCGGCGCCGACAAGGCGGGCATCGCCGTCACCGACCGCGGTTTCATCGAGGTCGACCGCCAGATGCGCACCAACGTGCCGCACATCT
>NZ_DGMA01000026.1:0-362 GCF_002388205.1 Achromobacter sp. UBA4530 | reverse complement strand
ATTCCGTCGGTGGCCTACACCGATCCGGAAGTGGCGTGGGTCGGCCTGACCGAGGAAGAAGCCAAGAAGCAGGGCATCAAGATAGAGAAGGGCGTGTTCCCGTGGGCAGCCTCGGGCCGCGCCATCGCCAACGGCCGCGACGAGGGCTTCACCAAGCTCATCTTCGACGCCGAAACGCATCGCATCCTGGGCGGCAGCATCGTGGGCACCCACGCGGGCGACCTGATCAGCGAACTGGCGCTGGCCGTGGAAATGGGCGCCGACGTCGTCGACATCGCCAAGACCATCCACCCGCACCCGACGCTGGGTGAATCGGTGGGCATGGCCGCGGAAGTTGCCGAAGGCGTCTGCACCGACTTGCC